>DASREK010000215.1:0-4484 GCA_035652135.1 Bryobacterales bacterium | reverse complement strand
CCACGTGCGCTGCCAGGGCCGCCGGTCCACCACGACAACGTGAGAGGGCCATAGAAAACCGGCTTGCCTCCACCCGAACGCTACAAATGCCGGCTCAACCGCAACAGGCGGACCGAAAGTGATGGCGACGCTCACCGAAATTCCCCTCCTCGGCGGTGCGAAAACGATCAGAGGATCATAAACGGGGACATAGATGTAGGCCGGCACAGCGGGGAGGACCTCAATATACCCGGGCATTGCGATCACTCGGATATACAAATTACTTCGTAAATACCCGTAATCATATGCCTTTCGGCGCATCCGCTGGACGGCATCCATCACCTCCGCGCGTTGGACGAGGACCGCATCGCCCAATTGCCGCGTCCAGGCCATATCGCGGCTCATCATGTCGAGGATTGAAGGAAACGGCAATAGCGCCAAAACAGAGGGATCCCATGGCAAATGATCGTCAGAAATCGCCCGGGCCAAAGCATCGCCTCTAAGATAACTGTGCTGGTCTGCCCAGGCCGCCGCCTCTGGGATTTGATCCGGATATGTGGAAGCCGTCAAGACCTGCGCTAACAAGGGATCTGGGTACAGGGCAATGCGGGAGACCAATTGGTCGAGCTGATCCGGACGCAAGGGGACGGGCTGGGGCCAGGTCACCCCCGAACTGACCAAGAATCCTGGCAGGCACAACAGGGCCGGCCGAACGACAGCTAACAGACTCTTCATCTTTTTATCCTCCTTACGAAAAGCAATGCTACCGTGCCTTCTCTTCCGTTTTTTTCTGACGCTGCCTCAAGACCCGTAAGTTACAGCTAACTAGGACATCTTTTTAGATATTAAGGTATTGAAAATAAATCACTTAAAATTTTTTCGTTAAGTTCATACTAAAATATATTGACATAGATACGCTAAGATTATATATTAAGAACTTGATGATTTGCTTTAACGCCACAATGAAGGAGCTGACGATGCGCGCTCAAGACCTCGAAAAATTCAGGGTGATGTTAGAAGCCAAGCGCAATGAACTGTCGAGGCTGCTCCAGCAACGAGACGAGATTACGATCCAGCGAGCAGCCGAACCTTTGGAAGAAAGCCAGCTTGCAGCGCAGCGTGACATGGCGGTTTGGAGCCGTCATTTGGAATCGCGCCTGCTTCGGGAAGTCCGGGCCGCGCTTGAACGCATTTCTGACGGCACTTACGGCTTTTGCCTGCATTGTGAGGGCGAGATCAGCCCGAAGCGGCTGGCCGCCGTGCCTTGGGCGTCGTATTGCATTCGCTGTCAGGAAGAGCTGGACAACCAGCAGGCGCAACAAGCGGCAGGACCGGACTTGCGGTACTTAGCCGCCTTGGCACAGGCCGCTTGAGCAGAGACCGGCGGCGTTGCCAGCCGACAGACCTGCCAATCGAGCGCAACCTCAATTTGAAGAAGGAAGTTTGACGAAAGGAGGCATATCCGTGACGCGCAAATGGTGTCTGTTGATGTTCGGATGCTTACTCGTTTTTCCCGGATATTCCGTGGGTCAAACTTCTCGATTCACGGGTAATATCGGGGGAGGCTTTTCTGAACCGGTTCAGGGCATAGGGGCCAAGCTCAACACGGGCTGGAACATCACCGGGGGCGCGGGGGTGAACGTCAGGCCCCGGCTCAGCCTCTTGGGCGAGTTCATGTTCAACGACTCGGGGATCAACAAAACGGCGCTCCAGCAAATCAATGCGCCGAACGGCTCCACGCGAATATGGGCTTTCACAGCCGCTCCTCGTTTGCAGTTGAACCACAGCGGCCGAGCGAACTTCTACGTGATTGGCGGCGGTGGGGTTTATCACCGCACTGTCGAATTTACCCAGCCGGCGCTGGCTACGGTGACAGTCTTCGATCCGTGGTGGGGCGTTTTCTACCCTGCGAATGTATTGACCAACCAGATCATAGGGTCCTATGGCGTGACAAAAGGAGGGCTGAATGCAGGCGGCGGCCTGAGCTTTGCGCTCGGCCAGACCAAAGCGAAATTTTACGCGGAAGTCCGGTATCACCACATGTTCACGAAAAACGTCGACACGACGATAGCGCCAGTCACGTTTGGCATCCGCTGGTAGGGAGGACGCCTGCGCGCAAAACCGCAATGCGCGGCGGGTACGGACCGCCCGTCGCGCTTTCTGAGCCTTTGAATGCCCAAGCGGCCGCTACCACTCGGAGAGCCAAGGGTAATATTCGATTGTTTGAGAGGACAAAGGAGGATGCGCACATGCAAAGGATACTGTCGGGGAACCCCGCTGCTGCCTCGCGCCGCGCGAAACAAGTCCGCTGGGTTGTGGGAACGCTAGCCGCTCTGGTTGCCGCGAGCTGGGGAAACGTTTGGAGCCAGCAGCGGGGGCCCTCCGAGCGCGGGCGGCAAAGACTAGAGAGGGAGGTGCGCCACGAACTGGTGATGCTTCCGCTCTATGGCGTGTTTGACAACCTTGCGTTCAAGGTCGATGGCTACAAGGTGGACCTGATGGGCCAGGTCACCCGGCCGACTCTCAAGGCCGACGCGGAAAGGGCTGTGCAGAGCATTGAAGGTGTGGAGAGCGTGGACAACAAAATCGAAGTGCTGCCGCTCTCACCGAACGACGACCGCATCAGGCTCGCAATGTATCGGGCGATTTATGGAGATTCCAGCCTCAGCCGCTACGCCCTGAGGGCCGTCCCTACTATTCACATCATCGTAAAGAATGGAAATGTCACCCTGGAAGGCGCCGTATCCAGCGAAGCCGACAAGAATCTAGCCGGCATTCGGGCGAGAGGAGTATCAGGTGTGTTCTCAGTGACTAACAACCTCCGCGTGGTAAAAGAATGAGGGGTTTTGACGCCGTCCGCTCTGGTTTCGTCCTCTGGATCGGGCGAGAGAGGCTTTTGCGAGCCGTGCTCAAACGAAAACGGAGGATCCGCTGGAGGAGTCGAGAATTGATCCTGAAACGGCGCAGGCCGGCGTACCGCTAATTTTGGAGGAATTGAGGCGTCCGATGGCCTACTCGATCGTCCGCACGTGTACGAACTGTAGGGCCAAGAATCGCGTTCCTGCCAGCCGGCTGGCCGACGCGGGGCGCTGCGGCGCCTGCAAGGCGCCGCTCGGGCCCGCCGACGAGCCGATGACGGCCGGCGACGAGGTTTCGCTTGACGGCATCATCCACGAGGCCTCTGTTCCTGTGCTGGTGGACTTTTGGGCGGAATGGTGCGGGCCTTGCCGCATGTCCGGTCCGGAGGTGCAGGAGCTCGCGCGGGAAATGGCAGGGAAAGCGCTGGTGCTCAAGGTGGATATCGAGGCCCACCCAGAGCTCGCGGCCCGGTTCGGTATCCAGGCGATCCCATATTTTTTGGTCTTTCGGGACGGAAAGTTGGTGTTTCAGCGCGCTGGCGCCGCTCCGCGGCAAGAGATGCGCCAATGGCTGGAGCTTGCAGGACCGGCCGCAGCCTGAGATGAGAGACTTCGGAATCCGCGTCCAGAAAAACTCCGCAGCGGGGCGCGAAGATCAGAGACTCGGTACTGGACGGGGCCCTCTCCACCGGATTTTCGATGCGGCTATGGCGGGAAATGCTCGGATTCGCAGCCCGGTCGTGAATGCAGGGCGCGGGCAGGGCTTTGCTCTTCCGGTGCAGCACACATGGCAGTCAAGTTCCAGGACTATTACGAGGCGCTCGGGGTGCCCAGAAACGCGAGCGAAGAGGAGATCAAGCGCGCGTACCGCAAGTTGGCGCGTAAGTATCATCCCGATGTGAATCCCGGCGACAAGGATGCTGAGGAGCGCTTCAAGCAGATCAACGAAGCATACGAAGTTCTCTCGGATGCCGAGAAACGCAAAAAGTATGATGCTTTGGGAGCGGATTGGAAAGCCGGGGCCGACTTCACGCCGGCGGGCGAGGCGGGAGCTTTTCGGATGGAGTTCGGGAACCTGGGCGACGTTTTCGCCGGAAGCCGATTTGGTGGATTCAGCGACTTCTTCCAGACGCTGTTCGGCGGATCACCACGGCGCGGCGCTACCTTTTCTTTTTCCCAGCGCGGGCCGGACATAGAGTCTGAGGTTGCTCTCAGCCTGGAGGAGGCGCATCGAGGCGGCAGCCGGACGGTTTCCGTTCCGATGGAAGACATCTGTCAGATCTGCGGCGGCTCAGGCGTCAAAGACAAGAGGTCGTGCCCCGCTTGCGGCGGTTCCGGCTCCCAAACCCGCTTCGAGCGGTTCACGGTCAATATTCCTAAGGGAGTGCGGGAAGGTTCTGTGATTCGTGTCCCGGGAAAGGGAGGCTCTGGGATGGGCGGCGGCGAACGCGGCGACCTATATTTGCGCGTCCATTTGCTGCCTCACCGGACATTCCGGATACGAGATGAATCCGATCTGGAAGTGGATCTGCCCATCGCTCCCTGGGAGGCGGTTTTAGGGGCCAGAGTGACAGTCCCGACCCTCGACGGTCCGGTCGAGATGCGGATTCCGCCTCACAGCCAGGGCGGGCAGATGCTGCGTCTCCG
>DASREK010000214.1:0-33784 GCA_035652135.1 Bryobacterales bacterium | reverse complement strand
CCTAAGCTGACAAATCCAATTTTCATCGGGAAGGCAGTGACCGCACGGCCTCGCGCCTCCATTCAGAGGCCTGCTCGCAGCATCTCAGGCACGTCCAGACAACTCTGTCTCGAACGCCGGACTGCCTGAGGAGTCGGGGAGCGAAGCCGACCTCTATTTTAGCATTCCTGACGGGGGCATATTTCTGGCTGGTCTGCCAGGCGGTGAATGCGAGAAAGCGGCGAGGCCGGCGATATGCGGCGCGAGGGAGTTTGCACGCGCTGCATGCGCCAGCGAAGTTAGACCGGCGATCTTTCGAGCGTCCTGATCAGCAATGCCAGCCGCCGCCCTGCTTCGCCATCGCAACCAAATCGGGCTCGTTCATAACTCTGCGTAATTTGGCCCAGCAGCGCACACACGGCAGCCGGACATTCCGGGGGCTGGACGGTCTTGGCGAACTCGCCGGCGGTCTGCCACGTTTCCCGATTGAAGCCGCGGCGCTGCATTTGCGCGAGAGCGCGCTCGTAAAGCAAGGCGCAGTCCTTGTGACTTCCGCGCCCCAGGCTCACCCGCTGCGTGACAACCCAGGCGCGGACGCGCGGCAATGCCCAGACCGCTACACAGGCTGCCAGGAACCCCGCCAGAACCTGCAAGGTCCCCGCCACAGCCTGAGCCGGCTTCTGTTTCCAGCGTTCCCAGCGGCCGCCCGCCCACAGCCACACGCGATCCCAGCGCTCCATGGTCTCGTAGCCAGCCTTGTACCACTCGATCTGAACGCTTCGAGCGAGGCTCGCCTGCCGGTTGACGTCATACTGGATGATCCAGTCGTTCCAGAACGTTTCCAGGGCGTCGAGATACTGCCAGGAGCGGCCCAGAAGCGCCTCCGGCGCCGGTTCGGGCGGCGTGGGATCGAATGTGGCCCATCCCAAACCGGCAAAATACGCCTCCACCCAAGCATGCGCCTCGCTGGCGCGAATCGTGTAATAGCCAGAGACGGGATTATATACGCCGCTCTGAAATCCGTCGGCTACGCGCGCCGGAATCCCGATGCTCCGCAGCATCACCGCCATCGCCGACGCGAAGTATTCGCAGTGACCTTTTTTACGGTTGAAAAGGAAATCGGCCAGTGGGTCGCTGAGGCGTTCCAGGGGCAGTTCCAGGGTGTAGCCAAAGTGAGTTCGCAGATAGCGCTCGATGGCAACAGCGCGCGAATAGGGGCTCATTTCGGCTTCCGTTATTTGCCGGGCCAACGCCGGAATCCTGGGGTCCAGCGCCGGCAATTGCAGGTACCGGGAGCGGATGCGCGTTTGAAACGGGCCTTCTACGTCGCCGGCTTCCGCGGGCCGCGCCGGGCCGATAAAGCTCCAGCCCTCGTAGCGCAGAGGCTTCCACCGGCCGCCGGGCGTCGAAATGCTGTCCGTATCGCTGACTTCAAGCCGTCCAAAATCGCCTTCCAAAATCTGTGGCGTCCCCGGCAAGAATAACGAGTCACAGTCCATCGGCGCGCGCAGAACGCGATACCGCAAGATGGCGCCCGGCAGCAGCCTGCTCCTTCGCCGGAGCCGCCCCACGATATAGCGTCCTTGGGCGCCTGCAAGCACATGGCCAATGGAGGGAGGATTCGACCACTTGACTCCGTCGAAATACTGAAGCGCATCGCCGCGCCACTTCAAGTTATTTAACGGGGGGCCTTCGAGAATCTTGACCCTCATTACCGGTGTCTTATCCCTTCTGACCCGGCCAGGCGTGCCCAGCACGATTTCGTCGGAAAATCCCAGCACGGATTCCCCGGCCGCCGGCAGGCGCGACAGATAGGCTCCCGCCGCCCTAGGCACCACAAAGAACAAAGCCAGGGCGAGCAACGCGATCCCACCCGCCAGCGCCAAGCTCAACACTGAAAGCCTCCAGCCCAAGCTGCCCCCGGCGGCGGGCTTATGTACTGCCACTTCCGCGTTCCTCTGTATCTCGTATCGCGTCCGGGCGGCGACCGCGAAAACCAGAAACAGGGCCAGAAATCCGAGGATGCTGGCGCTGGACGTTAGCATCGCCGCGGCCAGCACCTCGAGCAGGGCAATGATGCTGAGGTATAGGTAGTCGCGCCCGTGGTTGGCGGTCAGCAGCTTGATAGAGGCCAGAAAGAAAATCATGCGGACCGTGGCGCCGAGGAAACTGCCGGAAAGATACAGAAAATCCACAGGATAAAACAGGATATAGGCGATGGTCAGCGCCTGGACCCAGAAGGCCGAGAGGGGTGGCTTCATCCATCCCTTGATGATGAAGGCGCGCCCGAGAAGAGCCGCCGCGGCCAGCGCAGCGGTCGGCTCGTCGAGCCTGCCGGTCGAGAGCACTGCGGCGAAGCCTGTCGCGACCAGCAGGAGCAGCGAGTACTGGAAAAAACCGTCGGCGAGACTCGCGCCGGATCGGCTCATTCAGGTATTCTAACAAGCCGGTATCCGGCCTTGATCATGACCGGCGCTCCCGAGGAGGCATCAGGATGCGCCCGAAGCGCCAGTCGAAGCGCTCCAGCGGCGGCCGAGACCCGCGGGCGGCTCCATCGCGCCGCGGATGGCCCTAAGTCCGGCCGCCGTGGACAGTCTACGGCACGCAAGCGCTGTTTGGGGGCCAAGCCGGCAAGGCCGGCTTCCCGTCGAAACGAGGGCAAAACGAAGGCGGTCTGCGTACAATGAGGACAGTATGAAACTTCTTCTCCTTTGTGCAATCGCTGCCATGGCCGCTCTGGCCCAGACCGCCGAGTTCCGCATTCCGATCGAAAAATTTAAACTGCGCAACGGAATGCGCGTCGTGCTTTCGCGGGACAACGCGGTTCCCGTAGTCGCGGTCTACCTCATGTACGGCGTCGGAGCGCGTTCGGAGCAAAAAGGCCGCTCGGGTTTCGCCCACCTGTTCGAGCACATGATGTTCGAAGGGTCGGCCAACGCTCCCAAGGGCATGCATTTTAAGCTGGTGGAGTCCAACGGCGGCATATTGAACGGCTCCACCCACTCCGACTTCACCGACTACTTCGAGGTGCTGCCTTCCAATAAGCTCGGCGTAGCTTTGTGGCTGGAGTCTGACCGCATGCGCAGCCTGGCCATTACTGCCGAGAATCTCGCCAACCAAAAAGAGGCTGTCAAACAGGAACGGCGGCTCAGCTTCGACAACCAGCCCTATAACACCGCGATCATCGAGCGCTGGCCGGAGCTGGCTTTTCGCAACTGGCAGAGCGCTCATTCGATCATCGGCTCGTTCGAAGATTTGAATGCCGCTTCCGTGGAAGACGTGGCGCAGTTTTTCAAGATCCACTACGCACCGAATAACGCAGTTCTCGCGATTGTCGGAGATATCCAAATCGCCGAGGCCAAAAAGCTGGTGGAAACCTATTTTGGGGATATTCCGGCCCAGCCGCAGCCCGCGCCTCCGGATCTTCGCGAGCCTTCCGATTCGGTCGCACGATCGGACGTCTACCACGATCCGCTGGCGCAGGTTCCCGCCGTGATTATCGGCTATCCCGGGCCGCCGCGGCGCTCCCCCGATTACAATGCCCTGGTTATGGCCGACGTGCTCCTCACCGGCGGCGAGAGTTCGCGCTTCCAGTTGAACCTGGTAAAGGGGAAACAGTCCGTGGTCCGCTATGAAGCAAACCTGGGCTGGCCGGTTGGCAGCGCTTCGGACTATAAGGACCCTGGCCTGTATGGGATTTTCATTCTGCGCAAGCCAAACTTCACCGGAAAGCAGATCGTGGATCAAGTCCAGGAAGAGATCGGCAAAATCCAGAAAGACGGGATCGACCCGAAAGAAATGCAGAGGGCGCGCACCTTTCTGCGCGCATCCCGCCTGAACGAGCTGCAAAGCTCGCTCAACCGCGCCCGGCTGCTGGCCCAGTACGAGATGTTTGACGGCAAGCCCGAATGGATCACCGAGGAAATCAACGCGTTCGTCGCCGTAACGCCCGCCCAGGTGCAAGCGGCGGTCAAGAAATATTTGGCGCCGGAAAAACGGACTGTCTTGGAGATCCTTCCGGCGCCGAAACCCGCCTCCCCGAAACCGCAGGCCGCGCCGCCAAAGGAGGCCCCATGATTTCGCGGCTCCCTCTCAGCTTATTTCTGTTGTTTTCGGCCGCTCTTATGCAAGCGCAAAAAATCGACCGGACCAAACCGCCGGATACCCCCCCTCTGCCCGTCTACAAGCTCCCACCGGTGTTCGAGACCAGGCTCCCGAACGGGCTTTTGCTGGTGCTGGTGCAGGACAACCGTTTCCCGCTGGTCACCGTACGCCTTGATTTTCAGGCGGGATCAAAATTCGACCCCGCCGATCTGCCGGGCCTATCTGAAAACGTCGGCGCCCTTCTGAAAGAAGGCACAACCACCCGCTCTTCGCGCCAGATCGCCGAAGAACTGGCTTCCATCGGGGGATCTCTGAACGTCAGCAGCAGCCGCGATACTCTGATCATCGGCGCCAACGCGCTCTCGGAAAATACCAGCCGGCTGCTCGATCTGGTCGCCGACGTCGCCCGGAATGCGACATTTCCCTCTGATGAGGTGGAACTCCGAAAGCAGAATCGAAAGCAGTCTCTGCTGCTCCAGCGCTCCCGGGCCGATTTTCAGGGAGAGCTCAAGTTCAATGAAATTGTGTATGGCCCTCACCCTTATTCGCGGATCAGCCCTACGCCCGAGTCGATTGACAAAATCGACGCCGCAAAGCTTACGGCCTTTCGCGATCAATTTCTGGTTCCAAACAACGCCGTACTCATTGTGCTGGGCCAACTGCCGCAGCGAGACAAAGTCATGGACCTGGTGCGGCAGAAGTTCGGGGAATGGCGGCAAAAACCCCTCCCTGCCCCGCCTAAGGCGGAGTTCCCCGAAAGCCGGCGCACGCTTGTACTGGTTGATCGTCCAGGCTCCGTCCAGGCCGATATTCGTGTTGGCCGGCTGGCGGTTACCCGCACGAGCCCGGAATACTTCCCGATGGTGCTGGCCAACGCCATTTTAGGCACGGGAACGAGCTCCCGGCTCTTCAATGACATCCGGGAGAAGCGCGGCTACGCTTACGATGCCCACAGTGTTCTTGATGCCCAGAAGGACGCCGGCGTATTCGAAGCTGTCACCCAGGTCCGCAATGAAGTGATCGAGCCGGCGGTGGAAGCGATGCTGAGCAACCTGGAGGTCATGTCCAAAACGCCGGTGGGCGACTCCGAGTTGCGCGACTTTAAAAACTTCCTGAGCGGCTTCTTTGTCATGCGCCTCGAAAGCCAGAACGGGCTTGCCACGCAGTTGGCGTTGGTCAAAAGCATGGGCTTGCCTAATGATTATCTGGAGACTTACACCACCCGCATCCGCTCCGTCGAGCCGGATCAGATTCTGAGCGCGGCGAAGAAATACATTTCGCCCGAGCAAGCCGCGATTGTCGTGGTCGGGGATGCGCAAAAGATTGCGCCGGCTCTGGAAAAGATCGGGAAGTTCGAAGTTACAAAGGTCCAATAATTCGGGGCAAGCCGTCATACGGCAAGCCGATACGAATCTGCCGCCTCCGCATTATGTTGGGGAATTCGTCTTCGGCAGCGCCGGAGCCCGCAAGGCGCCTATTTTCGTATCAGGCTTCCCTCCGCAATGGCGTCGCTCTGGCGGCCGGCCGGGTGATCGGTTGCCGCAGCCCTCCCGCGGGAGAGCCAGTAGAGGCATCCAAACAGGATCACCGCTTCGAGCAGAATTTCGAGCACATATCCAGCTTGATAATACGGATCGAAAATTCTGTCGTTTACCGGAATCCGCCAGCGCCCGCGTCCCAGCAGTGAAACCCAGTCCCCCAGATCCAGATCGGAGCGGTAATGTGCGGCGTCGTGCAGCCTGGCCAGCAGCGGGATCGGCTTTTTCAGGCAGTCCGGCAAATAGGAGACAAAGCCGCAGAGAATCCATTTGCGAGGCTCCGGGGCCCGGGTGATCAGCAGCCAAAACGCGGACAACATGGCTCCCCAGAACAGTTTCCAGTCCCACTTCGGCTCGAAGGCCAGGGCGCACATCAACAAGGCGTAGCAGCCGAACGACGAAACGGCGGGATCATGGCGCGCGAGATGCACGAAAACAGGCGCTCCGAGAAGCAGCAGCCCCCCGAACAGCATGAACATTGTGTAGCTGTAACTCCACTGCGCCGGAACCGAAAGCTCGTAAAAGGCTTCAAAATGGTAAACAGCATCCAGGAAGAAATGCAGGAGGAAGGCGGCCGCCAGAGCTGCGCCGGCGTTTCGGAACCGCGCCGCGGCTGCTGCGCCGGCGACCACATGCGTGGCGGGAGTCATTACCTCCAGGCTACAATTCCGCCGCCGCGCCGCACAAGCGGTCCTGCACGGCCGGATGCTCTATACTGTTAAAGGGCAACGAAAGGGCCGGAGAATGCGTCCAACGGCGCTTGGAACGGCATGCGGATTGTAGGAACCTTCATTTTAGGCATACTTTCGGCCATCGCGGCGCTGGCCGCGGGGAACTTCCGATTGTACCTGAAAGACGGATCTGACCACCTGGTGAGAGAATACCAGGTGCTTTCCGACCGCGTTCGATTTTACAGCGTGGAGCGGAGCCAGTGGGAGGAGCTGCCGCTGGTTTTGGTGGATCTGGACCGCACGGAGCGCGAGCGGAAGCGGATAGAGGAGGAGCAGCAGCAGCGGGCTGAGGAAGACCGGGCAGAGAGGGAAGCGGAACGCCGGTTCCGCACGGAATTGCAGAGGGTTCCGCTAGACGACGGCGTTTATTGGGTGAACGGCGATCAGACAACGCCTCTCAAGCAAGGGGATCCCAAAGTCAAAGGGAACAAACGCCGCTCGGTCCTCAAGGTCATTGCGCCGATTCCTGTGGTCGCCGGGAAAGCTACGGTCGAGCTGGAAGGGCCGCATTCGGCGTTCGTGGTCAATTCTCCAAAGCCGGAATTTTACGTGCGTCTCGACCGTGTGGAGCGCCTCGGCATCGCACGGCTCACCGTCAAGAAAGATTCGCGCATCGTAGAGGACCTCACCATTATCCCCGTCAGCAAGGAAGTGATGGAACAGCAGAAAGAGGTGGAGGTCTTCCGGCAGCAGCTTGCCCCGACCGTCTACAAGATTTGGCCCGTCGACCCGATCGAACCCGGTGAGTATGCGGTAGTGCAGTTTGCATCCAGCGGTCAGGATTTGCAGGACAGCGCGAGAGTGAATATTCAAGTCTGGGACTTCGCCTACCGGAAGCCAAATTGAAGCGCGCCGCCCTCACTCTCGTTCTCGTGGCGCTGGGCGTTGCGCTCTGGCTCCACTTCCGCCAGCCCGAACCCCCCGAAGCGCCTGCCGCGCGGGTAAAACGCGGCGATCTTGTCCAGACTCTCACCACCAACGGCAAAGTGGAAGCCTTCGATAGCGTGGACGTCAGCGCGCGGGCCGGGCTCAGCGTCATCAAGGTGAACGTTCAAGAGGGCGACCAGGTGCGCCGCGGCCAACTGCTGGCTGAAGTTGACACTGCGGCCGCGCGGGAAGCCCTGGCGCACGCCCAGGCGCAACTGGAAGCGGCGCGCGCCGATGAGGCCGTGCTCGAGCGCGGCGGCAGCTCGGCGGAGATCGCGCAGATCGATTCTGCCATCGCCGAAGCCCGCCTCGAAAGGGAAACCGCCGAGAAAGAGATCGCCGTCCTCCAGCGTTTGGTTGAGAAAGGCGCCGCTCCGCGCGTCGAGTTGCAGGAGCAGCAACGCCGCTTGATAAAGGCCGAGATGGATATGGCGGCCCTCGAGCGGAAGCGCAAATCCTTCCTCGGCCCCGAGGATCGCGAGCGCATCCAGGCCCGCGTTCGCGAGGCCCAGGCGGCCGTGGCCCAGGCTATGACAGCCCTCAGCCAGACGGAAGTGCGTGCTCCCATATCCGGCACACTCTATATGCTCGCGCTGCGGCCGGGCGGCTATTACGCTCCCGGCGCGGTTGTGGCCAAGGTCGGTCTGCTGGATAAGGTTCGGGTCCGGCTGCTGGTGGACGAGCCGGAGCTGGGCCCCGTCCGGATCGGCCAGCCCGTGCGTATCACTTGGGACGCGTTGCCGGGAGTGGAATGGGAAGGCAGCGTGGAACGCTTGCCCTCACTGATTCAGACCGTCGGAACGCGTAACGTAGGGGAGTTGCTCTGCACGATTGATACGCGGGAGCGCCGGCTGCTTCCCAATGTGACCGTAAACGTCGCCATCCGGACCGGAGAGGCCCGGAATGCCCTCACCATTCCGCGCGAGGCGCTGGTGCGGGAGGGTGACAAGACCATGGCTTTGGTAGTGGATGCGAACGGTATGGTCTCGCGGCAGGCCGTCCGGCTGGGTATTCATGACCTGGGACGGGTCCAGGTGCTGGAGGGATTGGCCGACAACCAGATTGTGCTTCTGCCGGGCGAGCATATCTATTCGCCGGGGCAGCAGGTTCGCCCCAAAATCACCACATGAACGTACTGCTGCTAGGGTTGCTGGCATTCTCCTCCTGGACTGCGCTTCAGGCGCAAAATCCAAACACCGGAACACCGCCCCGGGAGGCCGAAGAGGCCAAGGAAGCGCCCGCAAAAACGCGGGAAGCGGAACCCGATCCGCCGGCTTTGGATCCCCGCATCAAACAGCCGGACGTAAAAGAAGGGGCGAAAAACCCGGTGGAAAACGCGGCCGCCGAATCGCTGTTTCAGCGAGGCGTGCAAGCCTACGGAGCCGAAAATTACGAAGCCGCTATCGATTTTCTGGAAAAGGCCGTCCAGGCGGCGCCTGGCGTCTCGCGCTATCACGACTGGCTGGGCAAGGCCTATGGCCGCCGGGCGGAGCGCGTGATCTTTATTCGCGCCATCGTGCTGGCGAGAAAGGCGCGAAACGAATTTGCCCGCGCGGCTGAACTGGATCCAACGAATATCGAAGCTTGGAGCGACCTCCTGGACTATGATTTACAAGCCCCCGGTTTTCTCGGCGGAGGCCTGGACCGGGCGAAAGCGGTCGCCGCAAAACTAGCCACCCTCAATGCGGCCGAGGGCCACCGCGCCCAGGCTTTGATCCGCGCGGCGGAGAAAGACCATGCAGGAGCGGAACGAGAATACCGGGCAGCGCTGGCGCTGGAACCCGCCAATCCTGGCAGGCTTTTAGAACTGGCTTCGTTCCTGAACGAGCGCCACAGGTACGCCGAGGCGGACGCGCTATTCGATCAGGCTGAGAAGCTGGCGCCCGACTCGCCCGATTACCTGTTCACGCGAGGCCAGCAACTGGTCGCCTCAAAGCGAGATCCCATCCGGGCCCGCCAGTTGCTGCAAGCCTATCTGCGCTCGAACCGCAAGCCGGAAGATCCGCCCCCTTCGGAGGTGCAAGGGCTGCTGAAGAAACTGCTTTAGCTTCCGGCCCCGATCTTGGCTTCCTGCGCGGAGCGGTTTAGATGGCGCCGTTGCGGTAATTACAGACGGCTTTTGGGGCGGCTCAGTGTTCCGTCGAATTTCGGGTTGAGGCGCGGGCCGGTGAAAGCGTCGCTGGCCGTCTTATCCGGGCCCCGGAACCGCGCCGCTCCGGCAACTCTGTTTTGGGGCGAGCCGCGCACCCTGATTTTTTTAGTACCGCCCCCGACCCGGCCAAATCCGGCAAGGGGACACAACTTCGCCGAGGCCGATCGGCGCCGGCGAGCGCCGGCAAAAGGCGGCCTACCCCGCCGGCTGAATTTTTCCGGCGCAGAATGGCATTTTGATGCTGCTCGACACAATCCGATTCGCCTTCACGGCGCTCTGGGCGCATAAGCTGAGGACTTTTCTGACCGGCCTCGGCATGGTCATCGGCAACGCGTCGGTCATTCTGGTTGCCACCGTGGCCCTCGCCGGCCGCGCGTTTGTCGTGCGCTTGATCGAGGGCGTCGGGTCCAACCTGATTTATGCGTATTACGAGCCCGGAGAAAACGTGGCCGGAGGCATGCAGAGCGACTACATCACGCCCGACGATGTGGCCGCAGTGCGCGAAGAACTGGGAGACGCGGCGTCGGGCGTGGCTGGCGTGATCAAGATCTACGATCGCATGCTGCTCGACAGCCGCCAGCGCGATGTGGCCGTCCTCGGCTCGGATACCGATTACAAGATTGTCCGCCACCTGACCGTAGTGGCGGGGCGTTTCTATGACGATGCGGAAATACGGGACCGGGACAAGGTATGCCTCCTGACAACGGATCTGGCGACCCGGCTTTTTGGATCGCCCCAGAATGCCATCGGCGGCTCCATCAAGGTTCACGGCCTGCAATTCACCATCATCGGCGCCTTCCGGGAAGGCATTCCCACCTTCGGCCAATCGGAAATATCGGGCGAATCGGTGCTCATCCCGATGTCGGTGATGGAGTACTTCACCGAGCGTCCCCGCGTGGATCCGCTGTATGTCTCCGTCCGCTCTCCCGACGAGGTAGAAGCGACCACGCGCCTGGTCCGGCAGATTCTGACCAGCCGGCACCGGCCCGGGTCGCTTTACACGGTGAACAACCTGGCGGCTCTTTTGAGCACAGCGCGGCGGATTTCCTTCGCTCTCACCATCGTGCTCTTCCTGGTATCGGCGATCGCGTTGACCATCAGCGGGATATTTATTATGAATATCATGCTGGTCACCGTCACCGAGCGCACGCGAGAAATCGGCATTCGCATGGCGCTGGGCGCGACGCGGCGGCAGGTGCTGATTCAATTCCTGACGGAAGCCGGCGCGATCAGCTTTGTGGGCGGCGTCGCCGGCATTCTGGTCGGCGTTTCGGCGCCGCTCGTGGCCCGTCACTTCCTAGAGGGCGTGGAGATCCCGATATCGGCTGTCGCGATCGTCGCCGCCCTGCTGGTTTCCTGCGGCGTGGGCGTGGTGTTCGGCCTGCTGCCGGCCTCCCGCGCCGCGCGCCTCAGCCCAACGGACGCTCTGAGATATGAATAAAACCGCGAAAAGATTGGCTGCAACCCTGCCTGTTTCTTTGCTGGCCGCCGCCACGGTTTGGGCGCAGGCTCCCGCCGATGGGGAGACGCGCGCTTTGACCCTGCAACAGGCGGTAGCTCTGGCATTGCGCCAGAACCCCGATTATCTGCTCGCCCGCCTGGAGGAGCAGAGATCGCGCCAGGCGATCGCAGAAGCCCGAGCGCCCTTCATTCCCCAGATCGCGGTCGGCTCCGGCTTGGCTTACAGCAACGGCTTTCCGCTCTCCATCTCCGGCTCGGCGCCGTCGATTTTCCAAGCGTATGGATCCAAGTTCATTTACAACCGCCCGCAGTCCATGCGCGTCCGCGAAGCGGCGGAAATGGCGACCGCCGCCAGCCGGTCCAGGGAAGGCAAAGCCGAGGAGATTGCGTACCGTGTGGCCGCGAATTATTTGGACTTCGAGCGCGCCACCCGCGCGGCGGCCGCAGCCAGAAGCCAGTTGGATCTGGTCACGCGCATTGAGGGCCTAGTGCGGGCCCGGGTGGAGGAAGGGCGCCTCATCCCGCTCGACCTGACTCGCGCCCGGGTGGAAACGGCACGGGCCCGCGCTCAAGTCGAAAACCTCCAGGCCCGGGCCGAATTCCTGGAAGACATGCTGCGGGCGGATCTTGGATTAGATGAGAACGTGCGGATCGCACCCGTCGAGAGCGGGCTGCCCGCGGAGACCGTCTTACCGGAGACCGAAGAATCTGCGGTCGCCGATGCGCTGGCCAACAGTCCCGAGCTGAAGCGCCTCCAAGCCACCCTGCGAGCCAAGGAATTCGACGTAAAAGCCGAGAAAGGGGCCTATTTCCCGAGAATCGATCTGGTGGCCCAATACGCCATGTTGGGCCGTTATAACAATTACGAAGAGTTTTTCAAAACATTCCAGAGAAACAACGGCCAACTTGGAATGTCCTTCCAGGTTCCACTTCTCGCCCGCAGCCAGATCAGTGCGCGTCTGGCGGCGGTGCAGTCGGAAATATCGCAGGTCAAGTTGCAAATCTCAGCCGCCCAGTCGAACCTGGCGGTGGAAACGCGGCGGCTGTTTCGGGAAGTCCGGCAGGCGGAAACGGCCCGTGATCTGGCGCGCATGGAGCTGGACCTCGCTCGAGAAACTCTCTCGGTCTATCTGGCGCGCTTAGATGAGGGACGCATCAGTATGAACGAAGTGGAACAGGCGCGCGTGGCGGAATCGCAAAAATGGGAAGCGTTTTACGACGCCCAGACCGCCGCCGCCAAGGCCCGGCTCAATCTCCTGCGAGAAACGGGAACTCTGGTGGCGGCGCTGCGATAGGCGTTCGTCGGCCGCCCGAGGGGAGAATCGCTTTTTGATCTCGAGGGCGCCGCGGCCTGGGAACGGATTCCATCTGCCGGCCGCCCGGCAGCGGCTAAGCGTAGGCCGCCGGATCTCTATGCTAAACTGAATGCAAACATGCTGTTGTCCAGGGCGTTTATTTCTTATTTGGCCCGGCACCTCACGAAGCGTCTGGGCGACGGTCCGTTGGAAATCGCAGATCCGGAGGCCGTCCGGGAGGCGGTCCAGAATCTTATCATCGACGAGCTTTCCGTCGAAGACCAGATCAACGACGAGGTGCGCGAAATTCTGGGGCAGTACAGCGATTACATGCGCCGGGAAGGCGTCAGCTACCAGGAAATGTTCAAGCGGACCAAGCGGCTGCTCCTCTCCGAGCGGAAGATCATTCGCGCTTCGGGCCGAGAGACGGGCGATCCGACGAAGCTTTCGCGGGACAAGATCAACGAGCTGTCGCACAAGCTGGCCGCTCTGTTGCGCCGGCTTCCCCGGGTGAAGTTCAAAATGGAGTGGAACGACGTCCGGCTGGAGATCGTGAGGGGACTCACCGAATTGCTGGTCGTAGAAGATAAGATCGACCATGCCGCCCGCGTCAAAATCAAGTCCCAGAAGCGCGAGATCCCCGAGGGCAGCGAGGAGTGGGAATTGCTCTTTCGCCGCTATTACGACGAGGAAATGAAGAAATACGGGATCGACCTCGCCAACGTTTAATGTCAGAAATGTTTTCGCCCCGACGCCGCGCCGAATTGACAGGAGATCGAGCGCGGATGTATAGTCAGGCCAGTATGCCACGAGCTGGGTTGGCGTTCCGGTTCTCGCGCGCGGGCATTCTGCTGCTCGCCGGGCTCCTGTTCGCTCTTTCCACCCAGGCGAAGCTGAGTCTCTATCACCAAGACGGTCCGACTAAATACCTCTCCAATGCGGCCAAGATGAAGGAATGCCGCGCCCAAGGGGTCGAGGCTCCCTTTGCCGAAAAGACCGTGGAAATCCGCGCCGACGACTCGGCCCGGGAGTTTTGCGTTGCCCCGAGAGAAGTAGTCCTTCCCAGGTTTTTCTCCCTGGTCCGGCCTTTTGAGTTTCGCCCCCCGCCGGCGGCTTGCTAGTTATCCTGCGGTTTTCGTTTTTACGTTCCCAGTCTTCATTCACGAAAATCCTTGCCGAAGGGAGCAAGGTGTGGAATCAATTTTGAGCTTTGATCAATTAGAAGCCATTCGGCGCCTCGACGCCTGCACTCTGTCGAACGCCATCGAGACTTTCGATCTGCGCCTGCGCAACGAGGGCTTCGCCGACGCCAGCATCCGCTGTATGTTCCCGCAGCTTCCACCAATGCTCGGCTACGCGGTCACCGCCCGCATCCGCGGCTCCGGCCCCCCGCCGGTCGGCCATTCGTATTTCGACCGCGGCGACTGGTGGAGCTATATCCTGACCGTACCGGGGCCGCGCGTCACAGTCGTTCAGGACCTTGATGATCCGCCTGGCGTCGGCGGCTTTGTCGGCGAAGTGCATGCAAGCATTCACCGGGCTCTCGGCTGCGTGGGAACGGTAACGAACGGGGGCGTTCGCGACCTGCCGGCTGTCGAGAAAATGGGGTATCAACTCTTTGCGGCTCATCCGTCGGTGTCCCATGCTTACGTGCACATGGTCGAGTTCGGCGAGCCGGTCGAGATCGGAGGGCTGACGATCCGCTCCGGAGATCTGATTTTCGGAGACTGCCACGGAATCTTATCCATACCCAGGGAGATTGCCGCCGATCTGCCTGCTGTGGCAGCGCGCATGCTGGCTAGAGAGCAGAGGGTGATCGGACTATGCCGGTCCCCCACATTTTCTCTGGAAAAATTGCGGGAAATCATCAAAGAACTGGGATAGCTGAGGCTTGCATGTTAACCAGAGTGTATACAGGAGTTGCCGCCGGTTTGGCGATCGTTTTCGCAGTGATCGTCTCTTCCTGCTCGCGGCCCGCCAAGACCGAAGCAGGGACAGCCGATCCGCCAAAAGCGCTCATCGTCGCGGTCGCGAAATGCGAAAGAGCCGATCTGGCCCGCGACCTGGTTTTGACCGCGGAATTCCGGCCGTACCAGGAAGTAGATGTAATGGCCAAGGTCGCGGGGTACGTAAAGCAGATCAACGTCGATATCGGCGACCGGGTTCGGGAAGGCCAACTGCTTGCTACGCTCGAAGTCCCGGAAATGGCCGACGACCTGGCCCGCGCCGCGGCGGCCGTGAAACGCAATACAGCGGAGCTCGAGCGCGCCAAGCAAGAACTGCGGCGGGCCAACTCGGCCCATGAAATCGCCCATCTGACGGCCGACCGCCTCGCCGGCGTTATGAAAACGCGGCCGGGCCTGGTGGCTCAGCAGGAAGTCGATGACGCCCGCAGCCGCGATCTGGTGGCCGAGGCGCAGGTGGAAGCCGCGAAATCAGCTCTTGCCGCCGCTGAGGAGCAGGTACGAGTGGCCGAGGCCGAGCAGGCCAGGACCAAGACGATCTTCGAATACACCCAGGTCACCGCGCCCTTCACCGGCGTGGTCACCAAACGGTATGCGGACACCGGCTCGATGATCCAGGCCGGCACCGCCTCGCAAACGCAGGCCATGCCCGTCGTGCGGTTGTCCCAAAACAGTCTCTTGCGGCTGATTCTTCCAGTGCCTGAGTCTGCCGTGCCCACCGTCCACGTCGGCCAGCCCGTCGAGGTCAAAGTGCCTTCGCTGAACCGGACGTTTCCCGGAAAAGTGGTGCGGTTTGCGGACAAGTTGAACCTTTCCACGCGCACCATGGACACCGAAGTAGACGTGCCGAATCCGGATCTCGTGCTGATTCCCGGCATGTACGCCACCGTGAACCTGACGCTCCAGCAGCGCAATGACGCGCTGGCGATTCCGCTCACTGCGATCGGCGGCAGCGATCAAAAGCCGACCGTTTTCTTAGTTCGTCCCGATGGTACTGTCGAGGAGCGCGCGGTGACCCTGGGGCTGGAAACCGCAAATCGCGTGGAAGTCCGCGCCGGGCTGTCGGAAGGGGATCTGGTCGTCATCGGCAGCCGCAACCAGATCCATCCCGGCCAGCAAGTCAGTCCCAAGCTGGTAGAGATGGCTGCGGCGAAAGAAGAAGGGCAGTAGCTGTGTCACGCTTCGCAATCAAGACCCCATATTTTATTGTCGTCGTGTGTCTGGTGATCGCCGTAGTCGGCGTCGCCAGCATCACCCGGATGCCCGTGGACATGTTTCCGGCGATGAACATTCCCGTGGTGGTCGTGGCGACATTTTATTCGGGCATGCCGCCGGAACAGATTGAGACCGACATCACCAGCCGTTTCGAACGCTTCTTCACGCTCGGCAGCGGCATCGACCACATCGAGTCGCGCTCGCTGACGGGCGTAAGCGTCATCAAGGTCTACTTCCAACCGGGAACGAATCCCGATTCTGCGGTCACCACCATTTCTAATCTGGCGATGGCTCAGTTGCGGCGGCTGCCTCCCGGCACACTTCCCCCGGTAGTGCTGAAGTTCGATGCTTCCAGCTTGCCGGTTTGCCTGGTTACTTTCGAGGGGCAGGGGCTGAATGAGACTTCTCTCCGCGACCTGGCCCAGTTCAACGTGCGAAATCAAATCGCCAGCGTGCCTGGAGCTTCCGTCCCGCAGCCCTTCGGGGGACTCTACCGGCAGATCATGGTCTACGCCGACCCCTACAAATTAGAGGCCCACCAGCTCAGCTTGATGGACGTGGTGCGCGCCGTCAACGACGCCAATCTGATCTTGCCGGCCGGCGACGTGCAGCTGGGCCCGATCGATTACAACATTTATACCAACAGCCAGCTTAGCACCGTAAAAGACATCAACGATCTTCCGCTGAAAACAATCGGGCAGAATCCGGTTCGCGTTTCTGATATTGGAGAGGCGAAAGACGCCCAGCAGATCCAAACGAATCTGGTTCGGGTGAACGGCCAACGCTCCGTTTACCTGCCCATCTTGAAACAAGGCGGCGACACCAACACGATTCAGGTAGTCGACGGGGTAAAGCAGACTGTCGCGCACCTCTTCGACGTTCCCAAGGAGCTGGTAACCAAGGTTGTCTTCGATCAATCGGAATTCGTGAAAACGGCTATCGAAACGCTGCTGCACGAAGGCGCAATCGGGCTGCTGCTGACCTCTTTGATGATTCTCATTTTCCTGGGCAGCATGCGCGCCACCATCGCCGTCTTCTTTTCGATTCCGCTGTCGGCGCTGGCGACGTTCATCGCGCTATGGCTGGGAAACGGGTCCATCAACAGCATGGTGCTTGGCGGGCTGGCTCTCGCCTTTTCGCGCTTGATCGACAACTCGGTGGTGGTTCTGGAAAATATTTACCGGCATCTCGAAATGGGCGAGCCGCCTCGCGTGGCGGCCGAAAACGGCGGCCGGGAGGTGGCCTTGCCGGTGCTGGCGGCTACGCTGACTACGGTTGTCGTTTTTTTTCCCGTAACATTTCTTTACGGCGTGAGCAAGTTTCTTTTCTCGGCCCTGGGCCTGGCGGTTGTGCTGTCGCTTTTTGCGTCATTCGCCGTGGCGATGACGGTAGTTCCCCTGTTTTGCGCCTTCTTTATCAAAAGGCCCCACGGGCATCATGCGGAGGAGGCGGCCGGGGAGGAGGAAACACCGGCCCCCCGCAGCTTCGGAGAGCGGTTTAATCTCTGGTTTAACCGTCATTTCGAGAATACTCTGAAGGGTTACGACAAGGCTGTCAGAGCCACCCTGAAGCGGCCCGCCTTCGTGCTGGCGGCTTTCGCCGCCGTTTTCGCCGTGAGCTTTACTCTCTGGCCGCGGCTCGGTCTGGCCTTTTTCCCGCGCACCGACGCAGGCCAGTTTGTAATCAACCTCAAAGCGCCATCCGGCACCCGCCTGGCGGTGACGGAGAGCGAAATCGCAAAAGTCGAGGCTCTGATCCGCAAAATTGTTTCGCCTGAAGACCTCGGGCTGATCGTTTCCAACATCGGCGTCACGCCCGATTTTTCGGCGATTTATACGCCGAACTCAGCCATGCACACGGCATTTGTTCAGGTGAGCCTGAAGGATGGGCACAAAGTGGGCAGCTACGAGTACATGGAGCGCGTCGAGAAGGCGATGGCGGCCGAACTGCCCGAACTGACGACCTATTTTCAATCTGGCGGTCTCGTGGACGCTGTGCTGAATCTCGGCCTTCCGGCCCCGATTGATGTCCAGGTCGCCGGAGCCGATCTCGAGCGGAGCTATCAAACCGCGCTCTCGCTTGCCTCCCGCATCAAAAACATTCCCAACGTGGCCGGCGTGTACATCCCGCAGGATTTGGATTATCCGGCCCTTCACCTCGACATCGACCGTACGCGCGCCGCCGAACTGGGTCTGAGCCAGCGGGAGATTGTGGACAACGTAATTACCGCGCTTACCTCGAACGGCATGATTGCGCCAAGCTATTGGATTGACCCCAAAACCGGCAACGACTACATGCTGACGGTGCAGTATCCCGAGCTGCAAATCGGCAGCCTGCTCGACCTCCGCGCAATTCCGCTGCATGGGAGAATCTCCGCCAACCCGACTCGCCTGGATATGGTCAGCAAGATCACGCGGGTGAATTCACCGACCGAAGTCGATCATTACCAACTCCGCCGCACTATCGACGTTTTTGTCAGGCCCCTCAGTGAAGACCTCGGGAAGATCGCCGACGCCATCGACGCCACAATTTCTCACATGAAGATTCCGGACGGCACTTCGGTTACTCTGCGCGGCATGGTGCAAGGCATGCGCGCCTCTTTCCGGAGTTTCGGCCTGGGCCTCACTCTGGCCGTGGTTTTGCTGTACCTGATCCTGGTGGCGCAGTTCGCTTCTTTCATCGATCCCTTTATTATTCTTCTGGCAGTGCCGCCGAGCATCACCGGCGTAATCTGGACTCTATATCTTACGGATACCACGCTGAATGTTATGTCTCTCATGGGCGTAGTCATGCTGGTAGGAATCGCGGTTTCCAACAGCATCCTGATCGTTGAGTTCACCCGCCGCTTGCGAGCCGATGGAATGACCGTCCCAGCCGCAGTGGCGCTTGCCTGCCGCGTCCGGCTGCGGCCTGTGCTGATGACCTCCCTGGCGACAATCATCGGATTGCTGCCGATGGCCATGAAACTGGGCGCTGGAAGCGAAGCTTACGCGCCGCTGGCACGCGCCATTATCGGCGGGTTGGCTATTTCGGTGGTATTTACCGTGATTCTCGTGCCGGCCGGCTACTATCTGGTTTATCGCCGCCAGGATGCCGCCCCGGGCGCTGAGCACCCTCAGGGGGCCGCGCAATGAGAAATCGAGTCTGGCCCTGGCTCGTTCTGGGAGCTGTCACATTAGGCCTGACGCGCGGATCGGCACAAGCTCCCCCGCGGAAGCTCACGCTCCGGCAAGCGGAGGAGTTGGCAGCCAAAAATCATCCGCAGGTGAGCGCCGCGTTTCTGACCGCACTCGCCGCGAATCAGGTCACTATCGAGACGCGTTCGGCCTTCTTTCCCACGGTGTTCGGCAGCCTGACAGGGGCAGGCGCGGCCAAAGACAGCCGCATCACCGCCGGATTGCTCAACAATCCGTCGATATTCAACCGGTTCGCCGGCGGCTTCGCGATCAACCAGCTCGTCACCGATTTCGGCCGAACGAGCAACCTGGCCGAGAACGCCCGGCTTCGCGCGCAGGCGGAAGAGCAGACCGCGCAAGCCACCCGCGCGCAAATTCTGCTCCAGGCCGATCGGGCCTATTTCGCTGTTTTGCGGGCCCAGGCCGTCCTGACAGTAGCCCAGCAGACCGTCAGCGCCCGCCAGCTCGTCGCCGACCAGGTTACAGCCCTGGCGCAAAGCAAACTGAAGTCCGATCTCGACGTGAGCTTCGCCCGGGTGAATCTTTCCGAAGCACGGCTGCTGCTGATCGACGCGCAGAATGAAATAAGGGCTGCCTTTGCGCAGCTTACGGCCGCTCTGGGCTTTCAGGATGAGCAGACTTACGAACTTGCCGAAGAGCCCATGCCCGGGGCCCCGCCTGCTTCGCTGGCGGATCTGGTAGCGCAAGGCCTTCGCGACCGGCCGGAACTGGCCAGTTCCCGCTTAAGCCGCGACGCGGCCCAGAAGTTCGCGGCAGCCGAGCGGGATCTTGCCAGGCCCACCATTAGCGCCGTCGGAGTGGCAGGCGGCTCGCCAGCGCATGACTCGTTCATCACCGATCACTACAGCGCCGCCGGGGTGAACGTCAACATTCCGATCTTCAACGGGCATCTGTTCACGGCGCGCCGCACGGAGGCCGACCTGCGGGCGCAGGCCCAGGAGCAGCAGGTCCGCGACCTCGAAAATGCGATCGCTCGCGACATAAGGGTTGCTTGGCTGAACGCGAATACCGCCTACCAGCGGTTGAGCGTGACCGACGAACTGCTCCAGCAAGCCACACTGGCTCAGGATCTCGCTCAAGCCCGCTACGATCTCGGACTCGGCTCGATCGTCGAACTGAGTCAGGCGCAGTTGAACAAAACGTCAGCCCAGATCGCCAGCGCCGAAGCTAAATATGATTACCAGATCCAGCGCTCGGTGCTTTCCTACCAGATCGGCGCGCTGCACTGAGCGCCGGAACCGGGAACACACCGGGAGACCGATTCCAAGACAGGCGGAGTTGCTGGAGCCGGGAACAGCCTTCCACACTGGGCGGCGCACGACAGCGGAGGCCCGGAAAGCCCCCGGTCAGAACCGAAGCTTTGAACGGCAGCCAGATTCGCTGCCGTCCGTGGAAACTATCAGGTGTTAGTATGCCCCGGCGGCAGATGGTCTCCCCCACCGCTAGGACCTACGGAGTGCCCGTGTTGCCCGTGATGCAGATGAGAGTCGCCGTTGTGCCCGTCCGGCGGCCCCGGCAGATGCCCGTGCGTGCGATGCTCGCCGCTGATCTGCGGGTCGAGAACGGCGTTAGGCGTCGCCATGTTCAGCCCTACGCCGGTAGAGAACATCAACATCAAATTCATCAACAGGGAAAGAAAAATCATCTTGTTTGGCCTCGCCCAAAAGGTCGATTAGCGCTCACTGTACCCTATCCGCTCATGCGGCCCGCGGGAAGACCGCTAACGTGACTCTTCGAACTTATCTTATAAGTAGCTGAAATGTCAATGAAAAATTGATTCTAGGTCTTTTCCCTCCCTGCGGTCATAGGGCAGCCCCGCCAAACAAGCCTGCTACACTGGTACGGAGCCATGAGAGACGAGCGAACATTGCTCCAGGTCCTGGATCAGCCGGACGACCAGATTGACCTCGGCCGCGCCGCCCTTTTGCTGGCTCGTTGCGAGTGCCCGGGATTGGATGTGGAGAGGGAACTCGCTCGCCTGGAAGCATTGGCGGAAGCCGCCCGTTTGCCGCTTTCCATCCACAAAGCGAGCCTTGACAGAGTAAAGGCGCTCCGGCTGTTCCTGGCTGAGACCTGCGGGTTTCGGGGCAATGAGCAAGATTACTACGACCCAAAAAACAGCTGCCTCAATCACGTGCTGGATCGCCGGGTGGGCATCCCCATAACTCTTTCGGTTCTATATATGGAAGTCGGAAGGCGACTGGGAGCGCCTTTGGCTGGCGTAGGCTTGCCCGGTCATTTTCTGTTGAAATACTACGACTCTAACGATGACGCATTGTTCATCGACCCCTTCCACGGCGGCCGCTTTGTCGATTCGAGCGGCTGTCGCGACCTGGTGAGGCGCATGTACGAGGGCCGGCTCTCTTTCCATCCGAGTTTTCTGCAGCCGGTGGACAAGCGATATATCGTTCTCAGAATGCTCAACAACCTGCGGAGCATTTACGTGCACGGCCAGCAGTTCTCGAAGGCCTTGCGTGTCATAGAGATGATTCTCGCGATTACGCCGGCCTCGAGCGATGATCTCAAACAGCGGGGCCTGATTCACTATAAACTCGGCCATTACAAGCAGGCCAGACAAGATCTCGAAGCCTGCCTTTTTTTGAATCCGCAAAGCGCGGATGCCGAGGCCATTCAGCAAACGATCGCCGAGTTGAAGAGGCTCACGGCCATGCTGAACTGAGCCATGCCTTTAAGTGCGGCCCTGTCCCGTCCCGCCCGCGTTCTCGTTGTATTCGGAACGCGGCCGGAAGCGATCAAGCTTTGCCCGTTAATCCGGCGGCTCCGAGAACGTCCAGAGTCATTCCAGGTGCGCATTTGCGTCACGGCGCAGCATCGCTCGATGCTCGATCAGGTCCTCCAAGCCTTTCAAGTGCAGCCGGACTACGATCTCGACGTCATGCGGCCCGACCAGACCCTCCCGCAACTGACCTCGCGGGCCATGGCGGCGCTCGAACCGGTTCTCAATCTCGAGAAACCCGATACGGTAATCGTCCAGGGCGATACCACCACCACCTTCTGCGCCGCACTGGCCGGGTTCTATGCCGGCATTCGAATCGCGCACGTGGAAGCCGGACTGCGGACGGGGGATAAGTATCAGCCCTACCCGGAAGAGATCAACCGGCTCTTGACCAGCCGCCTCAGCGACCTGCACTTCGCCGCGACCAGGCAGGCCGCGGCCAATCTGCGGGCCGAGGGCATACCCGCCGCGTCCATTTTCGTCACTGGGAATACCGTGATTGACGCGGTGCTCGAAATCCGCCGGGGCTTGGAGAGCGGCCGCTTGCTTCGCCCCGACTGGCCCTTTCTTGCACGCGGTCGCAGGCTGATTCTGGTTACGGCCCACCGGCGGGAGAGCTTTGGAGAGGGTCTTGAAAGAATCTGCGAGGCGCTGGTAAAGCTTTCCGAGCGCCCGGACATCGACGTCGTCTATCCCGTACATTGCAATCCCCGCGTGCAAGGACCCGTTCACAGCCGCTTGTCGAGCCGGCCCCGGATTCACCTGATCGAGCCGCTGGAGTACGTCCCTTTCGTCGATCTGATGGCCCGGAGCTACCTGATTCTTACCGACTCCGGAGGCGTCCAGGAGGAAGCCCCGTCGCTCGGAAAGCCCGTACTGGTCATGCGGGAGAAAACAGAACGCCCGGAAGCCGTGCGGGCGGGAACGGTGCGCCTGGTGGGAACCAACGTGGAGACCATCGTCACTGAGACCAATGCCCTGCTTGACGACGCCGGACGCTACCGGCGGATGGCGCGCCGGCACAACCCTTATGGCGACGGCCATGCTTGCGAGCGGATCGCGGAGATACTGGCCGGCAAGGCCCTTTCGCCGAGGTGAACAGCAATTCCGGTCTCACGCCCTGGGATGCGCCCGATCGTAGACTTCCATCAATTCTTTGAGCGAGAGCTGCGTGTACTTCTGCGTGGTGGAAAGGCTGGCGTGGCCGAGCAGTTCCTGGATGGCCCGCAAATCGGCGCCGTCGCTCAGCAGGTGCGTAGCGAATGCGTGGCGAAGAGAATGCGGGTGCAGCGACGGATCGGCTGAAAACAAAATCGCGTACCGCTTCACGATGCGCTCGATGCTGCGGCTGGTCAAGCGGCCCCCGCGAGGATTGAGAAGCAGCGCTTGGCCGCCGCAGCCTGCGCGCCCTTGCATGTACCGCTCGAGAGCCTCCGCCGCCTTGGTTCCAAACGGTACGAGGCGCTCCTTACGTCCTTTGCCGCGGACCCGGATCCACCGCTGGCTCCAATCGAAATCATCCAGATTGAGCCCAGCCAGTTCCGATACGCGCAAACCGCAGCCGTACAGCAACTCGAAAATTACCCGATCGCGCGGGCTCCCCTCGCGGCCGGCGGCATCGACCAGACTATTCGCCTGTTCGGCGCTGAGGACGGGCGGCAACGCTTTGGGTGTTTTCGGCGTCGTTGCCAGACGGGCGGGATTGGCGGCCAGGCTGCCCTCCCGCGTGAGAAAGCGAAAAAACGCCCGCAGAGCCGCCAGTTTGCGGGCTACCGTCCGCCGGCTGTTCTTGCGCTGGTAGAGCGCTCCGAGGAATTCCCGGATGTGGAGATGGTCGATGGCCTTCAAGGCAGGCGCAGCGCTCCCCGGCGGGGAAAGGTATTCGGCGAACTGCTTCAAGTCGGAAGCATAGTTGCGCAGGGTGTGGGGCGACACGTTAGCCACGGCGAGGCTCCGCAGGAACCGCTCGATTGCGGAGCTCAGTTCACCGGACGCAGAGTGCTTCATATTCCGCACAGTATTTTTCCAGCGCTTCGGCCGCCCGCGCGCACTGGAGTTCACGGCGGGCCTTCTTGTCGCGGCCGAGATTGCAACGATCGGCTTCCGGAAGAGCCGGCAACAGGTCGAAAGTTATATTGGCTGGCTGGTAACTGCGGGGGTCGGCGTGCGAAATGTAGTGAGCCAGCGAGCCGAGCGCCGTTTCCCGAGGCGGCGGAACCGGCGTCTTCCCCTCGGCCAGGGAAATCGCATGGCGGGCGGCCATCAACCCGGTGGCAATCGCCTCCACATAGCCCTCCACGCCCGAAATCTGCCCTGCAAAAAAAATCCACGGCGCCGAGCGGAGATTCAGAGTCGGGCTAAGCAGCGCAGGGGCGTTGATATAGGTGTTGCGGTGTATTTGCCCAAAGCGGGTGAACTCGGCGTTCTCAAGGCCCGGGATCAGCCGCAAAACCCGTTTCTGCTCACCGTATTTGAGATGGTTCTGAAAGCCTACCAGGTTATAGCTCTCCGCCCGCAAGTTTTCCTGCCGCAGTTGCACCACGGCATAGGGGGTGCGGCCCGTGCGGGGATCGGTAAGCCCCACAGGCTTCATCGGGCCGAACCGTAATGTGTCCCGCCCGCGCCGGGCCAATTCTTCAATGGGAAGGCAGGCTTCGAAAAACGGCGTGTCCTCCTCGCCGTGGACGGCAGCGGGCTCGGCCGAGACCAGCGCGTCGTAAAACCGGTCGTATTGCTCCCGAGTGAACGGGCAATTCAGATAGTCCTCTGTGCCGTCCAGGGACTTACCGTAGCGTGAGGCCCGGAACACCACGGAATAATCGATGCTATCGGCCTCGACGATGGGGCTGATGCTGTCGAAGAAATACAGCCGATCTTGGCCGGTGAAGCGGCTTATGGCCGTGGCGAGCCTTTGGCTTGTGAGCGGGCCGCTGGCAACTATGGTGATGTCACCGCCGGGAATCTCGGCCGCCTCCTCACGGCGGATCCCGATGTTGGGTTCCTCCTCGACCCGCCGGGTGACCTCGGCGGCGAAAGCCTCACGGTCCACAGTAAGAGCGTGGCCCCCCGGAATGCGGCAGCGCCCGGCGGCCTCCATTAATGCGGAGCCTAGCCGGCGCAGTTCTTGCTTCAGCAGCCAGGGAGCGGTCCCCGGCTGTTCGGACTTCAGCGAGTTGCTGCATACCAGTTCGCCAAAGCATCCCGTGCGGTGGACCGGCGTCGAGGCCAGCGGCCGCATCTCGAAAAGCAGCGCGCGATGCCCCGCCCGGGCTATCTGGAGTGCAGCCTCTGATCCTGCCAGCCCGCCGCCGATCACTCGAATGACCGCCATCGCCGCTTCCCCCTCCCTGTCTATTATGCATTTTTCGGCCTCTCCGGCCCATTTTTCGCATTTTCCGCTTTACATTCCGCTGCCGGTTCCTTACTATGTTGGAGCAATGTCTGGTAGTTAACCAAAGCGGCTTGAAAACGGCCTTTCAAAGGTTCTAAGAGGAGAAGCAACAAGGAGGATTATGGCAGCAGGAAGAATGACCCAAACCCAACTGGTACGTACGTTGGCCGAAGCTTGCGAAGTGAATAACAGGTCAGCGCGGAAATTCCTGGACGAGTTGGCCAACGTAGCGATTCGGGAGACCAAGAAGTCCGGCGTGTTCGTGCTCCCCGGAATCGGACGGTTGGTTCGCGTAGATCGCAAGGCGCGTATGGGCCGGAACCCGGCGACGGGCGAAGCGATCAAGATCCCCGCCAAGAAGGTCGTAAAGTTTCGCGTTGCGAAGGCGGCGAAAGACGCGATCGTGCCTCCCAAGAAGAAGTGAGGTCTTGGCGTTAACGCAACAAAAACCCCGTCCTCTCCCAGCCAGGGAAGGGACGGGGTTTTTTGTGCCTCTGAACTTCAGAAAAATCGAATCGGCGCGAGCCATGGTGCGGGGCGCGCCAGAAGCCTATGCCTGCGGTTTCTTTTCCTCGACTTTTTCTTCGCCCTTCAGTGCATTCTTAAACTGGCGAATTCCTTCGCCCAGCCCTTTCCCGATTTCAGGAATCTTGCGGCCGCCGAACAGGAGCACCGCGACCCCAAGAATCACAAGTAATTCGGGCATGCCGAGATTTGGCATATGGCCTCCTGAGCTTCATTGTAGGTGCTCGCCGTCGGCGGAGTCAAGCTGCGAACATTCCGCCTCCGCGCCGAGCGATTTAAGCCCGCGCCGCGGCGATACCAGCTATGCGGCCGCCGCTCGCTCCGGCGCTATTCGACGGGCAATCCCTCCGAATTATCTTCCGACAGCCCGCCGGCGTATTCCACCCGCGCCTCTTCAGCGTAACCGGGGATGCCGGCCAGAACATCGGTCTCCTCGATCTCCGGCTCCGGCACCGGCTCGCCGGGCACCTGGACATTCCGGTAATGCAGCATCCCGGTGCCTGCCGGAATCAGGCGGCCCATGATGACGTTTTCCTTCAGGCCCCGCAGGTAATCGATCTTGCCCGAGATCGCGGCTTCCGTGAGCACCCGCGTGGTTTCCTGGAAGCTGGCCGCGCTGATGAAGCTGTCGGTCGAGAGGGAGGCTTTCGTGATGCCCATCAGCAAGGGGCGCCCCACTGCCGGCGTGCCGCCTGCGGCCATCACCCGCTCGTTTTCTTCGCGGAATTTGAACTTGTCCACCACTTCTTCGAGCAGAAAGTCCGTGTCGCCGACTTCTTCGACCTTAATCCAGCGCATCATCTGGCGCACGATCACCTCGAGATGCTTGTCGTTGATGTTTACGCCTTGCAGCCGGTACACCTCCTGGATCTCATTGACCAGATATTTCTGCAACTCCTTCTCGCCCAGGACCGCCAGGATGTCATGCGGATTGCGCGGGCCATCCATAAGCGGCTCGCCCGCCTGTACCCGCTCACCCTCCTGCACATTGATATGCACGCCGCGCGGCAGCGTATATACGCGCGTTTCGCCGCTGTCGGGCACCACTTCGATCTTCCGCTGGCCCTTGACGAGCTCGCCGTACTTCACCACCCCGTCGATCTCCGCGATCACCGCCGTCTCGCGGGGCTTGCGCGCTTCGAAAAGCTCGACCACGCGCGGCAGGCCGCCCGTGATGTCCTTGGTTTTGGTGGTCTCGCGCGGAATCTTCGCCAGCACGTCGCCCGCATGCACGGCTTCCCCGTCACGGACCATGAGGTGCGAGTGGGTCGGCATCAGATATTTGCGCAGCACCTTTCCGTTTTCGCTTCGGATCTCAATGGTCGGCTGCCGTTTTTCATCCGGAGAGTCCGTGACCACCCACTGCGACATGCCCGTGATCTCGTCCACCTGCTCCTGGACGGTGACGCCCTCTTGCAAGTCCCGGAAGTGCACGACGCCGCCCACTTCGGTCAGAATCGAGAAGGTGTACGGGTCCCACTCGAGCAGAATCTGGTTGATGGAGACCGGCTGGCCGTCTTCGACACGCACCTTGGCCCCATATACAACCGGGTAACGCTCCTTCTCGCGGCCTTTTTCGTCTACGATGGCCAAAATGCCGTTGCGGTTCATCGCCACCAGGTCATTGTTCTTGTTGCGGACGGTGACGATATTCAGGAATTTGGCGAAGCCGTTCGATTTGGAGTCCTGAGTGGACTGTTCCGAAACACGGGTCGCCGTGCCGCCGATGTGGAACGTCCGCATGGTGAGCTGCGTACCGGGCTCGCCGATCGATTGGGCGGCGATCACGCCGACCGCTTCGCCGCGCTCGACTAGGCGGCCGCTGGCCAGGTTCCGGCCGTAGCACATCACGCAGACGCCGCGCTTTGATTCGCAAGTCAGCACGGAACGGATCTTGACCCGCTCGATGCCGGCCCGCTGAATCGCCGCCGCCAGCTCTTCGTCGATCTCCTGGTTTATGCCGACGATCAGGTTGCCTTCGTAGTCGCGGATTTCTTCGAGCGAAACGCGGCCCACAATGCGGTCGCGCAGCGGCTCGATGATTTCGCCCGACTCGATGATCGGCTCGACGAAAATGCCCTCGGTCGTACCGCAGTCGCGCTCCGAGACAATCACGTCCTGCGCCACATCGACCAGCCGCCGCGTCAGATAGCCCGAGTCGGCGGTCTTCAGCGCCGTGTCGGCCAACCCCTTGCGGGCGCCGTGGGTCGAAATGAAGTACTGCAAGACGTTCAACCCTTCGCGAAAGTTGGCCGTAATCGGGGTCTCGATAATTTCGCCCGAAGGCTTGGCCATGAGGCCGCGCATGCCCGAGAGCTGGCGGATCTGCTGCTTGGATCCGCGAGCGCCCGAGTCCGCCATGATGTAGATGGGATTGATGATCTCGCCGCTCTTGTCCTGGCCCTCCATGGCCGAGAACATCTCATCGGAAACTTTTTCGGTCACCTTCGACCAGATCTCGATGATCTTGTTGTAGCGCTCGCCATGGGTGATCGCGCCGTCGAGGTATTGCTGTTCTACGTCAATCACCTCTTTTTGAGCCTGGTCGATCAACTGCTGCTTCTCGGCCGGCACCACCATGTCGTCGATGCCGATGGAAATTCCCGCGTGGGTGGCGTACAGGAATCCCAGGGTCTTGAGCTCGTCGAGCATTTTGACCGTGGCCTGCAAGCCGAACCGCAGGTAGCAATACTGCACGAGCTGGCCGAGTCCCTTCTTCTTGAGCAGACCGTTGATAAACGGCATGCCGCTCGGCAGATGGTCATTGAAGATCACCCGCCCCACCGTGGTTTCCATGTACTGCTTGTTGAACTCGATGGGCTCGGCGTGAATGATGTTTTGATCGTCGAAGGCGTGCACCAGGTCGATGACCTTTCCCGTGAATCGCAGCTTGATCGGAGTCAGCGTTTCCACCTCGCCCATCTCGAGCGCGATCAGAACGTCCTCCGTCGAAGCAAAGGTCCGGCCTTCGCCCCGCGCCCCGGGCCGGGCTTTGGTCAGGTAATAGCAGCCCAGGACCATGTCCTGCGAAGGAATCGCGATCGGAGCGCCATGGGCCGGAGAAAGAATGTTGTTGGAGCTGAGCATCAACACGGCTGCCTCGATCTGCGCCTCCGGCGAGAGCGGAACGTGGACCGCCATCTGGTCGCCGTCGAAGTCCGCGTTGAAGGCCGTACAGACCAGCGGATGGATCTTGATCGCCTTGCCTTCCACAAGCACCGGCTCGAAGGCCTGGATGCCCAGGCGGTGCAGCGTCGGAGCCCTGTTTAGCAGCACTGGATGGTCCTTGATGACTTCTTCGAGAATGTCCCAAACCATCGGCTCCTGCTGCTCCACCATCTCCTTGGCCTGCTTGATCGTGGTGCAGTGGCCGCGCTGCTCAAGCCGCTGGTAGATGAAGGGCTTGAAGAGCTCGAGGGCCATCTTTTTGGGCAGCCCGCACTGGTTCAGCTTCAGCTCGGGGCCGACCACGATGACCGAGCGGCCGGAATAATCCACGCGCTTGCCAAGCAGATTCTGGCGGAAGCGCCCCTGTTTGCCCTTGAGCGTGTCGGACAGCGATTTCAAGGGCCGGTTGTTGGCGCCCCGGAGCACACGTCCGCGCCGGCCGTTATCGAACAGCGCGTCTACCGCCTCCTGGAGCATGCGCTTTTCGTTGCGCACGATCACATCGGGAGCGTGCAGCTCCATGAGCTTCTTGAGCCGGTTATTCCGGTTAATCACGCGCCGGTAGAGGTCGTTTAAATCCGAGGTGGCGAACCGGCCGCCGTCGAGCGGCACCAGCGGCCTCAGCTCGGGAGGGATCACGGGAAGAACATCCAGTATCATCCACTCCGGCTTGTTGCCCGACTTCCGGAAAGACTCGACCACCTTCAGGCGCTTGGCGTACTTCAGCTTTTTCTGAAGCGAGGTCTCGGTCTTCATCTTCTCCCGGAGCTCTTCGCTCAGCTTGTCAACATTGACGCGCTTCAGCAGTTCCTTGATGCCCTCGGCGCCCATCATGGCCACGAACTTGCCGCTGTGTTCCTGCTCGAGCTGCCGCTTCTTCTCGTCCGTGATGACTTCGCCGGGCGAAAGGCCCTCCACCTCGCCGGGATCCACCACTACGTAAGCCTCGAAATAAAGAACTCGCTCCAGCTCCCGCAGCGTAATGTCCAGCAGGTGGCCGATGCGGCTGGGAAGGCCTTTGAAAAACCACACATGCGAGCAGGGCGAGGCCAGCTCGATGTGCCCCAGGCGCTCGCGCCGCACGCGGCTCAACGTAACTTCAACGCCGCATTTGTCGCAGATCACGCCCCGGTGCTTCATCCGCTTGAACTTCCCGCAGAGGCACTCCCAATCGGTCACCGGGCCGAAGATTCGGGCGCAAAACAAGCCGTCGCGCTCCGGCTTAAACGTGCGGTAATTAATAGTCTCCGGCTTGGTCACCTCCCCGTGCGACCAACTGCGAATCTTTTCCGGAGACGCCAGACTGATACGAATCGAGTCAAAGTCTGCGATCAGGTTGGCGCGATCATAAGGAGAAGATCGGTACAAGGTAAGCCTCCGTTGGTAAAACCAGGTTATGGGCGGCAGGCGCAGGCTCCCGAAAAGCCTGCCTGCCGCCCGAGTCGCTAATCAGCGGCCAGCGCAGTATCCACCATTTCCCGCTGTTTCTTAATCAATTCCACATCCAGACAAAGCGACTGAAGCTCGCGAATCAGCACGTTGAACGATTCCGGAACTCCCGGCTCCATAGCCGCCTCGCCCTTGACAATCGCCTCGTAAATCTTGGCGCGTCCGTAAACGTCGTCGGACTTGGCTGTGAGCAGCTCCTGCAAGGTGTAGGCGGCGCCGTAGGCTTCCAGCGCCCAAACTTCCATTTCGCCGAAGCGCTGGCCGCCAAACTGCGCCTTACCGCCCAAAGGCTGCTGGGTGATGAGTGAATAGGGGCCGATCGAGCGCGCGTGGATCTTGTCATCCACCAGATGCGACAACTTGAGCATGTAGATGTAGCCTACGGTCACTTCCTGCTCAAACCGGTTGCCCGTTAGCCCGTCGTACAAAACCGTCTTGCCTGAGGTCGGCAGGCCCGCTTTGGAAAGCTGCTGTTTGATCTCGCGTTCCGTGGCGCCGTCGAAAACCGGCGTGGCGAAGTGGACTCCCAACGCTTTGGCCGCCCAACCCAAGTGCGTTTCCAGGATCTGGCCAACGTTCATGCGCGACGGCACGCCCAGAGGGTTGAGCACGATCTCCACCGGCGTTCCATCGGGAAGATAGGGCATGTCTTCCTCAGGCAGAATCCGGGCGATCACCCCCTTATTGCCGTGGCGTCCGGCCATCTTATCGCCGACCGAAAGCTTCCGTTTCATGGCAATATAGACTTTCACCATCTTGATTACGCCCGGCGGCAGCTCGTCGCCTTTCTTGAGCTTGGCGATCTTTTCGTCCGTGATTTTTTCCAGAACCTGAATCTGACGCACCGTCATCTCTTCGATCTCGTCAATCTGCTCGTTGAGGCGCGGATCTTTGTCCTTGAAACGCACGCGCTTCAAATCGCGGGCTTTCAGTTTTTCCACGATGTCGCGCGTGATCTCGGCGCCCTTCGAAAGGAGCCGCTTGTTGGTGCGCTCGTCGTGCAGATCGGCCAGCACCTGCTTGCCCTCAAGCAGGGCCATCAGGCGCTTGGCGCGCTCGTCGTTGAGGATCCGGACTTCGTCCTGAAGGTTGCGCTGGAGCCGCGAAACCTGCTCCTCCTCGATCGCTTTGGCGCGCTCGTCCTTCTCAGCACCCTTGCGGGAGAAGATCTTTATGTCAACGATCGTACCCTCGATGCCGGGGGGGCAATACAGCGATGCATCGCGCACGTCGCCGGCTTTTTCTCCGAAGATCGCCCGCAGCAGTTTCTCCTCGGGGGTCAGTTGCGTCTCGCCCTTGGGAGTGACCTTGCCCACCAAAATGTCCCCGGGCTTCACCGTGGCGCCAATGCGGATAATGCCGCTTTCATCGAGGTTGGCCAGAAACGTCTCGGAAATGTTGGGAATATCGCGCGTGATTTCCTCGGGCCCCAGCTTGGTATCGCGGGCCTCGATCTCGAACTCCTCAATGTGGATCGAGGTGTAGTAATCCTCTTTGACAAGCTTTTCGCTCACCAGGATGGCGTCTTCAAAGTTGTACCCCCGCCAGGGCATAAAGGCCGCCAGCACATTGCGGCCGAGCGCGAGCTCGCCGCGATCCGTGCAAGGACCGTCCGCCAGCACCTGCCCTTTCACCACCCGCTCGCCCTGCCTTACGATCGGCTTCTGGTTGATGCAGGTATTCTGATTGGACCGCTTGAATTTGGTGAGCGTATAAATATCCGCGCCCACCTCGCGGGAAAGCTGCCCTTCCTGTGTGGCCCCCTCCACGCGGACGATAATGCGCTCGGAATCCACTGAATCGACCACACCGCTGCGCTTGCACAGCACCACGGCTCCCGAATCGTGCGCTGTAACGCGCTCCATCCCGGTGCCCACGTAAGGAGCCTCGGCCCGCAGCAGCGGAACCGCCTGGCGCTGCATGTTCGATCCCATCAGAGCGCGGTTCGCGTCGTCGTTCTCCAGAAACGGAATCAGGCTGGCGGCCACGGAAACAAGCTGTTTGGGGCTGACGTCGATATACTCGACTTCTTCACGGTGCTTCAGCGCGAAGTTCCCCGATTGGCGGGCGTTCACCAGCTCCGGCACGATGCGCCCCTTCTCGTCGATCTCCACGTTGGCCTGAGCCACCACGTATTTGTCCTCTTCCCAGGCCGAGAGGTAGTGGCAATATGGCGTCCATTCCGCGGGCTTCTTGCGGCCCGACAGCTCGCGGTTGGCCTTTTCCGCGTCCTGCCTTCGCACCACGTCGCCGGCTTTGAAGTCCGTATCACCCGGGTTTACGATCTTCACCTCATCAATCACGTAGCCTTTTTCGACTTTGCGGTACGGGCTTTCGATGAAGCCGTACTCATTGATCCGCGCAAAGCAGGAGAGCGAACTGATTAAGCCGATATTGGGACCTTCCGGCGTTTCGATGGGGCAGATGCGGCCATAATGGGTTGGATGAACGTCGCGCACCTCAAAGCCCGCCCGCTCGCGCGACAGTCCTCCGGGTCCCAGCGCCGAAAGCCGCCGCTTGTGTGTGATCTCGCTGAGCGGGTTGGTCTGGTCCATGAACTGGGAAAGCTGGCTGGAGCCGAAGAACTCCCGGATGGCCGCCATCACCGGCTTCGCGTTGACCAAGTCGTGCGGCATGGCCGTAGACATTTCCTGGTAAACCGACATCTTTTCCTTGATCGCTCGCTCCATCCGGACCAGGCCGATACGGAACTGGTTTTCCAGCAGCTCGCCTACCGCCCGCACGCGCCGGTTGCCCAGGTGGTCGATGTCGTCCACCACGCCGATGTTGCGGCGCAGCTTCAGCAGATACAGAATGACGGCGTAGAAATCCTCCGGGTCGAGAGTCCGCTTATCGAGCGGCGTGGCATCGATCTTGTCGAACAGCTTGATATTGAACTTCATCCGGCCCACGCGGGAGAAATCATACTTGCGCGGGTCGAAAAACATGCTGCGGAAAAGCTGCGTGGCGGTTTCCAGGGTGGGCGGGTCGCCCGGCCGCAATTTGCGGTAAATCTCCACCAGGGCGTCCTTTTGCGTTTTCAGAGTGTCCTTCTTGAGGGTTTGCGAGATAACCACGCCCGTTTGATCCCGCTCGGGGAAGAAAACCTCAAACTGGTCGACCCCGGAGTCGAGCAGGGCTGAAACCAGAGACGTCGTCAGCTCGGTATTGGCGTCGGCGAGCACCTCGCCCGAGTTCAGGTCCACTACGTCCGCCGCCGTAAAGGCGCCCTCCAGATCGTTGGCCGAAACCTCGATCTGTTGAATCTTGGCTTTCTGAATTTCCTTCAACACCGACGGCGTAATCTTGCGCCCGGAGGGAACCACGATATCGCCGCCTTTTGAAACCACATTGTGGGTTAGCTTCAGCCCGACCAGCCCTTCAGAAACCGCCCAGTACAGCTTCTTGTTCTTGATCGTGATCTTATCGACCGTGTAAAAGGTTTTGATGATCGATTCGTCGTTCTTCAGCCCCAACGCGCGCAAAAAGATAGTGCCCAAAAACTTGCGCTTGCGGTCGATGCGGACGTATAGCAGGTTCTTGTTGTCGTATTCAAACTCGACCCAGCTCCCGCGATAGGGAATAATCTTGCCCAGGAAATAGTTTGTCGCCACCTGCCGCTCAAAGAACACGCCGGGCGAGCGGTGAAGCTGGGAAACGATCACGCGTTCGGTCCCGTTGATCATGAACGTTCCGTTTTCGGTCATCAACGGAATCTCGCCGAAGAAAACTTCCTGCTCCTTGATGTCGCGGATCGATTTCTCGTTGGTCTCCGGGTTCTTCTCGTAGACCGTCAGCCGGATAGTCACCTTCAACGGCGCAGCGAAGGTCATGCCGCGCTCCTGGCACTCGGCCATGTCGTACTTCAACTGGAGGCCCACCGGATCGCCGCACTTATTGCAGAACGTGACGATGTTCTTGTTATAAGTGCCGCACCGGCCGCAGGGAATT
>DASREK010000213.1:0-2426 GCA_035652135.1 Bryobacterales bacterium | reverse complement strand
TAATCCGAGCGCCGAAACGCCGTGCATGGGCCTCGTCGCGCGCACCGACCCGAATGAACAGGAAAGCGTGACCTTGCTCGATCTCGCCGATCCCGGAGTCGCGCCGCGGGCCTGACCGGCGGGGCCGCATGCCCGGCGAAGCATCATGGCCCGGTCGAGGCGACCCAGGAACTTCGCACGGCAACTAAATTACCTTCAGAATCAGGCGGATAAGAGGAAATTCGCAGATTAGCAGATTCGCATCTGGCGAAAAGCGTTGGTTTTCGCTTAAACTTGCAGTTAAGTGAAAGCAAGTGGCAGCCTAGCTCGCCTCTCTGAACTGGCTCTACGTCAGCGCCGTCAAGGCTTGGCCCAGCAACTGCCGCCTGTCACTGAAGTTCTGCGGGGCTCTCTGGTCGAACGCTACGTCACCTGCGGCAACCCCGCCTGTAAGTGCGCCAAAGGCGAGCGGCACGGGCCGCAGTGGTATTTGACCGTCACCTTGGGACGTGGACGCACGACGGGCGGGGTCGTGCCGGAAGAAAACCTGCCGCAGGTCCGCGCCTGGATCGACAATTACCACAAACTCAAAGAACAACTGGAGAAGATCTCGGATATCAACCGCGAGTTGCTGCGCCGCCGGCGCGAGCAAGAACGCAAACGCAAAGCCGCGCGGAGAACAGAGTGATACGGGGCGAGGCGAAAAAGATCGGGCTCCGCCCTATCTTGCATTTATGAAAAAGCAAGATGGCCGCCGCAGCCACGACCTGCCCTCTTTCGCCCGCTATCTCAAGAAGGTTTTCGACTTCCGCACGGCTGCGGCCGGCCTGACGGACTCACGCGTGGCTCCCGAGATCCCGACCTCCGCCGTTTTCTTGGCCGCCTTCCATGGCTTCGTCTTCCGCCTGCCCAGCTTTCAGCAACTCCAAGCCGAACTACGGCAGTCGGCGCTGCAAAACTGGATTGGGGCGTCGCGCCCGTTCGGCGATGACGTGCTGCGCTACAGCCTGTCCGGTTTCCGCCTGGAAGGACTCGAGACCATGCTGGTCGACGTCAATCGCACCCTCAAGCGCAACAAGGCCTTCGACTCCGGCCGTGTGCAGGGCCGCATCGTCGCCGCCGTGGATGGCATCGAGGTGCTTTCCAGTTACAGCCGGTGTTGCGACTCCTGCCTGGAGCGCCGCGTCGTCGTTCACAAAGGCGGCGTCAAGCACGAACAGCTGCAGTATTATCACCGCGCCGTTGCCTGTCAGATTGTCGGCGGCCCGGTGAAAGCGTTCGTGGCCATCGAGTGGCTGCAACCCGGCGAAGGCGAGGACACCGCCGCCTTGCGCATGCTCGGCAAGATCCCCGAACTCTATGGCAGCCGTTTCTTTGACATCCTCCTGGCGGATGCGCTCTACGCTCAAACGCCGGTGCTGGACCTGTGCAGCCAGATCGGTTGGGACGCGGTCATCAGCCTCAAACAAAACCAGCGCGATCTGTATCAATCGGCCGTACGGCTATTCGCGCAAAGGCCGGCCGATGCCACGTTCGACGAGCGGCGCAGCGGCAAGAGCTATCAAGTGCAGCTTTGGGATACCGAAGGCCTCCCCTTTTCCGGCGCCGACCCGCGCCTGGTGCGGGTGCTCCGTTCCGAAGAAACCCTCGCCGAGAATCATTACCGCAAACGCGAAAAGCAAACCGAACAAACCTCGCACGAGTGGCTCTGGATCACCACCCTCGATCCGAAACAGTTTTCCGCTCCCCAAGTCCGCCGCCTCGGTCACGACCGCTGGATCCTGGAAAACAACGGCTGGAACGATCTCACTCAACACTGGGCCCTGAAGCACGGCTTTCTCCATGCCTGCAAGCACCGCCCCCGTGCTCCCCAGCCCGACGGCGAGCGTCAGTTTGTCCCGAACCGCGGACTGGCCGCAGTCACTTTCATTCTGCTGCTTGCTTTTACGTTATCGTCGGCCTTCACCCACTGCCACTCCAAACTGGTCCGCCGCTATGGCTGGAGCGGCCTCGAGGTGGCTTCCCAACTCCGGCGCTCCGTCTCCAAACTCCCGCCCAATATCCGCGCTCCCGATTGAATCCCACCGCTCCCGCACATCTGGACCTGCACCGCCGCCCGGCGTACTTGGCCGCAAGCTCCTCCTTTCCCTCGCCGCTTCTCTCCCCCTCCAAAAACTCACGATTTCCGCTCCATTCCAGCCTCTTGGCGCGTGTGCGAATCTCCCTGACCAGTCCCTCTCTGGCTAAGCGCCCGGAAATCAGGCACCGCCCCGGGTGGTCGGCTCGGTAATGCGAAGTTCCTGCCGGTCCACCGGGTGAACTTGACGCCGCGTGAAAACTGGTATCTGATGTTTATACCGATTCCCGAGGAGGGCGATCCATGTGCCAGATCAAACGCCGTTCGTTTCTTAGTACAACCGCCGCGATTTTGGGCGGCGCGCCGCTGG
>DASREK010000212.1:0-6415 GCA_035652135.1 Bryobacterales bacterium | reverse complement strand
TTGCGTGATCCAGACGAACAAAAAGCTGGTCACGATGCCGATGACGCCGGCGAGAAACAGCATCATATTGCCTTGCAGAAGGAGCTCGACGGCGATAAAGAATCCGATCAGAGCCACCACGGTGGTCATCAGGTAGCCGCGGTTGAGCGACTTCATCGGGTCCTCATCACCCTTGACCCGGACGATCAGGACGCCGAGAATCGAGGCGATCAAGCCGAAGGCGCGGGCCATTAGCGGGAACAGGACTCCCTTCAGTCCGAAAACGGGATAGAGCGAGACGCCCAGAATCATGGCGCCGATGTTTTCGGCGGCGGTGGATTCGAACAAATCGGCGCCGCGGCCGGCGCAGTCGCCGACGTTATCGCCAACCAGATCGGCAATCACGGCCGGGTTGCGGGGATCGTCTTCCGGGATGCCGGCCTCGACTTTGCCGACGAGGTCGGCGCCGACATCGGCGGCTTTGGTGTAGATGCCGCCGCCAAGCTGGGCGAACAAGGCGACGAAGCTGGCGCCAAACCCGAAGGCAATGATCTGATGCGGCACCTGCTCCGGGTTGTCGAGGCCGCCGAAGATCCAGAACAAACTGCCGACGCCGAGCAGCGAGAGCGCGACGACGCTCAGACCGGTCACGGCCCCGCCGCGGAGGGCGATCTGCAAAGCGCGATTCAAATCGGTGCGCGCCGCCGACGCCACGCGAATGTTGCTGCGGATGGACACCCACATCCCGCTGAAGCCTGCGGCCAGCGAGCACAGGGAGCCGATGACGAACGAAATGGTCATCCGCAGGGCGAGAGTGGCATCGCCTTTCCCGAAGGCGTAGCCCAAATAGATGATCACGGCGAGAACGAGCGCCAGAATGATGATGGTTTTGTTCTGGCGCCGCAGAAACGCCTCGGCGCCCTCTTTAATGGCGTTCGAGATCTTCTGCATCTGCGCCGTGCCGGTATCCTGGCCCAGCACATAACGGGAGAAAAACGCCGCCACCAGCAGCGAGAGCACACTGATGCCGACTACGGCTGCAAGGTAAGAGGCCCCAGAGTCGCCAAGAGCTCCGGCTTGGAGCAAGATGGCCGCCGGCGCGCAAAAAGCCATTCGATCCCCCTCCCAAGGGATATCCGTTATACAATTCTTTTAGTGAGTCCAAAATCCTTTCTTATAGCACAATCCAGGCCGAGCCGGGCGAAACACAGCGCAGCCGCCGCGGACGGGAAATCTACATTCTATGAGCCTGGCTTGGCGCGTGCAGGGACTGATGCTCACTCGAATGTGCCGGGGTGGATAATTTCTATCGCTTCTTATCCTTTGAGCCTCGCGAAGGAGAGCGATGACAGCGGGGCTACCCGGCACTCCCAGTGCAGTCCGATTTCAGAATTGTAGCTTAAACGACGAAAGCGCGCTCCAGCGTTTTTGCGGCTGGAGCCGGAGCGGGGCTGGAGAGAGCCGCCGGGATTTTTCTTTTATCCTCGTACATCCTCTGGTCGCTGCGGAACATCAATTCCTCGGCATCCTTGCCATCCCGCGGGAAGCAGGCGACGCCGACGCTGACCGAAATAGAAACTGCTACGCCTTCTCCGGCAGCGACCGCGTTTTGCTCGACGAGCTTTTTCAAGGATGCCACCTTGGCGCGGAGGTTCTCATCGTCGATTCCCGGCAGGACAGCGAGGAACTCGTCGCCGCCCACCCGGCCGAGGAAGTCGTACGGCCGGAGCGACTGCCTGAGCTTTTCCGCCGTCTCCGCCAGAACCTTGTCGCCGACCACATGTCCATATGTGTCGTTGACCTGCTTGAAGTGATTCAAGTCGAGGAACAGCACGGCAAGCCGGCGGCCTTCGCGGCTGGCCCGCCGGATTTCTTCTTCCATTCGCTGGAAAGCGGCCCGGGCGTTGGGGAGGCGGGTGACGGGGTCGGTGGCGGCCTCTTCGCGCAGCGCCTGGACATCACGCGCGCAGCGAAGAGTGGCGGCGAGCTTCGGGGTGATCAGGCCGAGAAACCAGGCATGGTCTTGCGTCAAGCGATCGGGGGAGGAAGCGCAGAGCATAATGCCGCCGACAATTGCGTCATGATCCACGAGCGGGGCGACCAGAGATTCCCGGGCATTCGCCAGATACTGGTTCAAGCCTGCGGCCAGCTCGACGGGAGCGCCAGGGAGCAAGAGGGGCAGCCGGGCGGCGGCCGCATGGGCCAAGGCGCCGTGCGCGGCGGAAAGGGTGAAGCGCGAAATGCAGTAATCGGGCATCCCCTCGCCCTGCGCGAGCGAATAATGATCCCCTTCCAGCAGAAAGACCCCGGCCTGGTCATAAGGAATGACGCGCCGGAGAGCGACGAGGGCCTGTTTGATCGTTTGCTGAGTGTTCAAGCTGGATCCGAGGACATGGAGCATGTCGTAAAGAGAGATTAGGCGTTCCGGGGCCGAAGCCAGCTTTTCAACGGTGATGCGCCGGAGCACGGAGTCATTGGCTTCGGCATCGGAGAGCCAGGTTTGCCCGACTTTCTCCGCCGGAGTTTGATCGAGGAGACTGCGCGCCCGCTCGCATTTCAGTTCACGCTCGAGATCTTTTACAAAGGCGGGCAGATCTTCCAGGAAGGCGTCGAGGCGGCGCCTGACGATTTCTTCCACCGCGTAGGGAAACGGAGCGGCGGCGACAATGCCGGCGCCCACCGCCGCGCGCCTCATCGCCTGGCGGAATTCCTGCTCCGTCAGGCGACCGGGCTTGCCGAGAATATAATCGGGCGCCGAAACGTTCCCTACGTCGTGCAGAAGAGCGGCCATTTCCAGGGTTTTCATTTCCGTCTCGGAGCAATGCAGTTTGGCGGCGAGCCGGAGGGCGTGCCGGCGGACGCGCTGCAAATGTCCGGCGGCGGCGCCGTTCTTGGCCTCGATAGCCACGGCGAGGGCTTCGATGGTGCGCTGGCGGATGCCATCGAGCCGTTTGGCGTGATCCTGCTGGTCATGCAGCCTGCCGAAGTAATGTTTCACGTAGCGATAGCCGCCGAAAATCAGCATAAGGCCGAGCAGACGGTTGGGCGCCCAGGCGGTTTGCCGCAGCATCTTAGCGATGCCGTTGGCGACAGGGACCAGAAGGTAGAGGGGTCCCATCCAAAAGAACTTTTCCTGCCACACCTTCCACGGGCGCGTGCGCGTTTGGAAACCGATTTGAAGAGCGCTGGTCCCGCTGGTCAAGACGTAATAGACCACGGCGGCCGTGCCCATGGCAATCAGCCGCCCGGATTCAAAATCACGCCCCAGATGGGCATAAACCTCGCTGGTACAGAGGGTAGAGACCGCAGCCGAAGCCAGGTTAAAGGCGAGATCGAGCGGTTGCCAGGCGCGCTTTTCCTCCTGGAAGGCGGCATAGACCAAGGAAACGGCGGCGACGAAAAAGGCATGGGCGGCCGGGAACTCGGTGACGGCCGCAAAAGCAAAGGCGAAGGAGAGCGAAACGGAGCGATCCACGCCCGGCAGCTGCACCTTCAGGGCAGCCGTGCCACATGCCAGGAACAGCAGGATCGCGAAAGCCGCCGCGTTTGGCTCGCCCGGCTGCCTGGCCATGGCGATCGCCGCGAGCAGCCCGCCTGCCAGAATCAGGCACAGGTATAAGACCCGGAGCAAACGGCTTTGCATCACTCATACAGTCTTATCGGCCGAAGAAGCCGCCACTAGAGACAGGATTCGGTTTCCCGGGATCAAATTGCAGGCAGCGAACTGCGCGACGGCGGGAGGAATTGCCCGGCGAACTTTTCCTTCCGCGCGGCTTCAACCTGCCCCTTCCGAGTTGTGCGAAAGCCGGCAGCGCGAAAAGCGATCTCACTCCGGAACCCAGACAAATTCCTTCCACTGCGTCCGGCAGTGCGGGCAAGCGGCCTGCGATTTTTCCGGATCGAGGCCGAGGCGGCCTTCAATCCGGCGCTGTTGTACGAGCGTGAACTCGATCGGGACCTCTTTCGTGCAGGAGGCGTGCGGCGGGCCGCCCGCAGGGCAAGGCATGCCGACTTGCGCGGCGCCTGAGTATCCGCGGCCCTGTTTGGTCAACTCAGCGACGCGAATACCGCCGCGAGATTCGCGACCGGATAAAACGTCTACATGAATCCGCTCGCCTTCGAAACGCAGCAGGGCGACGGCGCCGGTTTCCAGCTTCCAGCGAAGCGGGTGCAGCTCCAGCATCCCGGCTTGATGCAGATAGGACTGAGCTTTGAATTCCAGGCGCTCGACGATCGATTCGGGCAGCAGGAAAAGGGCCAGCAGCGCGGTGGCGAAGGGAAAAACGATTCTCGAAAGGCGGTCGATCCATACCAGGTCCCGGCTCGGCCTCGCTTTGCCTGCGGCCGGGCGGACCTGCATCAAACCATAATGGAGTCCGGCGATCAGCAGCCACAGGGCGAAAGCGACGCCCATCTGCGGGGTGGGATTGAACCAATCACGAATGGCAGAGAAGAGCTGGGACAGGTTTTCCCAAAAGCCATCCCAGACTGCCAATGCGCCCTCCAGCGGTTCTGGGCTCAATTCTAGTCAGGCGGTGGAATTGACGCTATGGCAAATCGGTACGGACCGTACGGGTGAGTTTACACCCCAAGGCCCGCGCGGGATATACAGCCTCAGGTTTGTGAAGAACGCTGCGAAATCCGGGGGTGCACGACGGGATCAGGCCGCCAGATGGCGCGCGAGAAAAGGAATGCCCTTCTTACCCCAAAAGCTATGGGGGCCGTTGAAGGTTTCCTGCTCCACGTGGCCGGGCACGCCGAAGACCGAATAAATCTCTTTGACCCTGTGAAAGCTCTCCAGGCTCGCCCGGATGGGAAAAATCTCGTCTTTTTCGCCCGATTCGGCGAACAGAGGGCGCGGCGCGACCAGTCCCGCGACATCATACATCTCGAACCAGTTCAAAATGCCCGGAACGTAATTATCGATGCAGTGCGAGAGGCTGCCGATGCTGTCGCGAAAGGTATTGAGATAGCCGCTGACCATGGCCGCGCGGATGCGGGGCTCGAGCGCCGAAGCAAACAGGGTGCAGGTGCCGCCGCCGGAAATTCCCATGCAGCCGACGCGCAAGGAATCGAGTTCCGGCCGGGCGGCGATGAAATCGATCGTGCGCATGACGTCGTAAACACGCCAGGCGATCATGGTTTGGCCGACCAGCAGCGCGCCGCCGGCCGCGGGCTGGCAAGCCGACTGGCCAAGACCTTTCTTCGCCGTGATCGCATCCCGCCGGCATCCGAACGCCATTTGTTCGATGGCCACGGCGGCGAGTCCGGCCTCGGCGACCTGGATGGCGAAGTCGTGCTGATAGCCGTCTTTGTTAGTTCGATCGCGCCCCTGGTCGTCAATGCCCACGATGTCGTCCACGCCTCTGCCGTGGCCCGGCACGCAGACCACGGCGGGCACGGGCCGGCGCAAGGGCTGCCTGGGCATCAGAACATAAGCCAGCACGCTCACGCCTTTGCGGCTGTCGAAGACGACTTTTTCGCGAGTGTAGGCAGGGAATTCCCGTGTCTCAAGGGTCACTGGCCGCAGCGGGACGCGCCCGGAAGGGAAACCGCCGATCAGCTCGATAAGCCTGGCGCGGGCCTTTCTTTGCCACGCTTCCGCCTGCCGGAGATTCTGCGCTTCAAACCGCAGGCGGCGGGGCGCGGCGGCATACAAGTCATGGGTATACGCTACAGGATCGAAGCGGCGGTCTTCAAGCCTGGCCGGCTCGACTCCGGTAAGCGCACCCGCATAGGCGGACTTCGGCTGCTGCGGGGCGGCGGCGGCCGCGAGTCCCAAGCCGGGGCTTCCCAGCTTGCCGGCGCTCATCGCTCCTGCGGCCAAGCGGCCCAAGTCACGGCGGGAAATATTTTTCATTTTTGCCGAACCTTTCTGCGAGCGAGTCACTTTTGCCATCCGGGAGAAAGACGTTTCGCCAGCAAATCCAGGAACAGGCCGACGTCGGTCACCACGCCGACGGCTTGCCCGGTGCCCCGGTCGGAAACCTTGGTGGCGACGGCCGGGTTGATATCCACGCAGACGATTTTGACCCACGAAGGCAGCATATTGCCGGTGGCGATGGAGTGGAGCATCGACCCGAGGCACAGCACAAGGCCGGCGCCGCGCAGTTGCTCCTGATAGCGGTCCTGGGCGGCGTTCATGTCGGTGATCGTGTCGGGCAAGGGTCCGTCATCGCGCAGGCTGCCGGCCAGCACAAAAGGCACTCCGCTCTTGACGCACTGGTAGAGAATGCCGGAATTGAGCCGGCCGCACTCTACGGCCTGGGCGATGCCGCCGCAATGATAAATGGCGTTGATGGCGCGCATGTGGTTCCGATGGCCGTGCTCTTCCGGGCGGCCATCGCTCAGCCGCACGCCCAGTGAAGTGCCGTGGAGCGCCGATTCCACGTCGTGAACGCCGAGGGCGTTTCCGCTGAGCAGCGCCTGGACGAAG
>DASREK010000211.1:0-10834 GCA_035652135.1 Bryobacterales bacterium | reverse complement strand
GCAATCTCACGATCACCGATCTCCATGGCCTGACGATCAAGCTGGACGAGGCGGGTCCAGAACTCAGCCGGGAAGAAGAGCGCGCCATCGAAGAGGCCGTGCGCAAGGAGCTGGATAGCGCGCAATGGCTCCTCCTCTGCGGGAGCCTGCCGCCCGGCCTCAGCGTTGACTTCTACGCCCGGCTTATCGACATGGCCCGCCGGAGGGGCGTAAAGACATTGCTCGATACCGGAGGCGAGGCTCTGCGAGTTGGGCTTCAGGCGCGGCCGACGATCGCAAAACCGAACCGGCCCGAAGCCGAGAGGCTCCTGGACCGCGCGCTGCTCACCCGCCAGCAATCGATCGAGGCCTTGCACGAAATTTTGCAGATGGGACCCGAATCGGTCGTGCTTTCCCTCGGAAGCGAAGGTGCTTTGGGCACTGCCGGAAACGGGACGTATCACGCGCTGGCGCCGCAAATCCGCCAGGCCTGCCCCATTGGCGCAGGGGACGCGTTGGCGGCCACCTGCGTGTGGGCCTTGTCGCAAAATCAGCCTTTTCCGGAAGCCTTGCGATGGGGAGTTGCGGCAGGCACCGCAGCGGCCGCCACGCCGGGCACGTCCTTTGCCTCGTTCAGGGAGACGCAATGGATGCGGGAGCAGGTGGAGGTGGAAATGCTTTCCGAAGGTTCTCCAAGTCTGCCGTGATTTTTCCCAGACAGGCGTCCACTCCGCGGCTCATCTCGGTCACCACAGCCCGGACGTCTCCGCTGGTCACCGGGCCGGTGTGCGACGCAGAGCTCGTCCAGACGACACGATTGTTTTTGGCCTCCACCGCATCGGCGGCCAGTTCGACGGTCACCGCCACGCCGTTTTCGGAATCGACTTCCTCCAGCCGGTTCAGGCGGCTGCGGATCAGGTAGTCTCCTTTGGTCCTGCCGTCGAAAACAATGACGTTGGAGAACAGACGCGCGGCGCGCAGCCTTTCGGCGATCGCATTGGTGAGCGTTTCAGCGGGCCGCTGCGCCCAGCGGTGGTATTCATAAAACTCGATTTCCACCGGCGACGGGCTGTAAACAATCCGGTCCTGTTCGAGCTGTTCCGGCGCTCGCACCGGCATGACCACCGCCGTGTAAGGAGACGGGTCTCCGGCCCGTGGCGCAGGCGGCGGAAGATTGAGCACGTAGTAATGCGTTTTGGGAATCGATCCCCCGCAGGCTGCCGCCAGCACCATCAGCCCGGAGGTCAAATACGCGCTGATATGCACCGCACCCGCTTTCTCACAGGCCCCGCCGACGACCGCCGCCGGGCCTTTTGCATTGCGCGACGAACATCGCATTATGAACGATAACATGAAGGGCGAGCTTGCATGGCGCTCTCGCGCCCTGCCGACCGCCCTTCGAGACGGGGAAGAAAATTTTTCGCCGCGATTTCTACGCGCTGTGTTGGGCCGGCGTTCCCATTTCTTATCAGTCCCGCCACTGGCGATCTTACCGTCCTGTAAACACAATCCATGCCCAGCAGCCCAGAAACTATTCTGAGTATAAAGGCCAAGCCGCTTCCTGCGGCGATTTTTTGGGCCACCGGCCGGCGGGATCATCCGGCCTGACCGCTGCACGCCGGAAGGCCGATGTTCTTTGTGCGAGACCCTAGGCTAGCGCCCGTGGCCGTTGCTTTGCGCGGATCTCTCGACTCTCTTGGTCAATTGGAGCCTTGGCGCAAGTTTCTCCAGATACTCGCTCAGCAGCGCCACCCGTTCCGCTTCGGAACGCAGAGCCAGCAACCGCTGCTTGAAATCGAGATCCAGTGGAAGCGCGCCGGCGATCTGGAAACTGTCACGGCCGCGGCCGGGCGAGCCGGGCAGCCGGGCTCCGGGCGGCAAAAAGGCCTGGACGCGCTGGAACAGCTCCTGCAACCGGCTAGCCGCGGCCTCGGTCGGGGCCGTCCCCGCGTCGTCTGCAAAGAAATGCACGCCGGCCTGCAAATAGGGCTTCTCCTGGTTGAGAAAGAGAATTTCGAAGCGCCGCCGGCCGGCCGTAATGATATCCAGCCGCCCATCGGGGTATTTCCGCACCACTCTTTCAATCGCGGCAGTGCATCCAATGTTGACCAGAGCGTTCTGTTTGAACAGCACAACTCCGAATTCAGACTGTTGTTCGAGGGCTTCCCCGATCATCAGCTTGTATCGGCTCTCGAAGATATGCAGGGGCAGAGTCGCCTGGGGAAGCAGCACCACTTCCAGAGGGAACAGCGGAAGCAGCAAGTCCGAGACCATGCTACATTATGGCTTCCCGCAGGGTTACGGGCAACGTGGGGACGGGCCAGATCAGTGGATTTACGACAGAAGGTAGTGCTCATTACCGGTGCTTCGATGGGCATCGGCGAGGCGTGTGCTTATGCCTTCGCGCGGCGGGGCGCGCGCCTTATTCTGACGGCGCGCTCGGCCGGCTCGCTCGAACGGGTCCGCCAGGCCGCCGCTCCTGCCGACGCGGCCGCTCTGGCCGCGGATTTGAGCCAGCCGGATCAGGCCCAGGCCCTTGTGCCTCGCGCGCTCGGCTGTTACGGCCGCATTGATGTGTTGGTCAACAATGCCGGCGTCGGCCTGTACACTCCTTTTTGGGAGGCGGACCGCAACGCGATCCGGCTTTTGATGGAGGTGAATTTCTTTGCGCCGCTGGAACTGATTCGCGGCGTGTTGCCGCATATGCGCCGGCAGGGCGTGGGAACAATCGTCAATGTCAGCTCCGTCGCCGGAAAAATTCCTTTGCCTTGGCTGACCCTCTACTCGGCAAGCAAAGCGGCTCTGAATTATATTTCTGATGGCCTGCGCATGGAGTTGCACGGCACAAGCATCAATGTGGTGTCCGTCTGTCCAGGCTATGTTTCGACTGGCTTCCCCCAACATGTTCTGGGAGGCGCAATACCGGAAACAGTGGCCAGAAGGAAGCGGTTCACGATCACTGCCGAGCAATGCGCCGAAGCTATCGTGAAGGGCGTGGAAAGGGGAAAGCGCACCGTGGTCACGCCGGCAAGTGGATGGCTGTTGATTGGCATTTCGCGGCTGCTGCCCGGGCCGGCTCACGCTCTGCTGGCGCACATGCGGCGGCCCGCGCAGACCGTGGACCAGGTGAACGAGGAATCCGGGAGCCGAAGTCAACGGTGAAGTCCGCCGGCCCGGCCTTCCGTCTACTCCGAGTGCCGGCTCGGAGCGCGAACGGCGCTCGGAAGCAACCCAAGCGCATCCTCCGGGTTGCGGCTTCTCCCATCTGCCCTCTGACTTTCTTGAATACATGCATCTCAAACTAAAGGACTCCCCGATCATTGTTCTGGTCGGCTTCATGGGCTGCGGCAAGTCCACGGTGGGCCGGCTGCTTGCCGAGCGGCTGGGCTGGCAATTCGTGGATCTGGACGAGGAAATCGAGCGCCAAGCCGGCTCGCCTATCGTCGAAATCTTCGAGCGTGAAGGGGAACGGAAATTCCGGGAGCTCGAGCATGCCGCTTTGGTGGAGCAATTGCGCCTCGCGCAGCGGGGCCGCGCGCGAGTGCTGGCTTTGGGGGGCGGGGCATTTGCCGAGAGCAAGAACCGCGAGCGCTTGGAGGCGGGCGGCGTCGCGATATGGCTGGACTGCCCGGTCGAAACACTGTGGGAGCGCGTATCGCAGGGCGCCGGCCGGCCGCTCGCGCGGCGCCGCGAGGAATTCGAGCAGCTCTACCGCGAGCGCTTGCCCCACTACCGGCTGGCCGATTATGCGCTGCGGTCCGACGTCCTGGAGCCGGAGGCGGTGGTGGACGCCATTCTGCAATTGCTGCTCTTTTAACCCATGCCAGTCATCCGCACCGTCCATTTGGCGCGCATATATCGCTCCGGCGCGGTGGATCTCCCCGTGTTCACCGATGTAAATCTGGCGATCGAGCGCGGCGAGCAAGTGGCCATTGTAGGCGAATCCGGCGCGGGCAAGTCCACGCTGCTGCATTTGCTGGGCGCGCTAGACAGGCCAAGCAGCGGTACGATATACTTTGAATCAAGGAACCTACTAGAACTGACGGAACGGGAATTAGCGGAATTCCGGAACAGGGAAGTTGGTTTCGTGTGGCAGATTCATTATCTGCTGCCGGAGTTTACGGCGCTTGAGAACGTGGTCATGCCCCTGCTGATCAGGGGCCAAGGTCGCCGGGAGGCTGAAGTTGAGGCTTCAAAATGGCTGGCGGAAGTGGGATTGGCCGGCAGGGCCTCGCACCGGTCCGGAGAGCTTTCCGGCGGGGAGCAGCAGCGCGTCGCTCTTGCTCGAGCGCTGGTGGGCCGCCCCAGTCTTTTGCTGGCCGACGAGCCGACCGGAAACCTCGACTTGAGGAACGGCGAAATGATCATGGACCTGATCGGAGATTTGCACCGTTCCCACCAGCTAACCTCCGTCATTGTCACCCACAACCTGACTTTCGCGCGAAAATGTGATCGGGTGTTACGTTTGGAGGCCGGGAGGCTTATCGAGGAGCCGGACTAACAGGAGTGTGCGCGAAGCCACAGGATCGCTTGGCTGGCGCTCAAAGTTTTGGGAGACCAGGGTTTTATGTTTGAACGATATACCGAAAAGGCGCGCAGGGTGATCTTTTTCGCCCGTTACGAGGCCAGCCAATTCGGCAGCCCCTACATCGAGACAGAGCATCTTCTGCTCGGTTTGCTGCGCGAGGATAAAGCGCTGGCGAACCGGTTTTTGCGATCGCACGCCGCTGTGGAGTCGATTCGAAAGCAGATCGAAGGCCACACCACGATCCGCGAGAAGGTCTCCACTTCGGTCGATCTGCCTCTCAGCCACGAATGCAAGCGCGTGCTCGCGTACGCCGCCGAAGAAGCGGAAAGGCTCTCGCACAAGCACATCGGCACCGAGCACCTGCTGCTCGGGCTGCTGCGCGAGGATAAGTGCTTCGCAGCCGAAATTCTGCATGAGCGCGGCCTGCGGCTCTCCACCATCCGCGAGGAGCTCCAACGGTCGCAATCGGAGAAACTGCTTTCCAACCGCCCGAAGGAAAGCTCGCTCCTGGCCGAGTTCAGCCGCGACTTGACGCAAGCGGCGATGGATAACACGCTCGACCCGCTGATCGGCAGAGAGAGCGAACTGGAGCGCGTAGTACAAATCCTTTGCCGCCGCACGAAAAACAATCCGGTGCTCATCGGCGAACCCGGCGTGGGCAAGACGGCTATCGTGGAAGGTCTGGCCCAGCGCATCGCCGACGGCGAGGTGCCGTCGTTTTTGGCGGACAAGCGCATCCTGGCGCTCGACCTGTCTCTCATCGTCGCCGGAACCAAATACCGCGGACAATTTGAAGAGCGGCTCAAGACCATCATGAAGGAGCTGATGGAAAACCAGAACGCCATCATCTTCATCGACGAGCTGCACACTCTGGTCGGAGCGGGGTCGGCGGAAGGCTCTCTCGACGCCGCCAATATCTTGAAGCCGGCTCTCTCCCGCGGCGAAATCCAGTGCATCGGGGCGACCACGCCGGCTGAGTACCGGAAATCCATCGAGAAGGATCGTTCTCTCGAGCGCCGGTTTCAGGCCGTTAAAGTTCCCCCTCCGAGCGAGGAAGACGCCGTAAAGGTCCTGTTCGGCATCAAAGACCGCTACGAAAAATTCCACGCCGTCAGCTACACGGATGACTCCATTCAGGCTGCGGTCTACACTTCCAGCCGGTACATCCCCGACCGCTTCCTGCCCGATAAAGCCATCGATTTAGTGGACGAAGCCGGCGCTCGCGTAAAACTGCGGCAGACCACGCTGCCCGACGAGCTGGCAGACATTCAGAAGCGGATCAAGTTCATCGTTCACCGGATGGAAAACGCCATTGCCAACCACGAGTTCGAAAAGGCGCGCTTCTACTCCGATGAGGAACGCAAGGAGCGCGAAAACCTGCGCCTGCTGCGGGAGAAGTACAACCTTGATGAAAGCTCGATCGGCGTGGTGACCAAAGAGGACATCGAGGAAGTCGTCGCCCGGTGGACCGGCGTTCCCATGACGGCCATCAAGGAAGAGGAAATGGCCAAGTTGCTGCGCATTGAAGAGGAGCTGCACAAGCGCGTAATCAGCCAGGACAAGGCGATTTCCGCTCTGGCCCGGGCCATCCGCCGTTCCCGCGCGGGGCTGAAATCGGTGACCCGACCGGCCGGATCCTTCCTGTTCCTGGGACCTACCGGAGTGGGAAAAACGGAAGTCGCCCGGGCGCTTGCCCAATTCCTGTTCGGCAGCGAGAAATCGCTCATCCGGTTCGATATGTCCGAGTTTATGGAGAAACACTCGGTCTCCAAGCTGATTGGGTCGCCTCCGGGTTACGTGGGCTATGAAGAGGGCGGCCAGCTAACCGAACGCGTGAAGCGCGCGCCTTATTCAATCATCCTTTTGGATGAAATTGAAAAGGCCCATCCGGACGTATTCAATATCCTGCTTCAGGTTTTCGAGGATGGCCATCTCACCGATGGTCTTGGCAATACCGTTGATTTCAAAAACACGATTATTATCATGACCTCGAACCTGGGCGCCCGGTTCCTGGAGAAACGCTCTCACCTGGGGTTCCAATCGGCGTCACTGGAAGCCACCGCCGCCAAGATGGAGGATCTGGTAAAGAGCGAGCTGAAGCGGGTTTTCAATCCGGAGTTCCTCAACCGCCTGGATGAAGTGATCTTGTTCACGTCGCTCACCGACGAAGACCTGATCAAAATCATTGGCCTGCTGGTGGAGCAAATCAACGCCAATCTGGCGGGCAAACAAATCAAAATCCGGCTCGCCGAGGACGCCGCTAAATACATTCTCGAAAAGACTTGCGGCGACCGGGGCTATGGAGCGCGTCCCCTGCGGCGCGCGTTGCAGAAATACATTGAAGACCCGCTGTCGGAAGCTCTGATCCAGGGCAATCTGCCGCGGCCGGCCGAACTGGAAGTGTATCTCGGCGAAAACGGGATGTACTACCGCCTGGTGAAGGAAGCCAAAGTCATGGCTGACGGCGGCCAGGAAGAAAGCACCGAGACCGGCGCCGGCGTTCCCCTGTATATGTTCTGACGCCGGAATCGCCCTTCGGTCATTGAGCGGAGAATCTCCAACCTTGCCATTCTGAGCGGGCCACGGGCGTCGGCGTGTCCATGCCGGGAAAAACAACCGACTTGCCCTTTTGTTTTCGCGAGAGCGTAGGTCCTTCGGCCGAACCGGCTGCCAACTATTACTCTGAGCGCAGCGAAGCCCGCCTCCGGGCGCGACAAGGCGGCCAGTGCGGATGCGGGGATCGGCCCATCCTTACAGCCGGTATGATAAGACGCTGAAGGCCCGGCCGGGGCGTCGCTCGATCTCGGCGAAAGCCGCGGCTTCGGTTGTGTTGCATAATGGAAGTCAGCCTGAATGAAAATCTGCTACTTCGACTGCTTCTCCGGCGTCAGCGGGGATATGGTTCTGGGCGCGCTGGCCGATGCCGGCGCGGATCGTGCGGAACTGTCGCGACAGATCAGCCGTTTGGGCCTCGAAGCCGTTCAGGTAGCATTTGAGCCCTGCGCGCGCGGCGGCATTGCGGCGACCAAGTTTCGCGTCCAGGCCCCGGAAGGCCGCCAGCACCGGCACCTGTCCCAGATCGAAAGGATCATTCGCGCGGCGAGCCTGGGGCCTGCCGTGGAAGAGCGCAGTATTGCGATTTTTCGCCGGCTTGCGGAAGCGGAGGCGGCAATTCACCAGATGCCGGTCGAAAAAGTTCACTTTCACGAAGTGGGCGCCGCCGATTCCATCGTCGACATTGTCGGCGCGTGCATCGCCTTGGAGCTGCTCGAGGCCGACCGCATTTATTGCTCGCCGCTCAACCTGGGATCTGGGACGGTACAGTGCGCACACGGTGCGCTGCCGGTTCCCGCACCCGCCACGGCGGCTCTCGTACAGGGTAAGCCGGTATATTCCCGGGGGCCGGCTGTGGAGCTGACTACGCCGACGGGGGCGGCCATCGTGGTCACCCTGGCGGCTGGTTTCGGGCCAATGCCGCCTATGTGCATCGGCGCTATCGGCTATGGGGCGGGCGATCGCGACTTTCCTGAGCAGCCGAATCTGCTGCGGGTAATGCTGGGGGAAGCCGCGGGCGCGTCGGAAGCCGTCGAGATTTGGGTGCTGGAAGCCAATATCGACGATATGAGTCCCCAACTCGCCGGCTACGTAACCGAGCGTTTGCTCGAAGCGGGCGCACTCGATGTAACTTGGGCTCCGGTGTATATGAAAAAAGACCGCCCTGGCTTCACCCTCACGGCGCTGGCGCAGCCACAGGACCGCGAGCGGCTGGCTGCGCTTCTTTTCGCTGAGACAACTACGCTCGGGATCCGCACGTATCCGGCGCAGCGGCGAGTCCTCGATCGCAGTTGGACCGAGGTGGAAACGGAATTTGGCAAAATCCGCGTAAAAATCGCACGGGACGGTGGCCGCGTTCGCAATTTCGCTCCGGAGTACGAAGATTGCCGCCGGGCGGCTCGCGAGAAGAATGTGCCATTGAAAGAAGTGATCCAGAAGGTCAATTTCGAGTTTTTGAAGAGGAGCGAGGCTGGCGGCCTGTAGGAAAGCGGCCTGGCTCATCCGGCGGCCAGCGTACGGCCGCTTTCAACCATGAAATATTTCCTGACCACGCCGATCTATTATGTCAATGCCGCGCCGCACGTTGGCCATGCCTATTGCACCATCGTCGCTGATGCGGTCAAGCGGTTCCGCCGCATGAAGGGCGATGAGCCCTTTCTGGTGACCGGCACCGACGAGCACGGGCAGCACGTCGAGCGCGCCGTGAAGGATTCGGGATTCACTCCCCAGCAATTCACCGACCGGGTTTCGGCGGCCTGGCGCGCGCAATGGGAGGAGCTCGGCCTGGCCTACGACAGCTTTGTCCGCACGACCAGCCCGCAGCACCATCGCACAGTGCAGTGGCTTTTCGAGCGCTGCCGCAACAACGGCTACATTTACAAAGGCCAATATACGGGCCAATATTGCGTCAATTGCGAACTGTACGTGAACGACGCGGCTCCCGGCGATCCCTGCCCTAACTGTGGAAAGACAACCGAGACTGTTACCGAAGAAAATCTATTCTTCAAGCTCTCGGAGTTCGAGAGCCGGCTGCTGAAGCTCTATGAAGACAATCCGGCGTTTATCCTGCCGGAATCCCGCCGCAATGAGGTGCTCTCGTTCGTCCGGGCTGGCTTGCGCGACCTCTCCATCAGCCGCACGTCGATCACCTGGGGAATCCCTGTCCCCGGCGAGCCCAGACACGTTTTCTACGTCTGGTTTGACGCCCTGAGCGCATACATGACAGGCGCCGGTTACGGCGGCGATGAATCACAGACCGCCCGGGCCGAGCGCCTTTGGCCCGCCGACCTGCATTTGATCGGGAAGGAAATCGTCCGGTTTCACGCCGTCTATTGGCCGGCGTTTCTCATGGCCGCCAATCTGCCTCTGCCGAAGCGCATTTTCGCCCATGGCTGGCTCCTGTTTCAGGAGGAGAAGATGAGCAAATCGCGCGGCAACGTAGTGCGCCCCTCGCCGATAGCGAAGGTAGTAGGCAGGGACGGGCTGCGCTATTATCTGCTGCGCGACATTGTCTTCGGACAGGACGGCAGCTTTAGCTATGACGCGCTGGCGACTCGGTACAACTCGGATCTGGCAAACGGGCTCGGCAATCTGGCCAGTCGGACTTTGGCGATGATCCGCGATTACCGCGAGGGGACGATTCCCGGCAGCGCCGAGGCGCTGATGACCGTCGCCCCCGGCGGCTCGGGCGAGACCAGGCGGATTGATGAGATAGCGCAGGAAACCATAGCTTCTGTACGGGCTGCCTTTGAAAATTTCGAATTCTCGAAGGGCTTGGAACAGCTGTGGTCTTTTATTTCGACAGTGGATCGCTTTCTGGTACAGCACGCGCCGTGGCAACTGGCAAAGAACCCGGCGGAACGGCCACACCTGGATTCCACGCTCTACGCCGCCGCGGAGGCTCTGCGTCTGTGCGCCGTGCTGCTTTACCCGGTGCTGCCGGAATCCACTGAGAAGATCTGGCGGCAGCTCGGCATGAGCGGGGCGCTGGCCGGACAGGCGGTAGATCAGCTTGCCTGGGGAGATCTCACTCCGGGCCAGAAGATCGGCAAAGTGGAAGCCGTTTTCCCGAGAATTGACAAGGCGGAGGCTATTCAGAAAATGCAGGAGCTCGAAGCACAAACGGTGAAGGAGCAGGCGGCGCTGCTGGGCAAACAAGAGGCTTCGGAGCCAATTTCACCGGCTTCTGACGGGAAAATCTCGATCGACGATTTCGCCAAGATCGACCTGCGCGTAGGCGTCGTGAAGTCCGCCGAGCGCGTCAAGGGCGCCGATAAGCTCCTGCATATGATGGTCGATATCGGCGAGCCACAGCCGCGCTCGATCGTCGCAGGCATCGCCCCGGCCTACTCCCCCGAGCAAGTCATCGGCCGCAAGGTAGTGATCGTCGCCAACTTACAGCCGCGCAAGCTGCGAGGCATCGAGTCCAATGGCATGATTGTCGCCGCCTCCCTCGAAGGCGGCGCCCCGGTTCTGGCCGGTTTTCTGGAAGACGTGCCCGTCGGGGCCAGGCTGAAGTGAGCCGGGCCTTCGCAAGGACCTCGCTCCGGTGATCATCGATTCCCACTGCCATCTCGATGATCCGAAGTTTGATCATGATCGGCCTGAAGTGCTCGAGCGGGCGCGGCAGGCCGGCGTGGCTCTCGCGCTGGCGATCGGCTCGGGAGACGGACCGCCCGACCTCGAACCCGCGATCCGCTTGGCGAAAACTGTGCCGTGGCTGTACGCCACAGCCGGGATTCACCCCCATGAGGCCCGGAAGGCCGATGCGGC
>DASREK010000210.1:0-5188 GCA_035652135.1 Bryobacterales bacterium | reverse complement strand
CTGATCGAAGCCCGGGCGCGGCGCAAGACCCGCCTCATCGCTCCAGTTCTCGTTATCGTTGAGGCCGGCCGTGATCACCAGCGCCGAGCCGTCGCGGCTGGCATTGTAAATCTGGCCCCCGGCTTGCGCCGTTCCGGCTATGACGTGAACGTTTACGAAAGCAGGACGGCCCGTCACGCGATGGTAGCCATCGGCCATCGAGATGACGACTCCTTCATGGAGACCCATGATGAGGTGCATGCCCGGCGTGTCGGTGAACGCATCATACAGGCCAACCTCGAACGAGCCGGGATTGCAGAACATGTACTCGGCGCCGGCCGCCTTAGCCTGGGCGATTACTAGATCGCCGCCCGTACCCTCCATCATCGAGGCTCCGTGAATATCAGTTCGTGCAGCCGCCCGTTCTGACGCCTCGAGCGGCGCCAGAACGGCTTGTGCGGCAGCGGCGGTGAAGCCCAATCCCGTCATGCTCGACAGAAAACCCCGCCGGGAAAGCTTGGAATCCAGATAGCGTTGTACGAGATCTCTCATGGCGCCTCCTCGGAGAGCCAGCGGCTCAAAAATTGACTGTCGAGATGATAACGCCAGCCGGCAGGCTATTCAAGCTCTGCCGGGAAGATCGCCGGATTCCACGCAAGATTTCCAGCGGCCTGCGAGCTGTTTATGGATGCCGTTGCAGAAGCGGAGCGCGCACGGGGAGAAAAAATATCTGATTGTGAGGTTTTTCAGCGAAAAGTCGAACAGCCGCGGAGGCGAACCGCCAGCTCGGACGCCTCCACAGCGCGGGAGAACTAGAAATCGCCTTCTTTGACGTAAGGCTGGCTCCAGAGAATCACCTGAAGAATCACCGATTTGAGCCAAGCCTGGTGCATTTTCTCGACATCTTCGGGGCTGTGGCCCTTTTTTGCCAGAAATGGTTTCAACGTGGCCGTAATCGGGTAAATGAGGGCCGGGATGTAGCGGTAGCTCACGTTATCGGCCGCGGCCACGCCGTCCGTTTTGTTCTTGCCGCTCCGGTGGTGCCTCCGGCCGATCTCATATTGATAATCCAGCCACTTCTGATCGTACTCCGCCGCCGCAGTATCGAGGACCCACTGCTCGAAGCGTTTGCGAACGGCCTGCAAGTAGTGGGCATCCGGCTGGCCGTCAGACTTTCTTCCGAAAAAATACACCAGATGCGGGTGGGAGGCGACGAATCCATACCATACATCCAGGATGGCGCTGGTTTGATCGGCGAGCACGTCTCGCGACATGCGCAGATATTTCACATCTTCGTCGGTGAAGAGAACCGCCTGTTTCAACAGATCGAATTCCTGGATAGTCAGGGGCGAGTGGGGCACTGTCGCGGTGCCATAGGTATAACCAGGTATAGCCGTCTGACTCATAAAATACTTTCCTCCTGTGATGAAATGGCCTTGCCAGTTAGTAAAAACCGCTGCCAGTTGCGCGCCTCTAAATCCGGGGCTGCGGGCTGGTGATCGGGACATTCCAGGCGCAGAAGCCGCTCGCCGAAAGGGGCATCGACAAAATCGCAGTGGTGCGGCCGTTGGGAATCCGTGTGAACATTCGGCCGAAAATAGCGGCACGTGACGCACATACGTGAAACGGGAATCTCGCGCCGGTCTTGCAAGGACTTGATGATCTGAATCACCGCCCGCAGGAGCGCTTGCTGTTCGGCGAGCGGAAGGGCATCCACAGCCTCCGCCAGGAAATTAGGCCAGCCGGCGCAGCGATCGGCCTGCTTTCTCCCTCTGGCCGTCAGGGTGAGGGCCAGAGAACGCCCGTCCACGCGCGACCGGACTCTTCGCACAAGCCGCTTGCGCTGTAGGGCCTGCAACGCGTCGCTGGCCGTCGGCGCGGTAATTCCCAGCGCGCCGGCGACCTCCGCCAGAGTAGAAGGCTGGCGGCGCAGCCCCAGCACCGCCAGGATCTGACCTTGCGTCGGGGTAAGCCCGCTCCCGGCCGCCTGCTTCCAGGAGCGGTTTCGAATCGCCAACCCGATTTTGGCGAGGCCGGCGGCGAGCCGTTGGGAGACGGGCCCGCTGCTCTGCTCGAGACGGTTCATAATATATTAGGACTCCTAAATATATCGCCACACGCGCTTCGTGTCAACCCCGCGGGCGGCCCGGCGCCCTCCGCAGCGCGCGAAGGAACGCTTTTCCGGCGCGGCGGAGGCCTCCAATTTTGCTATCTTTTCCGTTAATGAGCGCTGCCGGGCGCGCCAACGAGCTTGACGGGCGGGAGTGGACCCGCTGCTCCCTCAGTGTGTGGGCCGATATCCGGCTGACTGCGGAGGAGAGGCGTTTGGGCCACCCGGCAATGTTCCCCACCACGCTGGTGGAACGCCTCATCCAGTGCTTTATGCGCGAGGCGGACCGCTTCATCCTCGATCCGTTCCTCGGCAGCGGCTCAACCCTGGCCGCGGCGCGGAACCAAGGAAAAGTCGGCGCCGGCTTCGAAGTTTGCGAAAAATTCATCCGCGCAGCGCGTCAAAGAGCCGGCGGCGATTTTCAAATTATTCGCGCCGATGCGCGCCATTTGGGCGAATACGTGGCGGCCGGTTCCGTGGATTTTTGCGTGACCTCGCCTCCCTACTGGAACATACTGCAACAGAAGCGCACGGCGGACCATAAGCGGACGCGGCACTACGGCGCAGCGGAGAACGATCTCGGGAAGATTGCCGAGTACGGCCAGTTCCTCGATGAACTGGGCAAAGTCTTCGCCGCAGTGTATACGGCGCTCCGCCCGGGAAAGTATTGCGTGGTGAATGTGATGGACCTGAGAAAAGCCAGCCGCTTCTATCCTCTACACGCGGACCTGGCCGTGCGGATGCAGGCGCTCGGATATGTTTTCGACGATCTCATTATCTGGGACCGGCGTATGGAGTACAACAATCTTCGGCCGCTTGGCTATCCGCACGTCTTCCGCATCAACAAGGTTCACGAGTACCTGCTCATTTTTCAGAAACCGCTTCCAGCAGCGCATCGGCGTGCCCGTCAACCTTGACTTTTTCATAAATCCGGGCAATCTTCCCCTTTTCGTCAATGAGGAACGTGGTGCGCTCCGTGCCCATATATTTTTTCCCGTACATCGATTTCTCCTTCCACACGCCGTAGGCTTCGACAATCTTGTGATCCTCATCGCTGATCAAGGGGAACGGCAGTCCGTACTTCGATTTGAACTTAGCGTGAGAGGCTGCACTATCCACGCTAACCCCCAGCACGACGACGTTTTTCTTTTTGAACCGGGCGTACAAATCCCGAAAATTGCAAGCCTCCCGGGTACAGCCCGGAGTGTCATCCTTGGGGTAAAAGTAGAGGATTACTTTTTTCCCGCGCAGATCCTTAAGACGGATCTTCTCGCCGGAATCGGCCGTGGCGGTAAAGTCCGGCGCATTGTCACCAATCTGTAACATTCCACGCCCCCCTGGCAATGATAGAAGAGATCCATCTTAACCTGCCGTTGACCCGATGTCGTGGATCTGAGAAGATGAATTTCCGAACCGCTCAAGTCAGTTCATGAGAGTTCTCCCAAAGGAAGAAAAGTTCTACACCTTGTTTGAGCAGCAGGCTCAATTCGCGGCCGAGGCGGCGCAACTGCTGACTGCGGCTGTGGTGGGCGACCTTTCCCAACTTGGTTCTTACGTGGCGCAGATACGTGACGTGGAGCATAAAGGGGACGAGGTTACCCACGAGATCATGACCCGCCTGAATCAAACGTTTCTTACCCCGATCGACCCGGAAGACATACACCGCCTGGCATCCTGCCTGGACGACGTGCTCGACATGATCGATGCCGCGGTGGGCAGGCTGCTGCTGTTCAAGCTCAAGAGTCTGCCGCCCGAGGTCGCGGCGCTGGCGCAGATCGTGGAAGCGTGCACACGGGCCATCGTCAAAGCGATCGGGGCTATGGCTCACGACGAGCCGGTCAACGACCACCTGATCGAGGTCAACCGCCTGGAAAACGAAGCCGACCGCGTGAACCGGCAGGCTCTGGCCGACCTGTTCGAAAGAGAAACCAACGCGATTGAACTTATCAAGCTGAAGGAGATTTATGAAATCCTGGAAGCGGCGACGGACCTGTGCGAGGATGTCGCGAATGTGATTGAGGGCGTGGTGGTCAAGAATGCCTGAAGCCCTTGCCTCGCGCTGATGAATCCGACAGCCGCCCTGGTTTTCACGATTGTTTTCGTCGCGCTGGCCTTTGACTATGTCAATGGATTCCACGATGCAGCCAATTCCATCGCGACGATTGTAGCCACTCGCGTCCTTTCACCCGCCCGCGCCGTCGCGTGGGCGGCTTTCTTCAATTTCATCGCCGCTTTCGGATTCGGCACCGCCGTGGCGCAGACCGTGGGAAACGGTTTGATCCGGCCGGGCGTGGTCAATGAACACGTCATTCTGGGTGGCTTGGCCGGAGCGATTATCTGGGACGTTCTGACCTGGTATTTCGGGCTGCCAACCAGCTCTTCTCATGCGCTGGTCGGGGGCTACGCGGGCGCCGCGATGGCGCGCGTCGCGGTGCAGGAGGGGTGGCGCAAGATATGGTCGGCGCTGATCCCCGCGGGCTGGACCAAAACGCTGCTGGGAATCGTCGTGGCCCCGGTAATGGGGATGCTCTGCGCCGTAGTGCTGATGTTTGTCGTGACCTGGGCCTTCCACAAGATGCAGCCGCGGGTGCTGGATCACCACTTCCGCCGGTTCCAGCTCTTTTCCGCGGCGATTTACAGTTTCGCGCACGGGACCAACGACGCGCAGAAAACAATGGGCATCATCGCCGGAGCCTTATTTACCGCCGGCTACGTGAAGGTCTTCTATATCCCCACCTGGGTCATCCTGGCCGCTCACGCCGCCATTGCGCTGGGCACCTTCACCGGCGGCTGGCGCATCGTCAAGACCATGGGGGCCCGGCTCACGAAATTAAAACCCATGGGCGGTTTCTGCGCAGAAACGGCCGGGGCGATCACGATTCTGACCGCCGCATCTTTCGGCGGCCTGGTCTCAACCACGCACACGATCACCGGAGCCATTGTGGGAGTGGGAACCATCCATCGCGTCCGCGCGGTGCGCTGGGGTCTGGCGACGAGCATTATCTGGGCCTGGATTTTCACGATACCGGCGGCCGCAGCCATCGCCGGCGTGGCTTACTGGGCCATCCGGTCGATTGTGCCTATCAGCTGAGCGGGAAC
>DASREK010000209.1:0-15212 GCA_035652135.1 Bryobacterales bacterium | reverse complement strand
CCCGTTCACGCCGCCCTCCGTCTGCCGCCGTCTAAACAACCTGCCGCCGGAGCGCCCCTTCAACGCCGCAGGAGTCGCCGGGAAAACTGGGATTCGCCCGCGGCCCGTTGAGCCGGACGAGAGCCTTACCGCCATGTGGCCTTCAGCCAGTCGACGACTTTCTTTTTATAGAACGCCCATTCCGGGCGGCCTTCCCAGTTCTCGATGCCGTGCGGCGCGCCTGGCACAAGCACCAGCTCCGTCGGGACGCCAAGCTCCTTTAAGTGCTCGTAATATTCCCGGGATCGCTCGAAGCCTCGCTCGCCCGTCCCTTGTACTACTAAGACAGGGGGCATGCCGGGATGGGCGAGATCGTAGGGGGCGTACTCATGAAGGGTTTCCGGAGTCCAGGCGCCCGGCCCGTACATTGCATCCAGGCGGGCGCGGGCGGCCGCATCTTGCGGGATCGCCGCCTTATAGCTGCCGTAGAACGACAGCACCGCCTGCACTTCGCAGCCCGGGCATGGCTTGGAGGCGACAATCGTCACCATCGGTGCGCTGAAAGATTCGCCCATCAGCGCCAGGCGGTTGGGATCGATGTTGTAGCGTCTGGCGTGCCTCTTCACGTAGCGGATCGCTTCGCGTAGTTGCTCGAGCTGCTCCGGCCGGTGGATGTAGGGCAAGGGCGTATAGTCGATGGAAAACCACGCGATGTTGGCCCGGGCCAGCGGCTCGAAGATGGGCGCGATATAGGTGACTTTGTCCCGCGCGAAGCCGCCGCCGTGCACGATGATTACGGCCGGAAATGGTCCGGCGCCCCGCGGGATGAAGGCGTCCATCGGCAGGTCTCGCCCGCCGGGACGCGAATAGGAAATGTCTTTCCACAGGCCGCGCTGGTCGCCCCGCAGCCACGCGTCCAGCTCTTCCTGATAGTCTTCCGTCTGCGGATGCCACTGCTCGAACGCGTGCGGGGCCGGGCTCTGGACGTAGACGTTGCAGCTCTTCAATCGGCTGCAAAGGTTTTGGGCCTGGCGTGGAGTAAATTCCTTGTCCTGGTCTCCCTGGATCATCAGCACTGGAACCTGGGGCATTGCTTCGCTTGCCCCGGCGTCTCCGCCCAGGCTGGCGGCCACTGTCACAACGCCTGTCACCCGGCTGTCTCGTGCGGCGGATCGCAGCGCCGCCGCCGCCCCATTGTCCTCCCCCACCAGAATGAGAGTATTGGTAATAGCAAAGCGGCCGGGGCAGCGGATGAAGTCCAAGGCCGCCGCAAGGTCGCCGTCGTCCCGGTAATCGGGAACAAACCATGCGTAGCCCGCGCGGGTGAGCTGCTCGTAAAGCTTCGTAACGAAGTCGAACTGGTTCCCGTGGCGCCCTCGAATCACGACGGCGGCAGGCCGCGGCTCCCCGGCGGGCGCGTAGACATCCATCTTCTGGCCGCGGCCGTAAGGTACGTCAGCCACAGTCCTGGCGATGATGTAGTCGCCGTCGGGATCGCCGCCCGCGGCCGCCGGACACGGCATCGATCGGCGCGTCGGCGCGCTCCGCCCAGCGCGGCCTCGCTCCGGCTGAGCTTGGGCGCAGAGAACCGAAGCGGCCAGCAGGAACGCGACAGCTCCAAATCCATGCCGCCATTTCATAGCCGCCCTCCGTCACTCACGCCGATTCTGTCAGTATACTTCGGCCCGCTCGCCGCGTTTTGCAATTTCTGATCCGGCGGAGGTTATTTTTCGCGACAGCATGTGTCGGACGCTATCATGAAGGGTTTGGAAATCGGAAAGGGGATCAAAAATGAGCGATCAACCCGCCCCGGAACGCATTTTGCACGCTGTTGTGGCTTGACGCCGTGGCCGGGGATGCTTCCGGCATCCGTAAGTGCGGGGCCCGGAGTAGATCTAGAATAGAATTTGGGGCCCTATAAATATGAAGATTCCCGTCGAGGAAAGCCCGCGTACCGTCGTTATCGAAGGCGTGACTCTCCATCTGGCGCATCCGGATGAGATCCCGATCCGATGGGTGGGCCAGCAGGAGTTGATTAGGCAATTGCTCGCTGCCTGGATGACTGTAGATAAGCGCGACGTGCCGATGAGTCCGCGCCTGCTCGGCAAGCCCGGCGTCGGCAAGACCACGCTGGCCTACGCGGCGGCCACGCAACTCGGCCGCGAGGTCTATATTATGCAGGCCACGCTCGATACGCGCCCGGAAGACCTGCTGGTGACGCCCGTCATTGAAGCGGGCGGGAAACTCCGCTATGTCGCTTCGCCGCTGGTGACCGCCATGCTCCGCGGCGGCGTCGTTGTGCTGGACGAAGGCAATCGGATGAGCGAAAAAAGCTGGGCGTCTCTGGCGCCCCTGCTCGACACGCGCCGCTATGTCGAATCCGTCGTGGCCGGCATCAAGATCCACGCGCACCCGGACTTTCGCCTGGTCGCCACCATGAACGACGACGCCTCGACTTTCGAGCTGCCGGAATATATTCACTCGCGCCTCCAACCGCAGATCATGCTGGACTTCCCCGAGCGCGAGGAAGAACTGCTCATCCTCAAAGAGAATCTGCCGTTCGCCGGCGAGCAGGTGCTCGATTACGTGGCCGGGTTTTTGCAATCGGCGCACCGGGCCGACGAACGCTACACCGTGCGCGACGGCATCAATATCGCCCGCTTCGCCATCAAGCTGGCGCAGACGCAGGCCGGCTCCGGCATCGAAGAGGCGCTGGAGACGGCGCTGATCCAGACGCTCGGCCGGGAGGCGTTGCGTTATGTTCCCCGATGAGGGCGGCCCGGCTGCTCAGGCTGCCATGTTTTCCGAGACCGATCCCGGCGGGCTGCGCCGAGGCCGGTTCCTCTACTTCCCCGCAGTGCCCGGCCGTGTGGAATTCGCTGAAGAAGTTCGCCGCGTCATTCTGGCCGAGCGGCCGGATGTGGTCGCCGTGGAACTCCCCGTTACTCTGGAAGGAGCTTACCGCCGCGCGCTCGAGCGGCTGCCCGAGCTCTCCGTGATCGTTTACGAGGACGGCGATTCGGAACAGGACGCGCCCCGCGCCGTCTATATCCCGGTCGAGGTGACCGATCCTTTTGTCGAAGCGCTGAGAACCGCCGCGGAAACCGGGGCGCAAACCGCCTTCATCGATCCCGACACCGCCGAACGCCCGCATCTCGACGAAGAGTATCCCGATACCTATGCCGTCGCCAGGATCGGGCTGGAAAAGTACGTGGCCGCCTACCGCTTCCACAAGCGGGAACGCTCGAAGCGCGTGAGCGCTTTCGCCGAAGGCATCGCCTGGAAATTGCAGGGAACGGATCCGCTGGCGCGCGTGCTGGTGGTCGTCAGCCTCAATCTGCTCGATGCGGTGATGGAAGCGATGGAGCACCCGCAAGCGCAGCCCCTCCGGCGCATCAAGCGGCAGGGCGTTCGCACGCTCAATCTGCACCCCGATTGTCTGGCGGAAGTCCTCACGGAATATCCTTTCTTGCAGGCGGTGTATGAACGCCGCCGCTCCGGAGCTTTGACCCCGGATGTGTCGGGAGCGCCGATCGCGCATCGCAGCGACGGCCTGGAAGTATGGCAAGCCCCGAAGCTGGACCCAAGGCAGGCGGCCGTGGAACGCGCAGCGAATCATGACTTCGGCGGCAGGCTCTGCGAACGCCAGCACATGCAATTCCGCCTGCTGGCGGAAGCCGAGCGGCAATACGAAGCCAACACCGGCGAGAAACTCGCTCACTGGCAGCGCCGGCTCTGGTCCCGCTACTCGCGCAACCTCGCGTTCACCCAGCGCCAATTGATGGCCGATTTGTTTGATCTGACCGTCGCCGCACGGTCAATTGCCGACGACAACTTCGCCTGGGAGCTGTGGGAGATGGCCAATGCCTATCCTTACCAGAAGACCGCCACCGACCTGATCACTGTGCAGATCTCCGGTGAAGAAATGTGGGTCAAAACCAAGCGCATTCTGCTGCGGCGGCGCTTGCCGCGCAAAAAAGCCCGGCTCCGGCCGGTGGGCTTGCGCGGGCGGAAAAAGGAAACTTTCCCCGGCGAGTGGGAAAAATCCCGTCGAGGCCGGTGGTCGATCTGCTCGTACCCTCCCGAGGATCTGGTGATCGAGAACTACGGCGACTTTCTCAAGAAAAAAGGCAAAAGCATCCTCTCCGAGGAGCGCGCGCGAACCGAGCCTTTTACCACATCCCTTCTCGACGGCGTCGATCTGCGGGAAACGATCCGCAACTGGCACGAAGGCAAGCTCTACGTGCGCTCATTTCAGAAAATCGCCGGCGAAGTCGGCGCCGTAGTAGTAATCTTCGATGAAGACCGCGACGACAGGTATCACTACTGCATTACCTGGCTCGGCGAGCACCAGAACGAAAGCGACATGGCGTTCTACGCGACCGACCCCATGAGCCACATGGTCGGACCCGGCATCGGGCGGGCTGAGTACGGCGGCTTTCTGCTATCTCTTCCGCCCCTGCGGATGACCGATATCTGGAGCGATGAAGATTACGCGTTTGCCCGATCGAAGCCGGAGCGCCTCCTGCTCGCGGCGCTCGATTATTCTCTCGAAAAAAATGTCGTCTACGTCGCCCCGCGCCCTCCCCGCAGCGTCTTTCGCACCATCGCCGGCCGGCTGGGCCGGAAAGTCATTTATATTCCCATCGGCCAGCTCTCGCCCGTAGCTCTCAAGAAAATTCGTGTCTTCCACGTGCTCGACGGCCACGACCGGCGGGAGATAGCGAAAGACTACATCTGGTAGCTATCTGGCTTTCCGGCCTGACGAGCGCTGGAATCTCTGACTGCCGGATAAAAGCCGGGCCATTGCAGCGAGGCGGAAGGACGTTTTCTGTCCCGGCTCCCAGAGGAATGCAATTCCGACTCAGCCAATTCGGACCCCGCCTTGGCGCACGCGGCACAGAGCTCCGCCGTCTGCCGCCAATCAGCTCTTCCTGCTCCTGGACCTTCGGCCGGCCTTGGTTTCTTTGCCCTGCTCGGCTTTTGCTTCGGCCGACTCCGGAGAGGCATGCCCGTTGCTGGAATGCTGTTCGTCCGCGTATTTTTCTGACGCTGCATTGTGAAGGCCGAGCCACGCTGCCTGGCGCGCTTGGTCCACACTTTCGGCTCCGGCCTCGGCCAGAGCTCTGCGGATGTCGCCAGTCTGCGATTCGCCCTCAGTCAGAGCGATGACCACAGAGTGGCCTTTGCGGAGAGCGTCTTTGTAGACGTACAGCTCGTCCTCTGGCAATCCCTCGCTGAGGAAGTCGTCCAGGCTTTTGCCGAGGGCAGCTCCCGTTAAAGCTCCAGTTGCGCCAAACAGAACAGCGCCGAAAAGGCCGATCGCCAGTACGGGACCGACTCCAGGCACCATAACGCTCGCCGCGGCCATGCCTAACTGAACGCCGCCGGCGATGCCTGCCGCCCCGCCGACCAGGCCTCCTAAGGCTCCGCCTATGCCGGGTTGCTCCGCCTGGATCACCGGAACAGCCTCGACTTGCTGCTCGATGTGATCGGGCGACAACAGGCTGATATGCTCGTGCGGAATGCCGAGCGGAAGCAGCTTTTGAGCAGCGCGTTCGGCCGCATCGCGGGAGGTGAAGACGGCTACAACTATTTTCATCTCTGCGCCCTCCTTCAGTTTTATTTTGAACCTTACAGCCGGGCTGTGCCGTGCGTCTTATTACGTTTCGATCTAATTGAAAAATAAATTCTTATCTGATTTGTAAGAAGCGCTCTTGACAGCTCCCCGAGCGGAAAGGGAGAATGGCTCGGTAAGGCGAATAAAAAGCGAATAAAACGCTGGAGCACAGCAGGATCCCCAATGCAATCCCCGCTCAGGAAAACGGACCTCGAATCCGTGTTGGGCGGCCATTTCGCGTGGCCCGGCCGGATGGGGGTTCACCCGGGGCTTTCCCCGCCTGCTCCAGAAAGGGTTTCCACAGGCATAGCGGAGGTAGATGCCTTGACCGGAGGTCTGCCGCGGGGAGCCATCACCGAGATTTTTGGCCCGGCCTCTTCCGGGCGCACCAGTCTGCTGGCTGCAACGCTGGCTCGGGCCACCCAACGGGGCGAGGTTTGCGCTCTTGTAGATACTAACAATACTTTTGATCCTCTTTCCGCCGCCCAGGCCGGGATCGATCTCGGCCGGCTGCTTTGGGTGCGCTGCACGGGGTCCCCGGACGGCCCTCGCCGGCGCTGGAAAACGCATCCCGCCGAGCAGGCGCTTCAGGTTACGGACTGGCTGTTGCAGGGAGGCGGCTTCAGCATTGCCGCGCTCGATCTGGGCGATGTTCCGCCCCGCATAGCGCGGCGCATCTCATTGACGTCCTGGTTTCGCCTCCGCCGGGCGATCGAGAACACGCCGTCCATTCTGATCGTGATCGAGCAGGAGCCGCTGGCGAAAACCTGCGCTTCGCTGGTGCTGGAAATTCAAAAAGAAAAGACGAATTGGGCGGGGCCGCTCTGCCCGGGCCGCCTGCTCGAGGGCACGCTGCACCGGCTTGCGGCGCGCAAGCCGGTTCGTTCAGCGGCCGCGGCCTTCACGCTGCGGGCGGCATGGACAAGCAAGCAAATCGCGGTGGGATAAGGAAAGGATATGTTCGCCTGCCTGCATGCGCCGGAACTGCCGGATTCGTTTCACGCGCTGCTGATTCATTGCGCCTGCGGATTTTCCCCTCGGGTGGAAGACACCGGAGCCCAAACGGCCGTGCTCGACATAGAGGGTCTCGATCGTCTGCTGGGATCCCCCAGGCAGATTGCGGAAGCCATGGCGCGGCGGGCCGGGGAACTGGGGATTCCGGCGAATGTTGCCGTGGCTTCGAATCCGGATGCTGCGGTGCATGCCGCACGCGGCTTCCGCGGAATTACGGTTATTCCGAAAGGCCTGGAGGCCAGCGTTCTGGCGAGCCTGCCGGTGGAGGTCCTTTCACCGCCTCCGGAGATTTTGGAGACGCTCGAGAGCTGGGGAATCCGGCGTTTTGGCGAATTGGCGGCACTGCCGGAGACGGGCGTTGCGGCGCGGTTGGGGGCGGAAGGCGTGCGGCTTCACAAACTGGCGCGAGGAGTTGGAGAGCGGGCGCTGGCGCCGGCGATTCCGGCGGAGACGTTGGAAGCCGGCATAGAACTAGAACATCCGGTGGCTCTGCTAGAGCCGCTTTCTTTTCTCTTGGCCCGGCTGCTGGACGAATTGCTGGAGAAGGTCGAAGCGCGGGGCTTGGCGGTGGATGAATTGCGGCTGCGGCTCAAGCTCGAGCCGCGCGGCGAAGATTTGGAAGCCGGGCGGGCGCCGGCTGAAAGCGCGCTGCCGGAAACAGCCGGCGGCGATCCGTTGCAGGAGAAAAGCCGCCGCGCCGGTTACGGAGAAAGCTCCGGAATTTTGCGGCAATCGAAAATTTCGATTGAGCATGCGCGCACGATCCGCCTTCCCTTTCCGATGCGCAGCGCCAAAACTTTTTTGAAGCTGCTGGCGTCCGATCTGGAAACGCATCCGCCGCAGGCGCCGGTGATCGCGGTTTCGCTGGCGGCCGTGCCGGCGGATCCGCGTCTTGTGCAATACGGATTCTTCCTGCCGCCCGCGCCGGAACCGGAAAAGCTCGAGTTGACTTTGGGCCGGATCAGGAAGCTGGTGGGCGCTGAGAATGTCGGCGCGGCGGAGCTGCTGGACACACACCGGCCGCAAGCGTTCCGGGTCCGGCCCTTTGCTGTTCCGCAGCGATCCCACACGCTGGGCTGGCGCGCCTCTGGATATTTTCCGAAAAAAGACGCCGGCGAAGCTTCTCCCGGGAAAGCGCAGAGCGCCTCTAGAGCCGAACCCGGAAGCTTCGCGGAAGCCTCGTTTTCCGAAGCAGGCCGTAGCCCACATCGGTCTCTTGCGTTGCGTGTTTTCCGCCCGCCGCTGCGAGCCCATGTGGAAGCGCCCTCGGGCCGGCCGGCGCGCATCGTGGCGCGGGGCCTGCATGCCCCTGTGATTTCCCAGGCAGGGCCGTGGCGCAGTTCAGGCGATTGGTGGACCGCCGGCGGCTGGTCGCGCGATGAATGGGACGTGGCGCTCAGCGATGGAGCGATTTACCGCATTTATCTGGACCGGCTCAGCGGCGCCTGGTTTGTGGAAGGGTATTACGACTGACGCAGGACGGCCGCCGCACCGGAAGGCCGGCTTGTTTTTGTACCGGATGGAAAGCGCAAATAGGGCACAGACTGCTGCCGAAGAATTTTCCCGCTATGTACATCGAGCTTCATGCCCGCTCCGCTTTTAGTTTTCTCGAGGGCGCTTCGCTGCCCGAAGAGCTGGCGCACTGCTGCGCGGAACTGGGAATTCCCGCCATGGCGCTGCTCGACCGGGATGGCGTATATGGAGCGCCGCGCTTTCATATGGCGGCGAAAAGAGCCGGCATTCGAGCGCATATCGGCGCAGAGATCACCGCGGACGACGGAGGCCGGTACTCGTTGCTTGCCGCCACCCGGCAGGGCTACCAAAACCTGTGCCGCCTGATCACGTGCGTGAAGCTGCGCGCCAGGAAAAACGAAGCCGCCGCGACGGTCGAAGATCTGGCGGGGCACGCCGCGGGATTGATCTGCTTGTGGGACGGAAGCCAGCGGCTGCAAGCTCTTCTGGAAATTTTCGGCAAGGAAAACGTCTATGCCGAAATTCGGCGGCGCTTCGACCGCGAGGAGGAGGCGCGCAATCAAGCGGTGATCGAGACCGCCCGGCGGCTCCATATCCCGCTGCTGGCCGCCGGCGGCGTCTGCTACGCCCGACCCGAGCAGAGGGAGTTGCAGGATGCGCTCACGTCGATCCGGCACAAGACGACGATCGATAAAGCCGGCCGCCTGCTGGCGAAAAATTCCGAGCGCCATCTCAAGCCTCCCGCCGCCATGGAGCGCCTGTTTCGCGATTTGCCGGAAGCTATTGCCAATACCGAAGAGCTTTCCGCGCGGCTCGATTTTACGCTGGCCGATTTGGGTTACGAATTTCCGAAGTATCCCGTGCCGCCGGGCGAAACCATGGACTCGTTTCTCCGCAGGCAGACCGAGGAGGGCGCACGCCGCCGCTACCGCCCTTATCACGAGCGCGCGCGGAAGCAGATCGAGCGTGAGCTGGCGCTGATTGAAAAGCTCGGGCTTGCCGGATATTTTTTGATCGTCTGGGACATCGTACAATTCTGCCGCCGGCAAGGAATTCTCGTACAGGGCCGCGGCTCGGCGGCCAACAGCGCGGTTTGCTACTCGCTCGGCATCACGGCGGTCGATCCGGTGGGCATGGACCTGCTCTTTGAGCGTTTTCTTTCTGAAGAACGGGGCGAATGGCCGGATATCGATCTCGATTTGCCGAGCGGCGATCAGCGCGAGCGCGCCATCCAGTATGTTTACGAGCGCTACGGCCAGCGCGGCGCGGCCATGACCGCCAATGTCATTACCTACAGAGGGCGCTCGGCGGCGCGCGAGATCGGCAAGGCGCTGGGCTTCGACCCGGCTATGCTGGCCCGGCTTTCGAGCCTGGCCGGTGCCTGGGAATGGAAAGATCCCTATGACCCGGCGGAAAAGCAATTTCGAGAGGCGGGTCTCGATCTGAGCCATCCGCGCATTCAAAAATTTTTCGAGCTCTATCGCGCCGTGCAGGACCTGCCGCGGCATTTAGGCCAGCATTCCGGCGGCATGGTGATTTGCCAGGGCCAGCTTGATTCCATCGTGCCGCTCGAGCCGGCCTCCATGCCCGGACGCGTCGTCGTGCAATGGGATAAAGACGATTGCGCCGACATGAAGATCATCAAGGTGGACCTGCTGGGCCTGGGAATGATGGCGGTGATTGAAGACTCTCTGGCTTTGATTCGCGATGCGTATGGGGAAGAGGTGGATCTGGCGCACCTGCCCCAGGACGACCCCGCTGTTTACGACGCGCTCCAGCGGGCGGATACGATCGGCATGTTCCAGGTGGAAAGCCGCGCCCAGATGTCCTGCCTGCCGCGCTTGTGCCCGAAAAAATTTTACGACATCGTGGTGCAGGTGGCGATCATCCGCCCGGGGCCGATTGTCGGCAAAATGGTGAACCCGTATTTGAAGCGCCGCCAGGGGCGCGAGCCGGTCGAATACATGCACCCGTCGCTCGAGCCGGTGCTCAAGCGAACGCTGGGAGTGCCGCTGTTTCAGGAACAGTTGCTGCGTATGGCGATGATCGCGGCGTCGTTTTCCGGCGGAGAAGCCGAAGAGCTGCGGCGAGCCTTCGGCTTCAAGCGCTCGGAGCGGCGCATGCAGGAAATCGAGGTGAAACTGCGGCGCGGCATGGAGCGCAACGGCATCACCGGCCGCACGCAGGACGCGATCGTGGAATCCATCGCTTCCTTTGCGCTCTACGGTTTTCCTGAGTCCCACGCCGCGAGCTTCGCGCTGCTGGCCTATGCGAGCGCCTATCTCAAATGCCATTACCTGGCGGCGTTCACCGCCGCTTTGCTCAACAACCAGCCGATGGGTTTCTACCATCCTTCGACGATTATCAAAGACGCCCAGCGACACGGGCTCAAGATCAAACCCATCGACGTGGCGCACTCCGGCTGGCTGTGTACGATTGAAGAAGAGCCGGGCATGGAGATGCGGCGTCCGGAAAATACGGCGGGCGCGGAAGAGATAGCCGCGCACGACTCGGCGCCGGCGTTGAAGAAATGCCTTCGCCTGGGGCTGCGATATGTAAAAGGGCTGCGGCAGCAGACGGCTGAGGCGATTGTGCGCGAGCGGGCGCAGAGGCCGTTTGCGAACATTGACGATCTGGCGCGCCGCGTGCCGGAACTGCGACAGGATGAGATTCGCCGGCTGGCCGAAATCGGCGCGCTAAACTCAATCGGCGCGGGTGACCGCCGGGACGCCCTTTGGCAGGCCCAGCGCGCCGGGCGGCCGGCTGGGCCGCTGCTCGACCGCCTGCCGGAGAGCGACTCCACCTCTCCACTGCGGCCGATGACGCCTGAGGAGCGCCTGTTGGCGGATTTTCGCTCGACTGGGCTGACCATCGGGCCGCATCCCATGGCTTACCGGCGGGCGGAGATGAATCAGCTTCGCGTTTCCCGAGCGGTGGATTTGCGGAATATTCCCGATGGCCGCCGCGTGCGCGTGGCCGGCTGCGTGATCGCCCGCCAGAGGCCGGGCACGGCCAAAGGATTTTTATTTTTGAGCCTGGAAGATGAAACCGGCATTGCCAACGCCATCGTCACTCCCGATCTTTTCGAGGACCGCCGGTTTGTTCTGGTGAACGAGCCGTTTCTTCTGATCGATGGCGTGCTGCAAAATCAAGACGGCGTGGTTTCAGTAAAGGCTCAGCGCGTACAGCCGCTGGCGGCGCCCGAAGCCGCCGGCGAATCGCACGATTTTCGCTGACCTTCGTTTTTCGTTCCGCCAAACACGATCATTCGATCGGCGTCACGGCTATTTCTGTTTCGCGATAATCATGTCTCGGATCTTGTCGTAGGCGGCCTGCGGGATGATTTTTTTCTGCACGAGCTGGTTCTTGGCCCTGTAAGGACGGTTTTGGACGATTTTGGCTGCGTAGGCATCGCCAATGCCTGGAAGCGCCTTCAGCTCCGCCTCGCTGGCGGAGTTGATGTCGATCAATTTGCCCGCGGGCGGCTTTGCGGCAGCGGTCTTGCCCGTGGCAGCCGATTTATCAGGCGGGGTGGTCTTCGCCTGCGGCGGGGCCGCTGCCAGCGACAGCGCCAGCAGCAGGCATACCAAATACGTCAGTCTCATGGCTCTTCTCCCATCATCCAGCCCTCATTGTACGATCCTCGGCCGCATCGGTCGCCCGCATTGTTAAGCTGAAAGCAAAGGAGGTCGGCTGATGCGCTACGAAGTGGTCTTCCATACAACGTACACCGAAGACGGCAGGCGGCTCGGCGACCCGACTGAGTTATTGCGTCTTCCCGCCGGCGTCATTCGCGAGCGATCGGCCGTGCGGGTGGATCCTCCGCTGGAACTGGAGTATCCGGAGCAGACCGAGGGAGAGGATCTGCTCGACTTCGCCGGCACCGAAACCTGGGAGTACGAAGTGGCCGACGGGCGGGAGCAGGAGTTCATCGAGGCGGCGAAGAACTGCCCCGAGGTAATCGAATTCAGCGAGATCCCGCAAGCTGCCTGATTTTTTTGTCAGCGATGGTAATTCAATTCTCCGGCCGCGATGCGGACGGGTAGACGATTCTGCGGGGGCGGCAATGGGCAGGTGGCGTACGGGGTGAAGGCGCACGGCGGATTATAAGCTTTGTTGAAATCGAGAACGACTTTGCCGTCTTTCGGCGGCTCGGCGTCCAGAAAGCGTCCGGCCGGGTATGTCTCTTTCCCGCTGGTGAGGTCTCGGAAAATGAAAAACAAGCTCTTGCCGTCATCGTCCAGCACGGCGTCGAGCCGGTATTGGCGGCCCTCCAGATTGAAAGCCGCGAAGCCCGGGCTGCGATCCTGCTCGACATCGCCGAGGATGTTAGGAATGGCGAGCACCTTCGGCGGCTCGTAAGGGATGAAGCGCGCCACTATGCGATAAGATTCGTTTATCGGAAAATAGCGCAGGCCTGCAAATTCCTTCCGCGTCTTGCTGTTCTTGTCTTTCACGCGGATGCCATAGCGCGCACCGCGCTGGATCACGTAAAGAGTCAAGCTGCCAATGGTAAGAGTGTCGGGAGGACCCGGCTGGTCCGGCTTCAATTGGGCGGTTGAGACCGGCCTGCCATTGAGAACTGCTGCTCCGGGCTCTTGGATGCGAACCGCCGTCTGGCCGTGGTGAAAATCGAACACGCCGGCGTGCGGCGCCGTCGTCCCTGCCGGGAGAATGATGTCGTTCGAAGGGTCTGTTCCGAAGCGGTTTTCTCCTTCTTTCAGCCAGAAAAGCCCGGCCAGAGTCAGCCAGCCGTCGTCCGCCTTCAGTTTTGCTTCGCGCTGCTGCCGCCACTGCTCGATCGAAGCCCGGTAGGCGCCGCCGGCGGCCATTGCCGGCGCGGTCGCAAGCGCCGCGAGTGAAAGCGCCCGGAGAAATCGATTCCGCGCTGCCGGCCGATGTCTCATCAATAATTGGCGCTCCCGCAACTTGAGGCGCAACCGGCTCCCGCACGACCTGCGGTGCGATCTTCCCGGCGCAAGCCTGCGCCGTCTGCAGCGCGGGAATGCGCGCCTGCAAGCGCCTGCGCTGGTAAATCTAGTGTAGCAGCGGCCGCAGAGGGGCGGGCGGATCGCCGCTTCAGCGTTTCTACATCGTGAGCAGAGCGGCGATCGTCACGATTGCATTCCAGAAGTGCCCAAGGCGGATATTCTCATTGTCGCTGTGCTGGTTGTTGTCAAAGTTCACCACGGGCGCGCTGATCGCCGGGAAGCCGAGGGCTTCGACCAGATGGCTCAGTGGAACGGTGCCGCCCATTGTTCGGATTTCCACCGGCGGCTCGCCCCACACTTCCGCCAGGGCCCTGCTCACTCGCCGCGATTCCGGCAGCGTGAGGTCGGTGCGAAAGGCTCCTTCGTCGCTGCGGCGCCACGTCACGCGCGCGATCTTGGGATATTGCAGGCGGGTGGCATCGTCGGGATCTTTATCAACGATGTAGTAGCCCTGTTTGCGGATATGCGCCATCACCTTTTGCATGATCTGCCGGCTCGAGGTTTCTTTTACCAGCCGGATGTCGATGTCGGCGGTTGCGTCGGCAGGAATGATCGTGCGGGCCTCGGCGCCCACGTAGCCGCTGCGCAGCCCGCGCACGTTCAGGCTGGGAAACTGAATCGCTTCCTGCAACGTCTCGCCCACCGCGTCCGGCTTGGCGATGCCGAATAGCTTCTGCAACCCTTTCTCGTCGTCGGGGACAGCTTTCAGTATGCGGCGCTCTTCGGCGGTCAATGGCGGGATGCCGTCATAGAAGCCCTCGATGAGCACGCGTCCCTGGTCGTCCTTCATGGAGGCCAGCAGTTGCGCGAGACGAATGGCAGGATTGGGCGCCCAGTTGCCATAATGGCCGCTGTGGAGAGCCACTTTCGGCCCGTAAACCGTCAATTCGAGAGTGACGATGCCGCGCGCGCCGTAGGCCAATGTGGGCCGCCCGCTCGCATGCTCGGGACCATCCAGGATCAACGCCACATCAGCGGCCAGCTTCTGGCGATAGCGGTTGACGGCCGGGTTCAGGCTCGGCGATCCCGCTTCTTCTTCGCCATCCAGGATCACCCGGATGTTGCTGGCAGGCTCCCGGCCGGCGGCTTTCAGCGCATCGATAGCCGCGCAGAGCGCGACAATCGGGGATTTATCGTCCGACGCGGAGCGCCCGTAAACCCTCCAGTTGTCTTCGAATTTTTGCAGCCGCGCGAAATTCGGAATCTCCTTAGCGCCCTCTTCCAGCTTGCCGTCGCGCAGCACGGGCTGAAACGGGCTCGGCTGTTTCCAGCGCGAAGGATCGACGGGCTGGCCGTCATAGTGGGCATAGAAGAGAATGGTATGGGCCGCTCCCGGAATTTTCCGCTCGCCGTAAACCAGCGGATTGCCCTGGGTCTCGAGAATTTCTGAATCGAAGCCCCGGCGGTCCAGCATCTGTTTCAGGTATCCGGCGTTGCGGCGGATGTGGTCACGATCCTTGGCGATATTGGGAATCGAGAGCAGCTCGACCAGTTCGGAGAGGATCTGCGCCTGGTGCGCGCCCACGTACGCTTGAACGCTTCCCCGCAGGTCTGCGGCACGCGCGCAAAGGGAAAAGGAAAGCAGAAAAACGGCGCAGCACGACGTCGGTTTCATCAGCCGCGAGTATACACCATCACCCGGCCGGAAGCGCCCGGCTGCTGATCGGGCTAAAGACTGAGGTGGCGGGGAGGGCAGTTGGTTTCCAAGATCACGGAGGGATGAGATGCCGGTCGAGACGCAGCAGGCAAAAGCGGAACATTTCCGGAGACTTCACCAGGCGCCGCCGATTTTGGTCTTGCCCAACGCCTGGGACGCGGGCAGCGCCCGGATTTTTGAACAAGCCGGCTTTCCCGCGCTCGGCACCACGAGCGCCGGCGTGGCGTTCGCACTCGGGCGTCCCGACGGCCAGCGCATCAGCCGCTCGGAAATGCTCGAAGCCGTGCGGCGCATTACATCAGCAGTACATATCCCGGTGACCGCCGACATCGAGGCCGGCTACGGGAAAACGATCGAAGAAATTCTTGACACCGTGAAGGGCGTCATCGCCGCGGGGGCGGCCGGCATCAATATCGAGGATGCTCCGCCGGATACGGAGGGCGTGCTTTTGGATCTGCCGTATCAAACGGATTTGATC
>DASREK010000208.1:0-29756 GCA_035652135.1 Bryobacterales bacterium | reverse complement strand
TTGCTTCCACGCTTCCTCGGCCGCGGCCAGCGGCGCCTCGCCGAGCCTTTCCCCGCTGAGCGCGTCCTGGATGGACCAGTAAAGGCCGGTATCGGGCGGCAGAGCGGCCGTGGAGTAGCGAAACGTGAGCTGGTAGACTTGGCCGGCCGCCGCCGGCGCCAGTTGCGAAAGCAGGTCCACGGCCTCGGCGTGAGCGCCGCTGAAACGGATTCGCAATTCCGGCCCCGCGCTGGAAGCAAGCAGCGCCGTGTTAATCCCTTCGTTCTCGCCCACCTTCCAATCGAAGCCCCGGGCGGAAGGAGAGGCGGCGAAATTGCCGTTGGTCAAGAGCCGCCCGCGGGCCGGATCCAAGCCCTGGTAGGGGAGGAGCTTCGCCTCACACAGGCGGTTCCAGACGGCGACGCCGTCCTCAATCTGGCGTTGAGCCAGCAGAGCCTCTACGTAGCGCAAGCCTAACTGCAAATCGCGGGCTTGCAGTTGCGGAGCAATGCGTTTCCATACGCCGGCCGCCGCCGGAACACGCCCTGTACTGAGGAGGAAGTCGCAATATTGCCGGTTGATGTCGGGCCGGTCCAGGACCCCTTTTTGCAGAATTTCATCCGCATCGTCGTACGCCCGCCAGTAGAGTTGGAAGACAGAGGTGAGATCGGCGCGGCGGACGGACATGGCGTCCTGCATGGCTTTCCAGAACGCCTCCGCGGCTCCCTGCCGAAGATAAAAATTGGCCAACACCCAGCGGGGATAGAAGGCCCCATTTACCCGGACCGCTTCCCGGAGGCATTCTTCTGCGCGCTGCGGTTCGCCGCCAATCTCCCAATGGAGACCTAAATTGATCAACGCTCCCGAGTCATACCGGTCCAAATCCACGGCGTGCTGAAGAGTTTTCGCCGCGCTTTCCGTATCGCCGCGATTTTCGAGCAGCGCTCCGAACTGCGACCAGGCGGTGGCGTTCAAAGGCGCAAGCCGCAGCGCCTTCCGCAGGTTCTGCTCGGATCCGGTCTCGATAAGCCGCTCGGAGAGAAACATCCGTACGGCTGCCCGGCCCGCGCACCCGAGCGCCGACACAGCAGCCAGCGCCGCTACAAGGGAAATTGCGCGAAGCGAGCTATTCTTCATTGCCGATTTGAAACCGGCGGCGCTCGCCGCAGCCGGGCCGACGCGGCTGCCGGCGCACGCACCTAGAAAAACCAACCTGCGATTGTATACCGCTCACCATAGGTAACCGGCGCCACCGCATGAACTAAGCTGGACTGGAAGGCAATCAGCAGACCGGTTTCCCCAACAAGCGGCAATCCAACGGCTCCCTTTTGCGGATCATGCAGCAGGCCGTAAAAAGTGAGAGAGCCTCCGACATAGGAGCCGTCGGCGGGTTCTCCCGACTCGCTGTTCAGAAAAATAGCCACGGAAACCCGGCGCTGTTTGGGAATTTCAGCCGCCTGGGGATCCTTGCTGTTGTCCCGATGAGGAGCGTAAAAATCTCCTTCCCGGTACGCCAAAAACTGCGGCCGCTGGCAACCGGCCAACTTCAAATGAAAATGCTCCTCCAATTGGGGCTTGAGAGAAAGCAAGCGCGTTTCCATAAGGGCGACCGTTGCGGCCGAAACCTCGACCCACTTCGCCCTGCGCACAGCGGGATCTACGACGTAGTCGCCGCCCGTTTTTCGGACCGTTGCGGCGCTTCCCGACGCCGAGCGCATCTCAGACCGGATCTCGGCGCATAGCTCCGCTGTAAGAAAGTTCCTTCGTACAAACAGGCGGAATAGCGCAAAAAAATCAGCGTTTGGCATTGAGTGAGGCAGAGTTCTCGGCGCTCGCTCTTGCCGGGAGGCGGCCCGAGGCCGCCGTTCGACCTGAATAGATGAGGCAATCACCAACCTTCGTGGATCTCGCATAGAGCCGCGGCAAACCGAGCATGTTCACTCGCTCCATACTGGGGAACCACATCACGACGGTATCGAAACGCCCTTCCGATATCCACTGATCTCGTTCTGCAAACGGAATTACGCGCAGCAGGGAAGCCAGGGGAGGCGACAGACGCAGTTTGTGCGCGTCGGAGTGCTCCAGTCCTGGCGGCGGGGCGCGGTGAGCGGCAACGTAAATCGCCTCGTCGGCGCAAATCAAACCGTTCCGCGGCGTCACTTGGTCTACCACTCTCCCAATCTGTTCAATCTCCGGCCAAAGGGAATACAGCTCGTTGCGCTGCCGGTAGGCCGACTTGGCCAGCCCGAGTGCAAACAATCCTATCGCAGCCAGCGCAAGCTGGGCGGGCCGGATCAAAGGGCAAATCCGGGAGCCGATTGCGTAGACCCCGACCGATGCCAGGATGCTGAGAAACGGAATGAGAAGAACAAAGTACTGAGGAAAAGTGGGGTGAGGTGTGGCCAGGTAAGCGCCGAGTCCGGCCCCCAGCCAGATGCACAGGTAAAGGTTGCGCCGGCCCGCTTCGCTCCATTCGCCGCTGGCGGCTGTGGAGAGCACTCCTAGACCACTGAGGAAGGCGAGCAATAGCCCTTGCGGCGAGCTGAGCCATCCGCTCAGCACGCTGAGATCAGCCAGGGTGATGTTGTAATGCGGATATCCCACCTTCCGGTAAAGCAGATGATATTCAATAACATTGAACAGCGTTTGACGCGGAGCTCCTAGAGAAATCCAAAGCAGCGGAAGAAATGGGATGGCTGCGCCGCCCGCGAACCGGGCAGCCGTTTTTAAGCGATTGGCGTGGGAGCCATACCGGATCAGCCAAGCCAGCAGGATGGGCGCAACCGGAGCGCACAGCAGCGACGAGGCTGCCGCAGCTCCGGCGCAGATTCCCGCCCAGAGCGGGAGCCAGCGGGCCGAACTGTCCGCTGCTTTGACGGCGAGGCGAAAGGCGGCGGCAATCAGAAACAAACAGAGGCCGTAGGCCTGTCCGATTGTGCCAAATCGAATCAGGAGCAGATTCAGGCCGGCGAGCATCACGGCCGTTATGGCAATCGGAATCCGCCAGCGAGCTTCTGGTATGACAGCCCGGATAAATCCGGGGAGTAGCGCGATGGCAGCGCTGGTCAAGAGCGCGGAGAACATGTGGGCCGTGCGCCAGCTATCGCCGAAAACCCGCATGCACGCCGCGGTCCAGTAGGCATAGAGCGGCGCTTGCGGGTAGAAGAAGTCCACGTAAGGCGTCTTGCCGAGGAGGATCAGTTGTGACGCGAGCAGGTGGAACGCTTCGTCTCCGTAATAGGCGAGCGTCTGCGAGAAGATCAGCAGGCCTGCCGTCAGGCAAATCACCACGAGCGACAAGAGCATCACGGGACGTTGTTCACTGCGCGGCGATCTTCCCGGAGAAGATCTCGCAGTCGTGCACCTTTGTCCGCCGGACATACCGCCGTGCAAGGTCGAAGCGGGCCGGAGCCGGGTCATCGGGAGGCCACGTGAGAATCGTGTCGAAGACGCCGCCGGCTATCCATTTGTCTACTTCTGCCGGGCCAGCCACATGCAGGGAAGCCGCGAGCTCCGGCGTCAATTGCAGATAATGCGAGTAGGAGTTCTCCAGGCCCGATACGGGAAGCCGCCGCGCTGCGAACAGGATCGCCTCGCCAGCACATACCTTCCCGTCTTCGGGCGTAACGCGGTCGATCTCGCGGGCGATGTCTTCGATCTCCTTCCAGTGGTTTTGCAGAGCGTCCCGCTGCGAATACGCTGTTTTCCCCAGACCCAGGAGAAACACAGCCAGCGCCGCCAGCGGAGCCGTCCAGGGCCGTGCCCGCGGAGACAAGCGCGAGCTGACGGCATACACCCCAACGGAAGCGAGAATGCCTAAAAATGGAATCAGCAATACAAAATATTGCGGAAACGCGGGATGCGTCAACGCCAGGAAGGCTGCGAATCCGGCAACGAGGGAAGCGCACAAGTACATCTCGGATCGCCGGTGCTCATCCCATTCCCGTTCAGCCGAAACCCAGAGCAGCCCCAGGACAGCGAGTAGAAATATCCAAAAACTTTGCGGGCTATGGAGCCAGCCGGATAGAACCCGCAGGTCGGACAAGGCAACGTTGTGAGTCGCCCTATAGCCCGCCCGGCGGTGGAAGAGATGATATTGGAAAAGATTAAAAAGAGCCGGGCGGGGCGCTTCCGCCGCCAGCCATAATACAGGCAGCCAGGCGGCTGCCGCCCCGCCCAGAAAAAGCAGGCAAGACTCGAGGCGGCGGGCTCGCCGGCGGGCAACGGTCCACACCAGCAAGATGACTGGCGCCGGCGCCGACAAAAGGGAAGCGCCGGCTGCGGCGCCGGCGCTGAAGCCGGCCCCCAAGGGCCATAATTTTCCGGGCCGGATAGCTGATTCCGCGGTAAGCCAAAATGCACCGACGATCAGGAACAGACACAGCCCGTACGGCTGGCCGATGGTTCCAAATCGCATCACGAGCAGGTGCAGCCCAATGAAAACGCCGGCCGCCGCCCCGGCGGCAAACTCCCAACGCGTCCCGCGCATCCTGGTGAACACAAAGCAGGCGGCCAGTGCGACGCCAGCGGCTGTCATGAGAGCGGAAAAAACATGGGCGGCGCGCCATGTGTCGCCGAAAAGCCACATCCATCCGGCGTTGAAGCAGGCATAAAGCGGAGCCTGGGGATAGAAAAAATCCAGATAGGGCTTCTTCCCGGCAAGAATCAATTGAGCGGCCAGCAGGTGAAAGCCTTCGTCTGGGTAGAAGGCAGCCGTCTGCGAAAAGATCAGCAAACCTGCGGAAACAACGCCAAGCAGCGCTGTCATTAGAGCCGCAGTAGGCCTCGGACACATTTGTGCATCCCCGGCAGACTGCTCTTGGCCTGCTTCGCTTGAATAGCGATCAGAAGGAACCGCCGCAGTCATGGGGGATGGTACGAACCACGGCCGGGAAGCTACGAAGCACAGAGGCGCCGGAGAATCAGCGAGCCGTTCAGCCTTCCATGCACCCCGCCGGCCGCGAACTTGCGCGCGCGCGGCCGTCTCGGACCGAGGCCTTCTCACACCGTTCCAGCTCAGCTAAGACGGCCGGAAGCAGGTCCAGATGCAGCGGATACCGAAGCCGGAAAACCGGCACGCTCCGCACCAAAGAAAGGTAGTTGCGAACCATTTTGCGGTTGCAGGCGGGGTCCCGCAATGACATGCAGTGCGCTTCGCTCAGCAGCAAAGAAAAAGCCTCTGTGGCCGGGACTCGCTCGATAACCGGACCGGCGCATCTCATCCCGCCGGCTGCGGGCTCCGGCCAGTAGATGCTCGAAACGGGTCGCAGGGTCGGCTCGAGATCATATGTCAGTTCGCGGCTGGCGCTGGAGGCCGAAAACGGGTCATGCCGCTCAATCGGGAAATGCGAGGCTGCCGGCTCCCGCAGACGCAAGCGTTGGGGGATGCGGGCGGACATCGCCACGCCATCCCGCACCAGAAAGGGCGCCGCGTCATCGGCATATATCGCTGCGCCGCGCTCGCTCCAAGCCCGGGCCAGAGTAGATTTCCCGCAGCCCGAGGGCCCGCAGAATATGACCACGCCGGCGGGAATCAGAACGGCACTTGCGTGCAGGCAGTCCCAGTCCTGCCTCTGGAGCAGCCACGGCGCCACTCCATGAAAAAACGCGGCCTGAAACGATGAGAGATCTACACCCGGTTCCGGGTAGCCGATTGCAGCCGAGTAACCGCGCTCGATCCGGAAAGCACCAACACGATGGATCTTCAGGTAATATTCGTCGCCCACCGCCAAGCCCGACCCGTATTCCTGCCCTCGAACGTCAAGCCAGATATCGGCTTGACCATTTGGCGCTATATGGGGTGGAAAAGGAACCGGCCCAGTTCTAATAGAGAGCCGAATCACTAACGTGGATGGAAGCGACGCAACCAGCCGAAATGCAACAACTGGCCGTCACTCAACTGGAAAGCTAGGTTGTGCTTTGTTGCTTTTTGCCTTCGCCCGGATCGCCCCCCGTTGCGCTGAACTTTCCGCCGCCCTGCTGCACAAGGCCGCTTAGTTCGCCATCAAACAACAGCTCTGGTGAGGCCCATTTGCCCTTGTTGCAAACCGTGGCCTCACCTCTTTGTTGTACCATGCTCAGTTCCTCCCTTCGAAACTTCCATTTTACTGATAAATTCTTACCCAAGCCTCGACAAAAGCGCCGTGCCAGACCCGGTGAAGCGCGGTCTGGGAGTTAGACCGCAGGCAGGCTGGCAGTATACCATGAAACCTGTCCAGGTCTACAAGGCCCAGTTCCGCCAGTTGGCGCGCCGAACCCAATTCCTCCCAGATGCGCGGTCCCTGATTGCGATAGATGTCCTGGCAATAGCGCGTCGCGAGGAGTTTCTTCTGGTTCTCGAATCCCAAGCCCGGAAACCTCTTGACCATAGCCTTCCGCACCAGGGCTTTCGAGCGCCCGCCGCTGTTCAGCAATTCCGGCGGCGTGCGCATCAAGAAATCAACCAGGGGAAGGTCCCAATATGGGTGTAGCGTGGGGACGCCGGCCAGCCTATCTCGATAGAACCGCTCTTCAAAGGTCATCGCAAGCAATGGGTGGGCCAGAAATTCGCGCATCCCCATGAAATAGAAGGTATCCTCGCGGATTTCCCTGTCCGAATTTTCGAAACGTTCCACCAGTTCCCGCCTCAGTGCAGGATCAGGCGCCAGCCACTCGGGGATAGCCTTGGGAATTAGCCGCCTTCTTCGACACAGGGCTGCCTTTGGCATATTTCGCCACCCCCAGTCACGCAGCAGCATCCTGAGCCCATTGGTCCAGAGGACGTTTCGTATCGCGGGCAGCGTAGGCAGGTTCCAGCAGTGCAAAATCGTTTTGAGCAGACGAGTCAATTCAATGAAATTACCGGTACGAATCAGATCGGCCGCATACGCCGGCGTAACGGTAAGCCACTCGTCGCCACCCTCTCCGGTCAGCACTATGTCACAGCCGTCCGATTTGGCCATCCTGAGCAGATCCAGATACGGTGGCTTGAAGACGTCCGTGGTTGGCACGGGACAAGTGCCTGCCAGATCCAACAGACGCCCCAGCAGGCCCCGTCCGGCGACGTAGTCCGTCATATACCCGAAACGCTGGGGGAAACCCAGGGTTTGGGCCACGGCCTTCTGCACGGGCTCCTCCGAGAATTTGCCCTCCGGAAACACCAGCGAAAACGCTTTCGGCGTGGCCCAATTTCGGTTGGGAGCGATCTCCGAAGCCCAGGCGGCGATGCTGATGGAGTCGAATCCACCGCTCAGAAATATGCCGATGGGGCCATATTTCATCGTGCGTTCGACGGACTTACGGAGCAGAGCTGGAAATTGCTCCAATTCCTCGCGCGTCACCCAGTTCACGGGCCGGCCGGGAGGGGCGGGATCCCAATAGCGAAACACCTCGATCCGCCCCCGGGCGAATGTCAATCCGTAGCCGCCCGGGAGCCGGCGGATGGCCTGGAAGAACGTCTCCTCCTGCTTCAGCCAGCGGTAATTCAAGTGCTCGGCGAGCACCACGCGATTCAGGTCCCTCGGAACCTTGGGGTGCAGGCGAATGGTCTCAGAATCCCAGGAGAAGATCAGTTCCCCTCCGGCCAGCGAGTAATAGAAGGGGTGTAGGCCCATCGGATCGCGCCCGCAAAGCAGCGTCTCCTTGGCCTGGTCCCATATCGCCAGGCCAAAGACGCCCTCCAGCTTCGAGAGCACGCCGTCGCCCCAATGTTTATAGCCGGCCAGCACGATCTCCGCTTGGGAAGCGCAAGGCCGCTCCTCATCCCAACCGAGCTCCCGGCGCAAATCCTCGGCATTAAATAGGAAGCCCGTGAACACGCAAATCCGGCCGCCCTCCACCGCCCGGCTTGTGGTATTCGCTTCTTTGGGATCAGGCAGGGAAAAGACAGCGGCTCCGAGCTCGATCCGGCCATCGGCCGTCCTGGGGACGGCGCCGCGCGGGCCAGATTCCTTCCGGACCACGCCGAGCCAGGCATTGGTGGCGAGGCTGAGAGCGCTCATGCGCCTTGTTCCCGGTTGCAGATCATCTTTTCCGCTGACAGTTCCTGGACGAAGCTCTCCAAATCCCTGCGCAACTGCTCCGGCGGCACGTCAAACTCGTCAAGCAGCGTGTTGTAGATGTCTTCCAGCGAGCGTCCTTCCGCCAGCAGTTCCCAGATGCGGGAGCCGGTCAGATTCGTATGATGAATGCGCCCCGTGCCGAGATGGACGATCACAGTGGCCTCGTCGAGCCGCTGGAAAGTGACCTCAGCGTCGGCTTGGTAGCGTGCGGAAAAATCCACAGAGAAGCACTCCTTTGCGTTTTTCACGAATTATCGGAAAGCCAGCGGATCGAGCGCGACATATTCGCCCGCCTGGTTCACAGGCTCCTGCAATGCGTGGCCCTGCCATTCGACCCAGGCGTGCGCCTGGAGTTTGCCGCTGTCGTTTTTAACTCCGATTTGCAGCGCCGGCCGAACTCCCCGCCGGGCAAGCATCCACGAAAGAGCGATGGACCGAGTGAGACACCGCATCGTGACCGGCTGGCGGTTGGCGGCCGCTTCGACGAGCCAGGCGATGCGCCGGAGCTGCTCGAGAGTCCAGGCCTGGGGACCGGCTTCGCGGCTCGAGAGCCGGCCTTTCGCCGCGCGCAGCAGCCACCGGGCCGGAACCAGGCGCCGGGCGCATTCGGCAGCAATCAAGGTGAAATAAGCCTCGAGGAGAATGCCCCAATCTTTTGCCGAGAGCTTCCGGATTTTATGAAATGCCCACCGCTGCCACAGATGGCCAAACCGCCGCCTCACCGTCTGCCAGCTGGGCTGCTGTTGCTCTCGCGCCCGGCTCCAGTCCTGCGGCTGAGGGAGTATCCATGTCCTTACCAGCGCGGGACGAAACCGCCAGGGCGCGAGTTGGATCTGCGTCCAGACCGGATGCGGCCGATCCGCAGCAGGATTCGAGATCACCGATTCCGCCTGATTTACCAGCTTGCGCGCATTTCTGCTCAGCCGCTGGGCCAACCCTGGCGCCGGCAAGCCGCCGAACGCGCGGCGGCACAACTCGAGACTGGCCGCACAGCCTGTTTCCGCTCCGTTCTCTCCGGCCACTCGCCAAAACAGTTCCCAATCCACTGTGGCGCCGAACCGGCTCACAAAGAGCTGAAGGTCGCACAACCATTTCATTGACGACCAGAAATGCTTCGCGGCGTGGCGGCACAGATACACCAGGTAATGCTCGGGCTGGACGAAGGGATCGAGCGGCGCGCTGCGCCCGCCCGGCCAGTCCCAATGCAGCTCGACCATCGCGCCAGAGGGCGACGTAAAGACGAGTTCGGGGGCCAGAAACAGAGGGCGAGACAATTGACGCGACAGCGCTTCCGGGGTCCAGCGGTGGTTGGGCGTCAGTCCACTGCCGCAGAGAACGGCGCAGGCTCTGGCTGCATCGGAGCGATCCACCAGCAAATCGATGTCGTCCACTTCGCGCCAGGAGGCGTCCGGATACAGGCGCCTCGCCAAATTCACGCCCTTGACCGCGGTCGCCCGCACACCGGCATCGGCCAATAATTTGAGAACGCGTCCTTGTTCCCGCGCCAGCCAGAGATTTCTGGCGGCAATCTCGCGCACGCGGGGGTGCCGGTCCGATACTAATCTCCGCGCGACTGCCGGCAGCACGCCAAGGCGCTCGGCCTCGGCCAGCAGAGCCGCTCTTCTTGGCGCGGCCGCGAGGGAATCCAAGCCTGCTGATTGGCCGGCCGGGGCAAACGCCGGAGGCAGGGCAAGCCGGAGCGCTCCAGCGGTCTCAGGCATCCTCATCATCTTTTTCGTCGCGCCGGTAATTTCCGTAGTAGCCGCCGTAATAGCCGCCGTAGCCGGGTGTATCTGGCAGGCGAACCTGGTTCAGCACGAGGCCCAAAATATTGGCGCGCACGCGGCGGAGTTGGCGCAAGGCGGAAGCCACAGCTTCCCGCGGCGTCTCTCCAGCTCTCGCCACAATTACCACGCCGTCCACCATCGTGCTTAGAATCGTGCTGTCGGCGCAAATTAGCAGCGGCGCGGAATCGATCACGATGTAGCGAAACTCCGGCCGCAGATTCTCCAGCAGCTTCGCCATGTGCATCGTGAGCAGTTCACTCGAGTAGCGCGGCGCCGGCCCGGCGGTAAGCACCATGAGGTTCGGCGCGATCCCGCTCGGCAGCACGGCTTCCGCGAAGCCGGTCTGGCCTTCGAGCACTGTGGAGAGGCCGGTGCGGTTGGAGAGGCCGAAAATCGTATGGATCGTCGGCCTTCGCAGATCGGAATCGACCAGCAGTACGCGGTCGCCATTCTGTAACTGCTGGGCCAGGGCCAGGGCCAGTCCGGTGGCCACTGTGCTTTTCCCTTCCGCCGGCGCCGCGCTGGCCACCAGAACCATTCTTCGCTCCTGGCCTGGCGAGGAGAGCAAAACGCTCGTGCGCAGGATGTTCAAAGCCTCGGTCAGTGGAATGCTCGATTTCGCCAGCGCGGTCGAATTGCTTTCTTCGTCGGGCGTCCCTAGCAGCAGGGAAGGAATTTTTTGGCCGGAGACACGGGGCAGATTCGCGAGGACCGGCACGCTCAACCACTGCTCCACCTGCTCGACCGAGCGAAGCGTGCGGTCCAGATAATCGGCCGCCAGAGCCACGCCGACCGCGACGGTGGTAGACAGTAAGGCAGCCAGCAGCAGATACACTTTGGTCCGGGGAAACACCGGAGTTTTCGAGGGCGTGGCCAGGGAGGCCAGCCGGAGATTCGTAGCCTTGATGCTCGCGTTGATCGTGGCCTCGTTTATCTTTTTCAGCAGCTCGTCATACAACTTGGTTTGGGAATCCACTTCCCGCTTGAGAATGCCGTACTCGACCGCGCGCTCGCTGAGCCGGTCCACTTCCTGCTTCTGCTGATCCACTGCCGCGGATAAAGCCTTTTCCCGAGCCAGCGCCTGCTCGTAGTCGGCCTTCAGACGCTTCAGCACTTTCTGCTTATTGGCCTCGAGGAGGGCTTTCACGCGCTCGATCTGCGCCTGCTGCCGCTTGTAAATGGGATGATTGGGACCGTACTGCGAGCCGGCTTCCGCCAATGCGGTCTCAAGGCTTTCCAGCCGGTCGGCGATTTTCATCAGCGGCGCGCCTTGCTCGGAAATGGCGAGCGCTTCCAGGTTTCCGGATTCCACGGACTGATACTCGGATTCCTTGCGGAGCCGCTCGGCCTGGGCTTTGGTCAGCTCTTCCTGAAGCTTCTGCAATTGCAGGTTCAGGATGTTAGTGCGATCTTCCGGGTTGACCACGTTGTATTGCTTCTCGAACGCCTGGAGCTTCTGCTGGGCGCGCTCCAGCTTGGCGCGGAGTTCGTCGAGCTGCATATTGAGCCATTTCGACAGCTCGGCGGCGTTTTGATAACGGCTCTTGAAGCCTTGTTGGACGAAAGCCTGAGCGGCGCTGTTCGCAATCGCGCTCGCCAGCTCCGGATTGGGACTGCGGTAATGTACCTCAATCAAATAGGTATCCGGGCGCCGCCGCACCGAAAGGCCAGGCAGAGCGTCAGGCACACCGGCGCCCGCGCCGCTCAAGGGCAGTCCGGCGGCCAAAGCGTCGGAAGTGGCTTTGTTGCGCAGCGCAGGGTTGAAATCCGGATTCTGGTCCAGGTGCAACTCCCGGATCACTTGCTGGGCTACCGCCGGGGAATCCATCAGTTCAAGCTGCGTCGCTACAACCGCGTCGAAGTTGCGATTGTCAAATTGGAGTCCGGAATTGCCCACTTCAAACATCTGGACTTGGTTATCGATCTCCAGGGTGGCGACGCTTTCATAAACGGGCGTCAACTGAAGGGAATAGAGCAGAACAGCGGCGACCACGGCTGATACGAATCCGAGAATGCGCCATTTATGACGCTTGAGGACCCAGAGGTAGTGGTTGAGCGGGACTGCCGCCGGCTCACCGGTTGGCTGGATCGGATAGTAATTCGACTCTTCCGGATATTGGCCGGGTCCGGGCAGCGGCCGTGGATAGGAGCTCATCGTAAAATTAGCGTCCCCATGGCGAACACCACCGCGCTGACCGCCGAGCTCATGCCGGTCTGGCTGATTTTTCTCATGGTGCTGTCGGGGATGAAGACCACGTCGTTGTTTTCGAGCGGCAGATCGGGCTCCTGGCGCCGCATTAGCTTGGTCAGGTTCAACGCAATTTCCTTTTTTTGGCCGTTTGCGGAATTCCGAAGCAGAAAGGCCTTTGATCCGGCCGTGGGCGTTGTCCCGCCGCTAAGGGCCAAAGCTTTCAGCAAAGTAAAAGGACCTTCCGTATTCATCAGGACCGCGCCCGGCTTATTGACGCCTCCGACGATGTAAACCAGCCCCGCCGGCGTCACTTTGACCTCTTCACCCCCCTCCAGCAGGAAATTGGCGCCCGGATCAGAGGGTTGTTGCAAGGCCTTGACCGGCACGGTAACGGTCCGCGCGGGACGGCCGTTCCTTGCCGGGACGGAAATCAGAATGTCGGAGCCGGCATTTTCCGCCAAGCCGCTGGCGCGCGCGATGGCCTCGACCAGGCTGAGCGGCTTCACCGCCTGAAAGACCACCGGCGATCGCACGGCGCCCGACACGCTGACCGGTTTGCTGTTGAACTCGAGCACGGTCACCGAAACGGAAGGATCGACAAGCATCCCTTCCTCGACCAATTCCCGCGAGATCGCCTGTTCCAACTCCGCACTGGTTTTCCCGGCCGCCGGAATGGCGCGTTTTAGAAGCGGCATCCGAATCGTTCCATCGCCGCTCACGCGCACCTGGCGGGTAAACTCGGGAGAATCCAAGACAGTGACGGCCAGCAGGTCTTCCGGTCCCATCTTGTAATTGCTGAAAGCCAGAGCGCCGGCCCGGGGCGCGGCAGCCGCGTTTGCCGCGCCGGCGCCTCGGGAATAGTCCGCGCCAGGAAGGGCCGGCTCGGCTGCCTCGCTCTGCGGCAGTGGTTGGCTCTCTTGCTCGCGGCGGTTTCCGCGATCTTGCCCGAACAACGGCGCAACCAGCAGTAATACAGGGACGATGAAACGTCTTCTCATCGCCAGCCCTCACCATTCGTCCTGCTGCCGGGGCGTATCACCTCGACATCTGAAATATCGATCTCCGTCGCCACCGACTGCGATAGCAACGAAATGGAAAGCACAAGGCGGGTTTTGCTTTTCACCCGCACTAAAAGGCCTTCCAAATCCTTCAGCGCTCCTCTCTTCACGCGGACCCAAGCCCCCTCGCGAAGAAACGGGTGCGCGAAGCAGCGCACATTGGCTCGCAGCAGCCGGCGAATGGATTCTATTTCCCAATCCGGTATCGGTTCGATGCTCTCCCCGTGACCCAGAATTCGGACTGCGCCGGCTACCCGCAGCACCTCCAGGCGCGTCTTATTCGAATCCCGAAAGCGCGCGAACACGTAACTGGGGAAAACGGGAACTTCGATCAGCTTTTTGCGGTCCTTCCACTGATGTACCTGTTCCACCACAGGCAAGTAGTTCTGGATGTGCTTGGCAGTAAGGTCGGCAGCCACTCGTTTTTCGAAGTGAGACCGGGTGTAGATGGCGTACCAGCCTGGGACTGGCGCTGTAGGCCGAGCCATGCGGCCAACGTCGGATAGCACCTGCGTTACGGAATCTGAAACTGCCATCGTTTGCACAGAGCTTCGCCCCTTCACTTACATCACAGTCTGTAAGTGCTTTTCATTCAATAACATATAAACAAGCGCGGCGCCTAGCGCCCCGGAACCGCTTGCCGGCCGATCCACCCTGCGAAGGCGGCTCCAAGCAGCCAAATGACTTACAACGCAGGATGACGCGCTTCCTCCAGTTTCCGGACCCAGCAGAAGAACCCAGCGGCTTTTCCGTCTACCCGGCGATTTATCACGTGCCAGCTCAAAAACCCGAACTGCCCGAAGGCGCCGCCAGACCTGACAGGCCGTTCTTCCCTCAAAGCTCGCTCCTCCTGTAAGGCCGGCATTATCCACTGGGCTTAGCCCTGGTTGCAGACGACCTCGGTCCTCGAGAGCCGGTAAACCCGCCCTTTCTGGCTCGGCCGATGTTTCGGGTGATGTTGCTGGAAATTCAGACGATTATCTACTCGCCTGCGCCGGATGACCGAATAAGACTCGATAGCCTGCAAACAAATCCTCAGGGCTCGCCGCGCCCCACCCAGCTAAGTCAAAAATCGTAATTCTGCTAACACTACAAGCGCTAAATAAGAATACCGGAAGTCGCTGATATTCACAAGGAGGGGTTTTTCTCGCCGTCGATGCGCGTGGCTGGCTGGTTATGTGCTTGATTTCTATAGGAGATCCGCGTTGCTGGTGGTACCGCGAGGCTAGGAGTATTAGACCATCCAGCAGGCCTTTTCTCCACCAGTTCCCAGGCTGACGAACAGGCTGGGCGGACGAACCCAGTATGTATTCCTGCTCCCTTCCCCAGCGTTCTCCGATTCTATGCCCCGTGTCGCTTCAGACCTGGAGGTGCAGAACGTTCTCCAAATACCGCCTGCTGATCATCGCGCTATCTTTAGGAGTTGTGTCGGTCGAATCCAGCTCGACCGTGAGCCAGCCGTCCCAGTTGTTCTGTTTCAGCACCGATAGAAGTCCCGGAAAATCCACCCCTCCCTTTCCGAGCTCGAAGAAGATCCGCTTCCCTATTGCCGTATACCCTTCGCGCTGCGGAGTCGGCCCCTTGTGGCCGCCTTTGTCCTCGGGTTTGGTATCTTTCAGGTGGAACTCGACAATGCGGCTGACGTAAGTTCGGGCCAATTCTACCGGATCCATTCCGGCCATCGTGATGTGCCCGGTGTCGAGCACCAGGAATACATACCTGGGATCGGTGGCGTCCATGATGTGATCGATTTCGGATCGCGTCTGCAATTGGGTCCACAGATGTGCGTGTACCCCGAACTTAAGACCTTGATCCGCCAGGCGCTTACCGATCTCATTCATGGTCCTGGCCATTTGGGCCAGGTCATCGGACGTCGTACCCTCGGGGCGGCGGCCTCCGGTGTTGGCTTTCAGATGATCGCAGCCAAACCACTTTTTACTCCACAGCGCCAGTTGGACGTGCTCGTCAATCAGTTGCTGTGCAACAGAGGGGTTTTCGAACTGCATCTTCATAGGCCCGCCGTTCGAAATCGTTACAAACCCGAGCTTCAGACGGTCCATCTGACTTTTTAATTCCTGCGGCTTGTCCCACCACGGCCGGATGTAGCCGTAAAATGTTTCCACGTTGTGATAGCCGGCTTCGGCTGCCTCGCGAAACGAGAGCAGCATGTCTTTATCCCAACTGCCGCCATTGCGGGTGTTAGTGGTGATGCCTATTCGAAACCGAGGCTTGGCTGCTGCGACTCCAGCGGCCGAGGTGGCGCAGGTCGCCGAGCACAACCGGAGGAATTGTCTTCGACTGAGCATGCGATCTCCTTCCACGAAACCAATCTTCCGGCGGGCGTGAATGCAACCCGTCTCGACGGGCTCCCGGCCGCCGGAGCTAGCTGGCGACAGTCTACCAGAACGGCGCTATGCCGGCAGCCGATATAACACGAAATCTCCGACGCGAAGCACTTCGGAAAAGCCGAGCCACGGCTCCGGGCGGGGGGTGACTACATATTCTGCCCGATATTTCTGGGCTAACACCATAAAATTTCTGCGCGTCAAATGGGCGTAGCCGGAGGTCAGAGCAGCGCTGCACTCCGCCCATCCGCTGCAATGCAAGCCGGCGCCGCCCGCCAGATCGTCCATCCGATGCTTCCACTCCACCAGATCATGCTCGATGGAAGGGGTTGACTTGAAGTCCGCCACCTCCGCCCGCTCGGCGAACATTTGAAAGCCTCCCATTACGGGCGGCGTGATAAAGACGGCATCCGCTGGTGTTGCGGCTCTTACCTGGCGGCAAAAGCGGTACCAGTCGTCGATCGGAGGATGATCATAATGGAAAGAGGGAATGCCGGATGCGAGGGGGAGCGCCGCTGCCAGGATCATCAGTCCCGCCGGTAAGAGCCGGCCGTTTCGCCAGACGATCGCCCCGAGGAAACCCAGTGTAATCAGGCCGATTTCGATTCCTCGGGGCGCCATACGAAGAGCATGCTGAAGCCACCCGCCAACGCCCGCACCCGCGATCCCACTGAGCGCCAGACATCCCGCCGCCGCGATGCTTAAGGTCCACGCCCAACGGCGGTTCTTACGCAAAGTGGGGATGAGCACGGCGCACGCGCCAGCTACGAAGAAATTTTGAATTGCCAGTATGGCCAGGGCGCAGCATTTCTCTTCCCACCGGCCCAGGTCGAGTGTTCTGATTAAAAATTGTGCAGCGAACAAAACGGCAAAAAATTTCAAGAAGATGGTCATACGGAACAACTGCATTTTGATAACCAGCTTGATGGGAATGATCTCCACAAAAACACTGCCCGCTACGCAAAACGCCAAAATGATAAAGCTCCAGACCACAATTTTACGGTGCTGAGCATTTCGCCAGGAGACGGCCAGGCCGCCCATCCCCAGAATGAGAAAGAACCGGGCGTAATCCGCCAACGGCCAAGTCGATGGGATCAGGTGATGGGGCTGGCGCAAAATTGCGTGGAGATCTAAAAATTGCCTGGCCGTGAGTGGCGAAGCGGTCATCACGTAAAGGCCCCATTGCTTCAGAAAAGTCGGGGCGACTGCCGCGGCGTAGATCCCGCCTACCGTGAACATTGGCCCGAGGCTGGCGCCTTTCCGGACCGGGCTCCGGGCAGGGCTCCGCCCCCCACCCCAGACACAGCTTACTAGCATTTCCCCGCCCAAAACAGCCATGGTTAAGACGCCGAGCTGGATGTGAATCCAAGTTGCTGCGGCCGCGGCCAACGCGGCGGAGAGCGGCCGGCCCGACAGGGACAAGTAGAACGCCAGCAGACAGACCGGCGCCGCCGCGTTGTGCGGCACCAGGTAGTCGGCCCAAAGGCTGTTGCCTCCAAGACCTTCCGTTCCCCAGCGCAAAAGCAGGAACACTGCTGCATAAAAAATCCTTTTATCGCCGAAAAGCCGCGCGGCGAATCCATAGGCGGTCCAAAGCAGAAGAAAAAGTGCAGCCACGTGCAGTGAGAGCAGGACTGCCGGCAGCGGCAAAGCCGCCGACGACCACGCGAGGAACCGGACAAAATTCGCATGGTGCGGAATCGTGTTGGCAAACCAGTCGCGGGCCAGCAGTTCCGGCCGCGACAAGCGAATGATCCATGGCGAGAGCAAAGCATAATTAGGGCCTTCGTACATGTAGCCCAGGTTAAAAATGATCAGGGGAACCAGCAGCGCGGGCGCGAGGCGGTCCAGCACGCGCAGTCGGCCAGCGCCAACTGCGACCTCCGGCTGTTTCAACGAGAGCGCTTTGGAATCCAAGTGCACGCGGGAAATTCAGTAGAAAATTTTATCCCATGCGGACCGAACGTGCTTCTCCAAGCACATACATCGCCGGGCAGGGCGATTTTTGGGGTCAGCCGGCGCGCCTTTCCATCCGCTGGCCGACGGATCCAATCGGCAATCGGCGCAAACAGTAAGACAGCGCGGGCCGCCGTCTTATCGGGCCGCGACTCGGGGCCTCACAATTTTCGGGAAATAGACCGGCCACTGTGCAAGAGCGAGCTGCTCTCGGGAATAGATCTGCCGGCGGGCGTTGCCCGAATCGGAGACTCCCTTCAGCGGCAGCAGCCGGAAGCTGTCGGTCCCGATCTCGATCGCGATCCAATCCAGACTGGAAAATCTTCCGTCGTAGGAGCACATCAGGACGTGCGTGCGCGCTAGGTCAGACTCGGAAAGAAAGTGCTCCAGATCATCGGGATCGCGCACCAGCCGCCCATGCAGATTCCAAAAATCGAGATACGCTTCGAGCGGCTCCAGGCCTGTCACGAGCTCTACAAACGCGCTGGCCGAAATCGTAGAATGCATGCTGAAGTGCGGGGCGGTTCCAATCTGGGGCGGCGTGCCCGAGACAACGAAGATGTCTCCAGGCGCTATATTTTTCACCTGACGCATATAGACTTCGAGATTGTGTTGCTGTTCCGATTCCGGAATCCAGCTCTGCCGCAGATCTGCGGCCGCATTGAAGATCAAAAAGCCCGTAGCGAGGCCGGCTAGCGCGGCGGGACTCCAGCGCGTCCACCGGCTCCGCCCACACGCCCAAACCGCTACAGCGGCGGCAAGACCCAGATAGGGCGCCGGAGCATAATGATACCGAAAGCGCGGAAAGCCGCCGGCAATCCACATCACCGGAGCATATGCGAGCGCTGCTCCGCCGACCGCGAATCCAAATAGGCGCCGGAGCCGGCCGTTTTCCCGATCTCCGCCGCGCCACTTCCAAACGAGCGCAGTCACCAGGAGGGCGCCCGCCAGCGCGAGGGCGTCCTCCGTCTTGTGCAGCGAAAAATGGAACAGCGAGTCGGAGGTGACTCCGCTCAGTTGCCGCAGCTCGCCCCCGATTTGCAGCAGGTTGCTCGCGAACCGGGCCGAAGTCCATTCATAGCGTCGGTGGATGCCGGTCTGCCGCACCGGGAGCCGGTTGATCCAGAGTAGATAGACCGCCAGCGCCGCGCTCGCGGCCGCCCAGATTGCTCCCGCGGCGGGCCAGGCCGCCGGTATCGGCTTCTTTCGGAAAAACAACGCGGCGAGCGGAACGATCGCCCACACCAGCAAGAAAACCTGTTCGCCGCTGAACAGGGCCGCCACGGCGCAGGCGGAGGCAAAAGCAAGCTCCCCCATTCCCGGCCGCCGCGCACCCGAAGAGAACCAGAGCAAGAGTAAAACCCAGAATGTCGACAACACAAAAAACGGATTTGCAAGATACGTGAGGAGCCCGAAATGCGCCATCGGCGCGAGAAGATAGAAAACTCCGGCGAGAAACGCGAGTCCCCTCTCGAAGCCCGCCCGGCGCACGGCTTGCGACAACAGCCAGGCGGAAGCCGCATGGAGCAGAAGCAGCGCCGCAAAGTTGAAGCGGGGAGAATAGCCGCCCAGAGCGGTAATCAGAAACCCGTAAAGGATGCTCAACCATTGCATCCGGAAGACCTGATAGACGCGGTTTTCGGCGGCCGCCGCGGCGAAGCCGGCGACTCCCTTCCACCCGGCCGCATGGCGGAAATGCTTGATGAGGAACCAATCATCCACGAAATAGTCGGCGTGGCTCCAATAAATGAGGTATACGGAAAGCAGGAGCGGATACGAAAATCCGGCAATCCACCTGAACCTACGATCCTCGCGTTCCGCGGACGGCATTTGCAATCAGAGGCGAGGTCTTTGCCATTCGAGCGGCAAGATTGCCGGCTGGGCGCGTAATCCGTCTTTGACTTCGGCGGCGCCGGCGATCGCGATGCGGAGAGGCTGGGCGTCCGCGCGGACCTTCACGACGGCCTCGAAATCTTCCACGCCACGCCTGGCCAGGGCCGTAACGATGTGACTTGTGGGGCTCAAACGGGGGTCGGAGCCGTCCTGCGTAACCGAAATCAAATACCGGTCGGCGATCAAAGATCCCTGGTGATATCGCGCTTCCAGCACCAGTTCGCGTAAGGAGTGGGCGGCCGCGAGAGGCCGGGTTTGCATATGGAAGGAGTCAAAACTTCCGTTAGGAGCCAGCGATTCGGCCCACTGTTGCTGCGTCGGCGCTGCCAGCACGGGAGAAGGCGCGGGAAGGTTCGCGCAATCCACCCACCGCTCAGGCTCGCCATTGTCGTCTGCGGGCGCTTCAACAAGAGATAGCGCCGCCAGGTGGAGCTTCACTCCGGGCGCAAGCCGCGCCCCCCAAAAAGCAAAATGCGGATATAGCAGGCGCGCCCGCCCGGCTGGAATTACACCGGTTACAAACCGTTTCCAACAGCCCGAGGCGATTTCACGGCCCGTGAAGCGGATTCGGACATACGGGCTGGCGAAGTCTTCCCCGTTGCGGCTATACCCGTTCACCAGATTCACGCTGCCTTCCCACAGGCGGGAGGTTATATCGTCATCCGTGCTATCGAGGGTATGAGACAACTCGACTCTGGCATAACCCACGGCGACCACTCCGAGGCCGGAAAGTTCCGGCGGACGGGGAATGATTTGGGCGATCGCGCCATCGGCGGCGCCTTCTACAACGATGGAAGCGACGCCTCCCGAAGAAGGCGGCTGTTCGAGTTTGGCGAACGCGGGCAGACGCCATCCCTCGCCTTGCCGCTCCCAATTGGCATTGCGGATCAGGTTTCGGCAGCGCTGCGGGGCGCGGGCGGGCCGAGCGGGCATCAGGCTGCAAGCTTCCAACAGGAGGAAGGCTGCAAACGGCAGGCAAAGCTTCACCGGCCGTCGAATCGCGCTGGCTGTGCAGTTTGCCACGGAATGCCAGTATAACGGACCGGTCCGCCGCCTGCTGTTTTCGGCGAAAACGCTGCTTGCGGGGAATCTCCACCACTGCGCCGGCCGGCGCGGCTCACTGATGTCGAGCCGTCGTAGCCTGGCGCGAGCAGGGCGGCGGTGACCGCCGCAATTTCTCAACCGCGTCCAGAAACCTGCGGCAAACTTTTTCTCTTTGAAAATCAGCGGCGCGCGCGGTAGCATTCCGGGACAACGTATTTCTCAGACCAGCGTCGTCCCGCAGACGAGCCAGCGCCGCGGCCAGGGCAGCGGGATCTCGCGGCTCGACCAGGATGCCCTCTACGCCGTCGCGAACGACCTCCGGCACGGCAGCCGCCCGGGCGGCCACGATCGGCTTGCCGGCCGCCATGGCTTCCAGGTAAACGATGCCAAACCCCTCTTGGACGCTCGGCAGGCAGAAGACGTGACAGCGGTTATATTCTTCGGCGAGCTGGCCGGCGGTGACGTCGCCGAGCCAGGAAATATGGGGGCCAAGCCGATGGAGCCTCTTTGCTTCCGGACCGTTGCCGGCAATGCGCACCTCCGTTCCCGGCAGGAGCGCGGCGGCGGCGATCAGATCCTCCAGGCGCTTGCGAGGGTAAAAACGGCACACCGAAAGGACCGTAAAGCGCTCGGGGGCGGCGGCCGGGTGGGCCGCGAAACGCGCCCGCCATCCCTCCAGGTCAATCAGCTCCGGCACGATATGGACTTTGAATTTTTCGATTCCGTAGTGTTCCGCGATTTTGGCGGCCGAATACTGGCTGGTGGCCAGCACCAGGTCCGCGTGGAGCACGTTGATTTTCTCGCGCTTGGCCTGCACCGTCATCATCCAGCGCGTCGCGCCGCTCTCGTTGGTCAACTCATCGGCGATCACCCCTTTGATGGAAGCGACAAAAGGCGCGCGCGGCGAGCGCCGGGCATAGCGGTATCCATCCATGTCGAAGCCGATCACGATGTCGGGCCGGAGCGCATCGACGCGGGCGGCGAGGCGGCGGTTGTAAATCAGCCGCCGGGTCGTGTAGTGGAAGCAGGGGAAGTTGGGAGTGAGGACCCTGACGGTGTGGCCGAGCCCTCGAAGACCCTCAGCCAGCCCCTGAATGCCCGCAAAGGTGCCGCTGCCGCGCAGCAGGTCCATCGGCGTTGAAGTCAGGAACGCAAAGAGCATCAAAATCGAATGGCAGAGTCGAGAATTGGATCTTCCAACGGGAAAACGGGCGCCGATCCGTCTGTCCACGGCGGAGCCAGGAAGGGAAGCCACTCCCGGAGACCCAGGCCTGGCCAAGCCGGAACGGCTGGCCTTGCGTTCTGCCGCGATTTTGCAATATGCATCCCAGTGCTCGCGGCGCCGGGGCGATTCTCTATTGCGTTAGCAGGGCGCCCTGGCCGTTAGGCCCCTCGCCGTTCGATTCTTCCTCGGGAATCACCGACGCAGCGGCGACGCGGTCACCTTCTTCCAGCCGCACGAGGCGCACACCCTGGGTGGAACGGCCGGCCTCGCGGATCTCAGACGCCTCGAGCCGCAGAATCTTTCCGTCTTTGGTGATGATGAAGAGATTGCTGCTCTCCTTCACATTGAGAATGGCGACGACCTTGCCATTCCGCTCCGTGGTTTTCATATTGATGACGCCTTTGCCGCCCCGCGACGTGATCCGGTACTCTTCGAGGGCCGTCCGCTTTCCGTAGCCATTTTCCGAGACGGTCAGGATAAGACCTTCCAGGCCCACGGCCTCCATGCCGACCAGAAAATCGCCCGGGTCGAGCGTCATCGCCCGCACGCCGTAAGCCGGCCGGCCCATCGGCCGCACCTTGCTTTCGGGAAAACGGATGGCTTTGCCGTTGTGGGTGCCGAGAAAGATCTGCTGCGACCCATCGGTCAGCTTGGCCGCGATCAGTTCGTCGCCTTCCTCAAGCGACATGGCGATGATGCCTCGTGAGGTGGGGTTATCGAAAACCGTCAGCTCGCATTTCTTGATGATCGCCTTCTTGGTCACCATCACGACGTAGACGCCCGGGGTAAACTGCTTCACCGGCAAGAACGCCTTGACCGTTTCGTTGGGCTGGAGATTGACCAGATTGGCCACGTTTTTGCCCTTGCCGGCTGCGCCGACGTCTGGAATCTCGTACACTTTGAGCCAGTAAACGCGGCCCAGGTTGGTAAAGATCAGGATGTAGCTGTGCGTCGAGGCGATGAGTAGATGCTCGACAAAATCCTCCGTGCGGGTGCCCATGCCGATGCGCCCCTTGCCGCCGCGAGACTGTTTGCGGTAGGTGTCCACGGCAGTCCGCTTCATGTAGCCGTTGTGAGTCACCGTGATTGCCACATCTTCATCGGCGATCAGGTCCTCTAGCTGAATTTCGCCGGTGTCATCGATGATCTCCGTGCGGCGCGGGTCGGCGTATTCCTTTTGCACCTCGCGCAGCTCTTTTACGATCACATTGCGCAGGACCTTATCCGAGCCCAGGATCTCGAGGTATTCCTGAATCCTTTTTTGAATTTCGGCCAGCTCGTCGAGGATCTTTTGGCGCTCCATCCCGGTGAGACGCTGCAATTGCAGCTCGATGATGGCCTGCGCCTGTCTTTCGGTGAACTCGAAGCGCTCCATCAAACCCGTGCGCGCTTCGGCCGGCGATCTGGATGCCCGAATCAGCTTGATGACGGCATCCAGGTTTTCGAGCGCCTTCCGGAAGCCGAGCAAGACGTGCTCGCGCTCGCGCGCTTTGCGCAGCAGGTAATCCGTGCGGCGGCGCACGATGTCGATGCGGTGATCGATGAACAAACGCAGGGCCTCGGCCAGACCGACTTCGCGCGGCTGGCCGTTCACAATGGCCAGCATGATGATGCCGAAGCCGGTTTGCATCTGCGTCTGCTTGTACAAGTTGTTCAGGACCACCTCCGGCTGTTCTCCCCGCTTCAGCTCGAAGACGATGCGCATGCCTTCGCGGTCGCTTTCGTCGCGAATATCGGCAATGCCCTCGATCTTTTTTTCGTTCACCAGTTGTGCGGCATGCTCCTGAAGCCGGGCTTTATTTACCTGGTAAGGGATCTCGGTAACGACGATCTGCTCCTTGTCCTTGCCGACGCGCTCGATGGCTGCCCGAGCGCGCAGTCTCAGGTGGCCCCGCCCCTTCGTATAGGCATCTATAATACCTTGGCGGCCCAGGATGAACCCCCCGGTGGGAAAATCGGGACCGGGAACCTTCTCCAGGATCTTGTCCAGGCCGACTTTGGGGTTCTGCACCATCAAAATGGCCGCTTCAATGATTTCTCCGAGATTGTGGGGCGGGATGTTGGTGGCCATACCGACGGCAATGCCCTGCGCGCCGTTGATCAGCAGATTCGGAATGAGCGCCGGCAGGTACTCCGGCTCGACTGTGCGGTCATCGTAATTAGGCCGGAAATCAACGGTTTCCTTATCGATATCGTCGAGCAGCGTGACGGCGATACGCGCCAGCCGGGCCTCGGTGTACCGCATGGCCGCGGGCGGGTCGCCGTCCACGGAACCGAAATTGCCTTGGCCGTCCACCAACGGATAGCGCATGGAAAACGGTTGGGCCAGCCGCACCAGCGCTTCATAGACCGGTGCGTCGCCGTGCGGATGATAATTCCCGAGCACGTAGCCTACCGTGTTGGCGCATTTTCGGTAAGGACGGTTGGGCAGCAATCCCGACTCGTACATGCCGTAGAGAATGCGCCGCTGCACGGGCTTCAGTCCGTCGCGGATGTCCGGCAGGGCTCGCCCGATGATCACGCTCATCGCGTAATCGAGATACGACTTGCGCATCTCGTCTTCGATGTCGATCGGAACCAGACTCTTGTCGCCGCCATCGGGCGGCAGGGGCAATTGCGTGGGACCCTGCGGTGGCTTTTCGATGTCGTCCAAAGAGATCTCCCGGGTGTAGATTAAACCTTAATTTTACCGCATTTCAATCCCGGAAGGAAGAGGTAAGCTCTTGAAAATCGGACATTTATTGAAGGATGAAGAAATCCAGAGCAAAATAGGGTATGGGCGGCTTGTTCGCTGAATCGCACAATGCCAGCCGCTGCGACTTTGCCAGGCGTTACGCAGGGGCAAGAAGCGCGAACCGGAATAGAAGCGGTGAAGGGCGGGCTGGCAACGCAGCATTCGACCGCAGCCGCGCCGGAACAGACTATGCGGTCTTCACGCCGGACGCTACTTCCACAAAAATATAGATGAGAAACATCGGCTTGGTTGAACCGACGCCCCAGCGGTTCACCGTCCAGCGAGCCTGTAAGAACTGGATTTCAGGCTTGTCGCTCAAGTCAAGCAGCAGCGTATAGGAGCCAACATAGAACTTTTGGGGGAAGCTGAGCAGCGGTTTTGGGCCCCAATCGCTGCCGTCCACAGATCCCCAAATCGAGACGTCAAGGCTCTGCTGCTCGAGGATCTTGGTGATGCCGAGCGTCAACAGCAAGGTCCTGCCTGCGGAGGGCCCCAGCGCCAGCGCTGGGCCGGCGCCATTGGCCTCGATTTTGGTTTCGGGTACCAGAAAATTATCGGCCATTTTGTCTAGTGTAACCTGTGCGGACGCTTTCAGCCCCAGGTTCGTTCTTTCCCGTTTTGACCCTTTTTCACTCGCGGCCACGCCGTCTCACCCACAGGCAAGCGCGCCTTGCGCCCCGGAACAGAGAGCGGCCTGCCGCCGCTTATTATTTCGCCAGCTCTGGAGGAACCGGTATGGTGACGTTGCCGGTCGCCGCCCATTCCGAACCGCGCTGAAAGGTCGTGATGAATCCGTGACTTTTCATCGCCTCGGGATCATGGCCCAGCGCCGTGGCGAAGACGCGCCCTTGCCCATAGTTTACGGTCCAGAGCATGGGTTCGTCTTTTCCGGGTCCGGGAATGGGCTGCCGGGCTTTGCCCTGATACAGTGAATGATCATCCCAGGCGGTAGCCAGCACGTGAAATGTATTGGGCGGTTGCCATTTCAAATTGGCATACAGCTCATCACTGGTTTCCGGAAAGGAGCTCTTCATGCCGCGCGTAATCGGGTGGTCGGCGTCTCTGATGTCCACGGTGAAATTGTGGCGGGCGGAGTGGTGGCCGTTATTGGGCCGCCAGTTCGCGCCGGAGAGCTTCTCATATTCTTCCCAGCCGTCAAAAGCCGCCATCGAGAAGTGGTACATCACCAGCCCCTTGCCTGAACGAACAAAATTGAGCAACGCGTTATCGGCGCGCTCTCCCCAGCGCAGCTCGGGCCTTCGGCGCTCGTAGTAATTGAGGATCACCAGTTCATACGGAGACAGGGTCTCGGGACCGGCGCCGCGAAACTCTTCGGTGACTCGCACTTCAAACCGGCCGGTGTCTTCCAGAATCTTCCGCATCACCGGAGTGGTCGCCCGCCAGTCGTGGCCGTTTTGCCCGGTGATAATCAGCGCCTGGATCTTGGGCAGCCCGGACGGGGCAGCGGCCTTCGGGGCCTGCTGCTGCGCCAGCAAGCCGGCAGCGACCGCCGTCAAGGATAGGCAGAATACTTTGCGCGTCACAGCTACCTCCCGCAAAGAAAATCAGGATAGGAGATTATATCCCCGGATTCGGCCGCGGCGCATGAATCGTCAACTCCACGGCGCGGGCCAAGGCAAGCTGATGGCGTCCGGCGGAACGGCAATTGTACAATCCGAACGCGCTTGTCGCAAACAGGTCCTTGCGCAGAAGCGAGGCGTTCCGCCGGCTTTCACCCCTTGGTGAGGCGTTTGACGTGGCAAATGCCAGAAACAAAGCTGTATCTCAAAGAGCGAGACTAACGGGCAGTCTCCCGGCGCGTTCACTCGGGGCACGATGCAAAAGCCGCCTAGAAAGGTACGTCGTCGTCGGAGATTTCCTGGCTGGCCATGTCGGATTGCGGGGCGGCTGTAAAGCCACGCCCAGCCCCTGCGCTGCGCGGACCCGAGGCCGAAGCGGAAGCGGGATCTTCGTCGCCTGCTCCGATCGCCTCTCCTCCCCGCCCGCCGAGCAGAATGAGATTGTCCGCGATAATTTCCGTGGTGTAGCGCTTGTTGCCATCCTTATCTTCCCAGCTTCTGGTCTGCAAGCGACCCTCGACGTACACCTGCTTGCCTTTTTGCAGGTGAGGAGCCACGTTCTCCGACCGCCAGAGCACCACGTTGTGCCAGTCGGTTTCTTCTTTCCACTCGCCAGTCTGCTGGTCTTTCCATCGGCGGGAGGTGGCCAGCGTGAAGGTGCAGCGGGACGCTCCGTTGGGCGTGTACTTGATTTCGGCATCGCGTCCAAGGTGGCCCAACAGAATCACTTTGTTTACACTGCGGGATGCCATAACGCTTTACAGTACAATCATTGCTTTCGGAGGGCAAGGGGGGAAGACAGGATGGAGGCTACCTTTCACGGCCGCCGTGCCGTGCAGCTCCACAACAGGGAGATTCGCGTCTCAGTCGTGTATGGGGGCGGGCATGTCGCCGAGATCTGTTTACTAGAGAACGGGGTCAACCCGCTTTGGGTCCCGCCCTGGCCGAGCATCGAGCCAAGCGACTGGGACCCTCGCCGAACGCCGGAGTATGGCATTGACCGGGAGAGCCGCCTGCTTTCCGGCATTTTGGGCCACAATCTCTGCTTCGATTACTTCGGGGCCCCTTCCGACGAGGAAGCGGCGGCCGGCTTGGGCGTGCACGGCGAAGCACCCGTTGTCCGCTGGGAAATCGAAACAATCAGCGAATCGGAATTGCTTTGCAAGGCGCTCCTTCCTGTTGCGCAAATGCGTTTCGAGAGGCGGCTGCGCCTGGGATCCGGGGGAGTTGTGCTTTTTACCGAGACGGCGGAGAACCTCTCGGCGGCCGACCGGGCTGTCGGCTGGACCGAACATGTGACTCTCGGGCCGCCGTTTCTCTCCCGCGGCAGGACGATTTTCGCTGCATCCGCGACGCGTTCGAAAACCTACGAAACGGAGTTCGCCCAAGGGAAAGGGCGCATGCGCGTTGGCGCCGAGTTCGACTGGCCCTTGTGTCCTGCAAACGATGGCGGCTGCCTCGATCTCCGCCAGATCCCCGATGTTCCCGTGTCGGCCGGCTTCACGACGCATCTCATGGATCCGGCGCGCGAGCAGGCGTGGTTTACAGCGTATGATCCGGACGCGCAAGTGCTCTTCGGATACGTGTGGCGGCGGGCAGATTTCCCTTGGTTAGGCATTTGGGAAGAGAATCACTGCCGCACTCATAAGCCCTGGAACGGGCGTACACTCACGCGGGGAATGGAGTTTGGGGTCTCGCCCTTTCCGGAGCCGCGTCGCCGCATGATTGACCGGGGTTCTCTGTTTGGAACACCCGGGTACCGCTGGATCCCTGCCCGCAGCAAAATTACGGCCGCCTATTGCGCATTTATACGCCGTTCGGAAAAACCCTTGGTCGAAGCTGAATGGCGCGGCGAGGAGGTGATCTGCCGCTGAAGCGGCTCGTTCGAAATTACGCTCGGTACCCGGCCTCGGGAACTGCCGCCGCACAAATTTTTGCGAATCGAATCCGGCTGCCCCTACCGAGTTCTTACGCTGATTCGCCCAGCGCCGAGGCCAGAGCGGCTTCCAGTTGCTCGCGGGTCAAGCCGGTATTTACAAAAACCTCCTGCCGGGCGCCGGCGGCGAACGCAATAACCTTCCAGCCCGTTTGAGTAGGGGTCGTGATCCGGATCCGGATGGCCCCGCGCGCGTCGCGCACCGGGCGGATCACTCCCGGGATCACCGACTTGATTTCCGGGTTGTGGCGCAGCAGGCGTTCCAGAGCGGGGCGCAGACCCTCGATGATGCTGTGCTCGATCTTGAGCTTGCCCTCGGCCGTGCGAAGCCTCATCCTCGCCTCACTTTGCGGCCCACCTCAGTTCGGCTTCCAGCCGCCGGCGCATTTGTCCGGCCAGGCGGGGATTGCGGCCGCCGGTCGAAATCGCGATTTGCATTTCGCCGCGCGTGATGCGCGCGGGCACGATAAAGGTGGACTCCGCCGCCGAATCCGCCACATTCACGGGAATGCGCCGGCGCGCCGCTTCGACGGCCACAGCATGATTGACGTCGCGGCTGTCGGTGGCGGCAAAAGCCAGCACAGCGCCCTTCAGATCGCCCGTCCGGTAAGGCCGGCGCTCGATTTCGTGCGCAGCCACCTGGCGCGAAATCTCCGGCGCAACCACCCGCACTCTGGCGCCCGCCTCCAGCAAACCAGCGATTTTGCGGGCAGCCACGCGGCCGCCGCCCACCACCACCGCCGTTCGCCCCTGGATGTTTAGAAAAAGCGGATAATAGAGCGCCATTTCTCGTGCAAGCTGCCGGCGCAGCCGTCCATTGCGCGCCGCTTCCCTAAGCTACCATGAAGGCTGATGGAACGAAGCGAGCGGCCCACTGTCGTCATCGTCGGCAGACCGAACGTCGGAAAATCGACTCTTTTCAACCGAATTACAGGTGTTCGGCGGGCGATCGTGGGCAATGAGCCCGGCATCACCCGCGACCGGATCCACTCGCCGGCCGAATGGCGGGGACGCCCTTTCGAACTGATCGATACCGGGGGCATTCTCGTCGGTGAAGAGGAAGAAATACCGGTTCAGATTTTAAAACAAGCGCGGATAGCCATCGAACAAGCCTGGCACATTATCTTCGTCATCGACGGACGAACCGAAATTACAGGAGCGGATCGGGAACTGGCGCGTTTGCTGCTACAGACCGGCAAGCCGCTCACGCTCGCCGTCAATAAGGTCGATGCGGTGTCGCTCGAAAGCGGCATCGGCGATTTCTACTCCCTCGGCATCGAGCGCGTAGTCCCTGTTTCCGCTGAACACAATAAAGGCGTCGACGAACTGCTAGATATTGTCACAGAACATTTCCCTGCCGCCGATGCTTCCGAAGTCGGGAAGACAACGGGGCTGGGGTCTTTTAAGAAGCCCGTTCAGGTGGCTATCATCGGCAAGCCGAACGCCGGAAAATCCACCCTGCTGAACCGGCTGGCGGGAGCGGAGAGAGCCATTGTTTCCCCTACGCCGGGGACCACCCGCGACGCAGTGGAGGCGCTGGTAAGGCGCGACGAGGTGGCGTACAACTTCGTCGACACCGCGGGAATCCGGCGTAAAGGCAAGACGAAGCTCATGGCCGAGAAGCTCAGCGTAGTGATGGCAAGGCGGCACATCCGGCTGGCTGAGGTGGTCCTATTGCTGATCGACGGGGTCGAAGGGGTCACGGCCCTGGACGCTACGATCGCCGGCTACGCTCAGGAGAGCGGCAAGCCAATTGTCATCGTGGTGAACAAATGGGACCTTGCCCGGACGCAGACAAGCCGGCAGGAGTTCACGGCGCGTCTGCGAGAAAAGCTGAAATTTCTGGATTATGCCCCCGTGGAGTTCGTCTCGGCCCTTACCGGCTCGGGCACGGAGCGCTTGTTTCCTGCAATTCAGCGAGTCTATCACGCCGCGCATCGCCGGATTGCCACGGGCGAGCTGAACCGCTTTTTTGGTTCGCTGGATCTC
>DASREK010000207.1:0-22601 GCA_035652135.1 Bryobacterales bacterium | reverse complement strand
AAGCGACGTGCGGCGCACGGCGAATGGGACCGCGGTCGAGCGTTTTAGCGGAGAGAGAATGTTTCGCCGAGATACACCCGCTTCACTTCAGGATCCCGGCCCAGTTCGGTGGGCGGCCCTGCCCGGAAGATGCGCCCGTTGTTGATGATATACGCGCGGTCGGTTACTCGCAGCGTTTCCCGGACGTTGTGATCTGTGATCAGAATCCCGATGCCGGATTCTTTCAGGCCGAAGATGATGTGCTGGAGCTCCAGCACCTGCTTGGGATCGATTCCGGAAAAAGGTTCGTCAAGAAGCAGAAATTGAGGAGAAATCACGAGCGAACGCGCGATCTCCACGCGCCGGCGCTCTCCGCCCGAGAGCTGGTAGGCCTTGCTGTGGCGTACGTTTTGCAACCCCAACTGCTCGATCAAGGTTTCCAGCTTCTCGCGCCGCTCGTGCTCCGGGATGGAGAGAGTTTCGAGAATCGCGAGCAGATTTTCCTCGACGGAGAGCTTACGAAAAACCGACGGCTCCTGCGGCAGGTAGCTGATGCCGCGCCGGGCGCGCAGATACATGGGCAGATCGGTAATGTCGTCATCATTGAGCCACACCCGGCCCGAGTCGGCGCTGATCAGCCCAACGATCATGTAAAAAGACGTAGTCTTGCCTGCACCATTGGGGCCCAGCAGGCCCACTACTTCACCGAGGCTGACGGAAACGGAGAGATCGTCTACAATCTTTCGGCCGCGATAGCTCTTCGAGAGGGAGTCTGTTCGCAGAGTACCCATGAATGCGGCGTCAACGCCACAGCTTATAGACACAAACGAGCACGGATTCGTTACTTCCAGGGGTATCGATGTCCGGCTGAGGCGCCGGGAAACATCAGTCGTGCTTTATTTTTTCTCGGGTCTGAGAGCGGGCTCCCGGCCGCCCGTTCACCAGCAGCCTATCATCGTCCAGGTAGTAGGTCAATTCGGACCCCCGAGTGGATCCGCGGCCGGGCTGCTCGAGCACGGGGTTGCCGCCCCGCAGAATGATCTTCTCCTCATTCGAATAATATTCGGCATGTTCGGCCGAGGCTTTCCTGGGTGTGCGCTTCTCCAGCGGCGTCTCCACGATTTCCACCTTGCCTTCGGCAACGGCCCGGTCGATTCGTGATTCCCCGTTTTCCACCTGCTCCTGCGGGCGCAGATAGGCCTCCAGCGCGGCGGCGCGAATCAACATACGCTCTCTCTTGAGGATCACATGGCCGGCGTAATAGGCGCGCCGGTCCTGGTCAGTGTAAACGAGGGAGTCCGAAGTGACCCGGACCAGCCTCGGGCCCGGCGGCCGGGCCGAAGCCGGCGGCTTCTCGGACTGCCCGCCCGAAGGGGCGCTGTCGCCGCCGGGCTGGTCGTCCTCGGTGAGGACGCTAATAACCGACCCGGCGGCGCGCAGCGTTTTCTTCTCTCGGTCCACTTCAATCTCCTGAGCCTCGATGCTGTTGCCGTCCTGCCAAAGGCGGGCGCTGCGGCGATAGTGGAGCAAGTGATTGTGACGCTCGGAATCGAGCTGCTGCGCGGTGGCATGCACGGGCTTCTCCGGGGAGAATATCGATCCGGAATCAACCGCGGTTGGGCCCGGATGCGGCGCCGCCGAAATCCCTCCTAGGTGTGTAGATGTTACATCGCCCTCCGCGTGTAGCCGGTCCTGCTGCTGGTCGAGGACAATGCGAGCCGCCGTGATCATCGAACTCTCGTCCCAGACGCGGGCGCGATTTTCAAAGGTTACACGATCGCTGGCAGCGTCGAACCGGGCGTCGGCGGCTTGCGCCCGCCGCATCCCTTCCTCATACCGAAAATTGTTCCATTGGTGCAGTTCCCGTATATCGCCTGTTTCGGGATCAAAGGAGGCGGCCAGGTCGTCGCTCCACGTCAGTCGCGGAAGCGCCGGCGCTGTCTGAGGAGCCCCACCGGCCGGGCGCGCAGCTTTGACGGCGGCGGCGGGAGGATCGCTGCGCAGAAATACGCTGCCGGCGGCCCGCAACGAGCCCGGACGATTTCCCGGCAGATATTCCGCCGTCATGCGCTCGGCGGTGAGCGTTCGCTTCCACTGGTCCGGCTGGTTCGGAATCAGTTCCAGGCGCCCGGGCGCGTGCGTCTGAAGCTTCTGGAGATCTCTGCCGCCTGGCCGCATCTCGACTTGAATCACCTCGGCGGTCAGCACCTTAGTTTCCGCTTGCGTCCCGTTCTGCGCCAGCGGCGTGCTCTCGAGCCGCCCATGATCCCGGACATACGCCGCAGTGAGCTCGCTCTCGGCTGCCCCGGCCGGAGTGCGGAACTCGAGATCCACGCGGCCGCCGGTGATCTTGGTAACTCCCGACTCGGATTGCGAAACGACCTCGGCGCCGCCGATGCCGGAAGCGCTGGCTAGGGTCTGCTGCGGCGTGAAATTCACCTCGATCCTGTCGCCCTGAAAATGAACTTGCCGGTCCGGGCCGATGTCCCATCCACGCCCCCGCTCAGCATCCACTCGCTTGAGATTGCCGTCCTCCAGGTAAACGACCGAATTACCGGCCTCTACCCCTTGCCCGCCTCGTTCCAGCTTCGACCATGGCCGCAGTTCCACCTTCTGCTCGGCCTCGTAATACATCAGCTCGCCCGCGCGGATGCGCATTCCCGCCTGAGGCCCCGCCCCGATAATTACGGGATTTTTCTTCATCCACAGGTATCGCTTATTGGCGTCGTACAACGCTCCCACCGAGTCGCCGTCTCCATTCTCCAATGTGAAATGCACGGGGCGGTCGGTCGCACTGATACCCGTCTTGTTATCATAGGTGAGGCCTGACGTCCGGATTTCCACGTACCGCTTCCCGGGCGGCGGCGGGGAATCGGCGGGCAGCCCCAACACGATGGTGACTTCTCCTTCGCTGTAAAGGCGCTCGACCTCCTGATCGAACTCGGCCTGCTTGGAGCGGACCAGATCGTAGGTGTCCCCGGCTTTGCTGAAAATCTTCATCTCCACTCCGCCCAGTTCGAAGCGGGACGAATCCTTGATCTGGCGAAAGTCCTGGGCGTGCGCTTCGACGACCGGGTGATCTTTCGAACTTTGCGACCACGACCAGTTGTTGGCGATCGAATGGAGATCACTCGGCAGCGGAGCCGGCTTGGCGGGAGCAAGCAGTTGATTGCGCTTTTCGGCTGCATAATAGCCTCCTACCACCGCGGCGATGGCGGAAATCAGCAGCACGAGCAGCGCAAACCGCGTCTTTTTCATTCTCATCGATCATGATATCAGGGTAAGCACGGAGGCCGAAAAGCGCGGCTCCCGAGGAAAAAGGCTTTTTTACCTTCCGCCGGAAATCACCGGCGGCCATTACAGGCCCGGGTTCAGCAAATTGTGAGAGCGTAAGAATCCGAGCAGGGACTCTGCGGCTATGCTGTGCCCGGCGGCGTTGAAATGATAATTGTCGAAGAAAAGCCGGCCGCCGCCGTGTGCAGTGAAAACAGGGTATAAATCGAGCAACGGGACGCCCAGTTCGCTGCAAATTTGCGTCATTTTTTCCTGCGGCTTCAGAACATAGCGGGCATTCCTGGCGAGCAGCGCCGAATCGAATTGGGGCCGGTAGGGCGCCATGAGAACAGTTAGCCGGCCTCCGTTTGCAGCTACCTCATCCCGCATGGCGGCCAAATGTCCCGCAAAGGTGTTCCACGGGTCATCCTGCCAGGCTGCCGCCACGTCCGGCTGGTCTTCCCAAGGGTAAGCTGGGTGGAAAGCGCGCAGGGAGAGCAAGGCCAGGCGAATTCGAAGCGCCAAATAGCTGTGTCTGGCCAGCACGGCGAAGAGTCCGGAGCCTGATGGAAGAACCGCGCGGCGCGCTTCTTCGGTAAAAAGCATGTGCGCCTGGGCGTCGAAGCGGTGCAGAAACTGATGATTGTCGTTCAGACAATATTGGAGCAGCACCAGGTCGGAGTGGACGCGCAGCAAATCGCGTTCGAGCAACCGCCGCTCCTGATAAGTTGTATAGCCCGGCACGGCCGCGTTGATGACTTCCGCCTGTCCGTGCAGCGCTTCTCGAAGCAGAGTTACAAATCCATTCGCGGGCGCGGCCACCGAGTCGCCCAGCACGACGATGCGTTCTTTCCCGCCGGCCTTCGCCGGGGCGATTTCCGGGCCGCGGATGCCTATTGAGTTCACTCCCGGCAGCGCGGGATTGAAGCGATAGCCCAGGTCCGGGTCGGCAATCAGCACGTTGCCTGTGCCGAGATCAGATAGAGGCGAGGAAGCGGTGAATAAAGACCGCCACGCCGGCGAAAAGCCGTGCTCCGCTCGCCAGCGCACCACAAATTCGGCGCCACCGAAAACCAGCAAGAAGCCCAGCAAATTGGCAACGAACAGAAACAGTAAATTTTTGACCCGAGGGTTCACTGGAGATGAAAACAACCGCCCGGCGCTCGGCCTGCCCACCGCCGCGAAGAGCAAAGGCGCTCGGCGCAATTTTAGCACCGGGCTTATCGCCGGCGGCCTATGCCGGTTGACATAACGGTAAACGAGTAATTCCAGGAAGAATTTCGTCCGCGCTGGGCTCAGTGTTTTGCTGCATTGGCGCGGCCTGGACCTTGGGCTATGCTCCGATCCATGCCGGGCTGGGCGAAGCTGGCCGCCCTTGTGATTTTGACGGCCTGCTTCTGGCGCTTCTTCTATCAAGACGAGCCGATAAAGGCCCTCGGCTTTGAGCTTGGGGCGCTATGGCTCGTATTCCGGGAAGCCAAAAGCAGGCTTGAGGACCGCTCCGGTCCAACAGGCCGCCGGAGGAAATTCCGCAAATAGAGGTTTCCGGCTGGAACGCTTCCGGGGCCGCCAACGTCCCTCGATAGCTACTTGTAGCGGCGTTCGAACAGCGCTAAGCTGAAGGCAAGGAGAATCGCTGTGAGAAGGACGGCATGGTTGGCTTGGTTGGCTTCATTTTCCATTGTGTCCTTCGCACAGTGGAACGGCGGATTCGGAGGAACATCCGGCGGCCACGCAGGGGCGGCCATGAGCGGCCGCGCCGGGGCTGCCCGAGGCGCCGGATTTTCGCGCCCATCGCCAGGCGCCCGATCCTCGGGGGCGGCTGTTTCGCCGGCCCGCATCAGCCCAGCCGGCGTTGCTTACACTCCCAATATTTACGGCTCGGTCAGCGGTTTCGGCAATGTAGTGTTCCCTGGCACGGGGCATGCGCCCGGCGCCTACAATCCGTTCACCATAGTCGGCCCCGGCTTCGGCGCTAATCTGGCAAACACCGTCGTCAGCCCCGGTTTTGGCGCCAGTCTCGGCAGCACCGTCGGCGGATTCAGCACTGGGCGCGGCTTTCGGCGATTCGGGCGTTCCAGTTCGACCACGGTGATTGTCCCCTACGCTGTGCCCGTCTATGTGCCGGCTTATCCCTATGCCGAGCCAAACGCCGGGTATGTGGATGCAAATGCCGTGCCGCCGGACACGCAGGTTGGGGCCGCCTATCCGCCGGTTGCTCCGCCGCAAGTCATTTATGTAGTCCCGAGCCAGCCGCCGCAGCCGCAGGCTCCATCCAGCGGCGGGGTCGTAACGTACGTGGTTCCGCCGCGCGACAACGCGGGCGGCCAGCCCTCCACCGGAGTCACGGTCACCGCGCCGCCTAACGGTATCAGCCGGCCGATCTATTTGATCGCTTTGAAGAACAACACGATCTACTCAGCCACGGAATGCTGGGTTGAGGATGACACGCTGCACTACGTGACCCCTGAAGGGGCGCATAACCAGGTTTCTCTCGACCAGGTGGACGTGGATTTCACGACGCGGCTGAATCGCGAGCGGGGCATCGAGTTTCGGCTGCAACAGTAGCAAAATCCGGCTATGAGATTTCTGCTCCGGCCATTGGCCGCGATGCTGGCTCTGGCGATTGTTTTTTTGGCCGCAAACCGCGGGCGGCGCCTTGCATCCGCAGCGGAAAGCTCGCCCTGGCTTCCCACAGCAGCCGACCAGCGCGGCGCCGTCCAGCATGAAATCAGCCTGCCGCTCCGCGGGCTGACGCCCGGTGGAATTTACAGCATCAGCTTTTCCCTATCCAGCCCGAACGAGTTCGTTTCCCAAAACTCGGCCGGCCCCGGTTCCGAACCAAAGCTCGTGGTCGCCATTAGGCAAGGCAGCCGGGATTTGGCGTTCAAGATCTTGCATTTGGGAGATCCGGATCTTTACGCGCTAGTCCGTCTGGATTCGGGGGATGCCGAAGTAAGGCTGACTCCGGCGAACCCGCCCCCTGCCGGTTTCCACTACCATCTGCTCGTAAACCATTGGGCGGAAAGCGCCCGACTGGCGGCTGAGCCCAACAACTCCTGGCAACAGGCGAATCCCATTGAGTTAGGGACTACGGTCTTCGGCTCGGGGGATCTGAGCCCTTACATACCGCCGGACCCGCATTCGGAAGGAGCGCCACCCCAAACGAACGATGATTGGTTCTGCTTCGATTTTCGGGAAACCAATCCGAAGCTGGTTTTCTTCACACTCGATCTGATGGAACGCGACAACATCCCTGTGGACGTAGCCGTTTTTCGAGTGGAGAACGGGAAGCCCGTTGCTTATGAACGCGGCGCCGATCCGGTCACTCCGCCGCACGAAGTCCAGGCGCTGCCCGGAAACAAATTCACGACTCGTGTCTTGAACGAAGCCGGCCGCTACTACATTCGGGTGCAGGCGCGGCACCCTTTCTATAAGCTGCGAACCGCCGTCTATGATGTTCCGCCATATCGCGATCCGCGGCAGGCCGTGCAGACCGCGGTCGATTACATCATCCGGGCGGGCGACTCCTGGCATGCCAACACCCCGCGCAAAGGCGGCGTTTACGACCGCGTGGCGAACGTACACCAGGAAACATCGTTGTGCGTGGCCTGCCATCCCACGCACTTCAGCCAGCGGGCGCAGCTTTATGCCTTGCGAAACGGCTATGCGGTCACCGGGCGGCAGCAGCTCCAGTTCCTCGCCGAGCGCTTCTACAACAACCCGCGCCCATTTTACGGCTACGAGGCGCAGGGGGCGTCGTGGGCGCGCGTGATCAGCGCTCCTGCCAACGTACTGGGACGCATGGCGGCTCTGCTCAACATTTACGAAAAGGAAGTGACCGGGGAGCACCGGGAAAAATTTTTCCGGGGAATCTCGGAATACCTCAAGCTCTATTACAAAGACCGCGACACGCTGCCGCCGGACGAATCGAATGGAAACACGCCGCTGGTGAGCACTTACGAAGTGGCCTGGTATGCATGGGTGGCGGCGCCCGAACTGCGGCCCCGCCTCGAGCAGTTGATTGCTCAGGGCACTTTCGAAAACGGACAAATCAAGAACGTCTGCGATCTGTGCTACCAGACGCTGGCCCTGGCTGAGATCAATCGGGAGAAATACGCCGGGAAGATCCGCCGCAACGCCGAGCGGCTGCTCGCCTTGCAGCGCCCGAGCGGCCAGTGGGCGCTGGATTTCCAGCCCGAGGCTCCCGAAGCCGAGTTCCAGACCGGACACGCCTTATGGGCTCTGGCCGCCGCCGGCTATCCGGCCGATCATCCGCAGATCGCCAAAGGCTTGCAATATCTCCTCAACCGGCAGCAGCAATTCGGTGGATGGTTCGATCCGCTGCAATCTTACGAAAATTTTCGGACGCCTTTCCGCGAGACTCAAATGGCCGTCCTCGCGCTCTCTGCATTCTACAAGGGCCCTGCGCCCGCCGGCGGGAAAGCGGGTGATTCGGGAAATGCCCGAGCCGCAATGGCTCGGAAGCGAACCAGTCCAACCCTTCCGCCGGATCACGCCGGCGCCGCATTGGAGTGGATGGACTCGATTTGGCGGCTGCCCTCCGATACGGATCTTCAGCGCGTCGAACGGGCGGCGCGCTCGAATGACGCTTTAGTCCGGCAGCAGGCGGCGGAATGCCTCGGCCGGCTGGCGTATGCTCCTGCGGTTCCGCTTTTGGGATCGCTGCTCGGCGATGAAAGCAAGATGGTGCAACGCACGGCTGCCTGGGCGTTGCGCCAGATTATCAGCCGACGGAGGGAGGGGGCGCGAGAAGTCGAGGAAGCCCTCTCCGCCCGGAATGAGCGCATCCGATGGGGCGCCACCCGCGTCTTCGCGACGCATTTTTCTTATGTCGTGGACCAGGTGCATCCCGATCCGTTGCTGGCGCTGCTTTACGACCCGTCGCCCGTGATCCGGATGCAGGCGATCAAGGGTCTCTGGCAGTGGTGGTTCTGGGATGCGCGCGGGGAGTCTCGCAGCCGAATTGAGGACGCGATTCTCTCGGCTATGGCAGAACCTCAGCATCCGTGGGTGGAGCGTAACCTCCGGGAGGCCGCCTACAACATCGCGGATGAAAATGTTCGCTATCTGTATAACAACTGGGTGGCGCTGCTGCCCAAAAACGCGCTGCGCGATCGAGCTGTAAGAGGCCGCCTGGCGGTAGAACAGGAACTGGCCGAGAAATTCGCGCGGGTTCTCGAGACGGGCGGCGACCGCCAGAAGAAAATACTTTTGGCCGGTCTCGGCCAGTTTCCCTTACGCCGGGCCGATAGCTATCCACTCAATGCGCAACTGGTCAGAAAGGAAGAGGGTTTAAAGTACACCCGCATCGGCAATGACATCGAGCAGATTCTCTTTCTCGGGCGGAGCGCCGACCGGATGGCTCAGGTTTTGCTGCCTCTGATCCAGTCGTCCGATCCCGAAATGCGGCGTGAGGCGACTTTGGCCGCATACATGGTGCGGGAAATCCGGACCAAGCAAAGCTATGGCGGATCCCGGCGCTATGGCTGGGATGACGTAGTGCGGCTGGCCGGCTTTCACGAAGAGAACCGGCGCAAGCTCGCGCTGGCGGTTATCGAGCGGCTTGAGGATCCGGACAGCTCCGTGCGGGCTATCGCGCGGGATATTTACTCCGACTTCACCCAGGATTTCGACGGGCCCGGGCGGAGCCGGGTTGAACAGGTCCTCTTGCGGCTGCTCGAAAGCTCGAATCCGGAATCACGCGCGGCGGCGCTCTGGATCATTCATGACGCACCTGCCTTCCCCCCGGATTCACCGATTCTGCCGCTCGTCCGCCAGGCTGTGCTCGCAGGAAAACAGGGTGTGGCGGCAGTAGCGGCCTTGCAGGCCTGCCCGTCGCTGTTCGGCGATCCGCAAATCGTCGAGGCCGTGCGCCGCGCGATCGAGTCTGAAAATCCGGCTATGCAGCGGGCCGGTCTGGAGCTGATCCTTCGCAACCAGCCCAAGATGCAGGATCCGGTCCTCGCAGCCGCGTTCCAAAAGGCAGTTGCGGCGACAGATTCGTCCCGAAAGCGCCTGCTGCTCGATATCATCGATGCGCATCGGGAAATCGCCGAAACCGAGGCTGGGGCCGGCATCGTAAATCTGGCGTTGCGCAGCGGCGAGACGAGTTTGGCCGCAGCCGCGGTGAACCTCGTAAAAGAGGAGCGCCGCCTCTTCCGCCGCCGTGATACGCAAACCTTGCTGGAACGCGCGATTGACGATGGGAAGCTCAGCTCCACCCTGCGAACGTCCATTGCCGAACTGCTCGGCAAAACGGCCGCCTCGAATTCGATTCCCGCCGCGGCGCCAAAAACAGCGGTCAATCTCGATTACCCTTACTTTCGGGAACGCGTGGAACCGCTCCTCGAAGCTCGCGGGCCGGACGGCAACGCCTGCGTGGATTGCCACAGCACCCACACTCTTTTTCACCTGAACCGTCCTCGCCCAGGCGCTCCCGGAGAGGCCCAGGTCCGGCAAAATTACGAATCGGCGTTGAAAGTCGCTGCCCCCGGCGAACCCGAATCAAGTCTGATATTGCGCAAGCCGACGTCGGACGCCGCGGTCGAGGGAGTGTTGGGGGGCGGTCTTTCTCACGGCGGCGGCATTCGCTGGCCCGCTGGCTCGTGGCAGTACGACACGATACTGAATTGGATTAAAGGCGCACGTTCCGATCAAAAGTCCGCTAAACTGAGTAATTAGTTCGTTACGAGGTCCCTCCGTGGAGACAGGAAAGACAACGGTTGTCGATACAGAACGCGGCCCCGAAGCGCCGCCTCCCCCCGAACCCCAGCGCGGCATGATTGCCGAGTGGACGATAACAATCATCCTGCTGTTGTTCGGCACGACCACGCTGATGCAGGCCTTCGTAATCCCCACTGGGTCGATGGAAGACACCTTGCTCATCGGCGATCACCTGATCGTGGACAAGCTGGCGTATGCGCCGGGCGGTTCGGTGATGCAGCACTTGTTGCCTTACGAGGAGATCCATCGCGGCGACATCATCGTCTTCCGTTATCCGGTGGACATCCGGCAGACGTTCGTCAAACGTGCGATCGGAATTCCGGGCGATCACATCCGCATACGCAACAAGCAGCTTTTTCTGAACGGAAAGGAAGTTTTGGAGCCTTACAAATATCACAAGACGGACTATATCGACTCTTACCGCGACAATTTTCCCTCTCCTCCCAACACATTTGTCTATAAACCGGGCATCGATATGCTCGAACACCATGTAGTCAACGGCGAAGTCGTGGTCCCGCCCGGTCATTATTTTGCGATGGGCGACAACAGAGATCTGTCGCTCGACAGCCGCTACTGGGGCTTTGTTCCCCGGGAAAACATTATAGGGAAGCCGCTGATCATCTACTGGTCGTACGACGCGCCCACCGACCAATTGCAGAGCCCGCTCATCAGCTTTGAACATGCCCGCGATCTGGCGCTGAATTTCTTCAGCAAGACCCGGTGGCGGCGCACGTTCCGCCTGATTCACGGCTACAACCTCAACCCGTAGACTGCGCATGGCAGCGGCCGCTCGCTCTCGCGCTTTGCCACATTTTTATGCGCTCATCATGGCCGGAGGCCGGGGCACGCGCTTTTGGCCGCGCAGCCGGAAGGCTCGGGCCAAGCAGGTGCTGCCCGTGCTCGGCGAAAAATCGCTCATCCAGGAGACCTTCGAGCGCCTGCGGCCGCTCATTCCCGCCGAACGATTTCTGATAATCACGAATACGTATCTGCGCGCCGAAATCGCGCGGCAGTTGCCGGAGGCGCCTCTTTCCCAGGTGATCGCCGAGCCCGCGCAGCGCAACACGGCCCCTTGCATCGGCCTCGCCGCGCGCATCCTGCTCGACCGCGATCCGGAAGCGGTTATGGGCGTTTTTCCGGCCGACCACGTGATTTCCCGCCCTGCTGCCTTTCGGGCGGTCCTAAAACGGGCTTATCGGGCCGCCGCAGCGGGCCGGCTGATCGTGCTCGGAATCAAGCCTCACTGGCCGGAAACCGGCTACGGCTATATCGAGTTCGCAAAAAAAGCAGAGAGTGGAGCCGGACCCGTTCCCGTACTGCGCTTCCGTGAAAAGCCGGATGCAGCGACGGCCCGCCGCTTCCTCAAGCGGGGCAATTTTTATTGGAATAGCGGCATGTTCGTCTGGAAGGCCGCAGTGATCGACCGCGCACTGCGCGAGTTTCTCCCCGAAACCTCAGCCGCCTTGTCCGGGATACGCGGCCGCCCCGGCAGCCTGGAGTTCGAACGATCATTGGCCAGGTTCTACCCGCGCACTGAAAACATTTCGATTGATTATGCCGTGTTAGAAAAATCGCCCAATCTGGCCGGGTTCCGGTGCGAAGAACTCGGCTGGAACGACGTAGGAAGCTGGGGCGCCGTACATGGTTTGCTGCCGGCCGACAGCCAGGGCAATGTGGCGCGTGGCCATGCCCTTTTTTACAAGTCGAAGGGAAGCTACGTGGACGCTCCCGGTAAGCTGGCTGCGCTGGTAGGCGTGGAAGACCTCATCGTAGTGGATACGCCCGACGCATTGCTGGTGGCGCGCCGCGACCGCGCTCAGGATGTGGGCGAGGTGGTGAAAATCCTGGAGAAACAAGAGCGCCATGATCTTCTGTGAGCAACCTGCTATAGTGTGGTCCATGAAAACGCTTCTTGCAGCCTCCCTGGCCGCCGTTCTCCTGGCGCCTGCGGCGTTCCCTCAAGTCGCTAAGAAAGCCAACGAGGGCTACCAGACGCCGGAAGGCCGCGCGAAGGTCGCCAAAACCCTCGACGATCCGCACCGCACGGAGCAGATGAAGCCGCGCCAGATCGTGGCGGCTCTCGATGTTAAGCCCGGCAGCACGGTAGCCGACATCGGGACCGGCGTCGGCTTTATGCTGCCGTACCTGGAAGAGGCCGTCGGGCCGGGCGGGCGCATTTACGCCGAGGACATCCGCCAGGATTTTCTGGACAAGGCCGAGGCCCGCGCCAGATCCGGCAAGTGGTCCAACGTGACCTTCGTGCTTGGCGATGATCGCGACCCCCACCTGCCGGAGGGGCAGTTCGATCTGGCGTTTACGCTGGAGGTCTACCATCATTTCGACTACCCGGCCGAAATGCTGGCGCATATTTCGCGGGCATTGAAACCGGACGGCCTCCTCGTGATTGCGGATTTCTATAAAAACAGGCGGGGCGGGCAGGGAAAGGACATGAGTGGCCACATCCGGATCGATAAGAACGACGTCATCCAAGAAGTGGAGTCCAACGGGTATCGGCTGCTCTCCGCCCGCGACCACAGCGACAACATGTACATCCTGATTTTCGCGAAACAATAGACGATCATCCCGCGTGTCACCACGGGCGAAACGACCGGTTCGGTCGTCCGGCGTGATCCAATTTATTGCCCGCCCGTCTTGCGGCCACCCCAGGCAGAAGCGAGGGATCGCCTGTTCGCCGCCCATCAAAATTCTTCGTTCACAACCACCAAGCCGGCTTCTCGGCTTCACTCAGAATGACCAAGGCGGGATCAGAATGAGCGGGGCGCGCTGAGAGTGACCGGGGGCGGAGTTCCGCCGGATCAATCACGAAGGGACAGCCTGCGCTGCGCCGGGGATGATAAAGGCAGACCTCGCACAGGAGGGACCGAATCCATCAAAACCGGCGCTCCGCCGAAACTTCAGTACCCCTTAGCTCAGCCTCTTCCGCCTGTTTCGTACCAGCTCAGAAATGTGACTGCTCGGCTATTCCGGGGTTTTTGCCGGCGAGTGCAGAATCAGAGGGTGATACAGACCCCTACGAACGCCCTTGCCAAGATTGGGCAGGCCGCAGGAGCCATACTGATCCTGGCCCTCTTGTTTGTCGCGTTTTTCTGGCTGGGCTTCGTTTGTGGAAAAGGATCCGCCCCGTCGGCCGAAGCGTTGCGAAGCCGATCCGTGACGCATACCCCACCCCGTGCTATACCGCCGCCTCCGAGCGCCGCGCCCGAAAGCGAGCGTCTCTTCTGGCAAATAAAATCAACTTAGTCGGACTGTCCGCATCCGCGGCGGGCGCCTGGGCTGCCTGTCGCCGGACATGCACAGCGCTGCTCCTGAGCGGGCTACACCAGTTTCGAAATCCAGCGGCTCGAAGCATCCGAGTACCACAAAACACCGCCGCGGATGCTTAACCCGTGCGGCTCGGGATCCTGGCGGGTTAGCTGGATTTTGGCCACGGGACGCCCGTCTTTTGGATCCAGTTTGTAAATCGCCCGGTCATTGGACTCCACACACCACAGATAGCCGTTGTCCCAGGCCAAACCATGCGGCCGTACCCCGGGCGCAGGGATGCTCCGGATGATCTGGCCGGTTTCGGGCTCAATCAGATAAATCACCACCGAAGGCGGCACGGCGATCCAGTATTTTCCGTCCACCCACTCCATGCCGTGGGCTCCGCTGACATGATGATCCTTGCCCCACTTGATCGGGCCTACTCCCGGAGTGTCAAACGATTTGAGAGTTTTGCCCGTAGCCGGATCTACCTTGAGCGTTTTCAACTTCCCGGTGGAGGCGATCCACAGCGCTCCATTGCCATAGGTAATGCCGCTGCCATGATAAGATTCGGTCTGCAATTCGACCATCACCGACCCGTCTTCATAGCGGACTTTGTGCACCTTGTTCGGATCTTCCTGATCGAGAATCCACAGTCCGTCGGATACGCATTGCAGCGCGTTGGGTTCCTTGCCCGGACCGAGAAAAAGCTTTTCGACCCGCTTTGAGATAACCGGGACGTTCGCCTTGTCCCCGGCGGCCGCCGCCAGAGCTTGCGTTGCCCTTGACGCAGCGGCGGCTGCTGTTAGGGCCGCCAGAAGATTGCGCCTGGACAGGCCGTTCTTCGTCTCCATACCAGCCTCCTTCTCACGAGCTTCAGGACGCGCCAGTCATCTTTGGACGAATTTCTGGACACGCCAATTCACGGTCTCCGCCACGTAGAAATCCCCATTGGGCGCTGATGCGATCGCATGCGCGTGAATGAATTCTCCCGGAGCCTTGCCCGGGCTGCCTTGCACGCCGAGGATTTGCCCTTCCAGATTCAGCAGCAGGACGCGGTTATTGTGCCCGTCGGAGAGCAGAATGTGCTGCTTGTCGGGCGTCAGGTCGAGGCCCCACGGGGAGCCGACGTTCGTCCATTGCCCCAGAAACTTTCCATTGACATCGAAAATCTGAACGCGGTAATTCTCGCGATCGCCCACGTAAACGCGCCCTTGAGTATCGAGCACGATCGCGTGAGGCAAATTGAATTCGCCCGGCGCCGATCCCTTCTTTCCCCATTCGAGCAGATACTTTCCATTTTTATCGAACTTGATGACCCGCGAATTGCCGTAGCCGTCGGAAATAAAGACGTCGCCGTTGGGGGCGAAAGCGACATCCGTCGGGCGATTGAAATTGTCGTGAGCCGTCCCTTTCTGGCCGCGGCGGCCCAACACCATCAAGATCCGGCCTTCCTGATTGATCTTGAAGATCATCTGGCCGTTGCGGTCCACGGCCCAGATGTTGTCGTCGCGGTCGATGCGCACTCCGTGGCTGTCCACGAACACGCCGCCCTCGCAGTAGGACTTGATGAGCTTTCCCTCGCTGGTCAGCTTCAACAACGGGTGCGGGCTGCGATTAAACACGTAAACGTTGCCCTCGTGGTCCACCGCAACGCCCGAAGGCTCGTACAGGTTCCATGCTTCCGGCGCAGGCGGCCAGTTCAGAATAGGCTTATACCCCATAGGGGGAAGACTGGCCTGTTGGCCGAACGAGCAGCCCAGGAAGCAGAGAGCGAGAGAAATCCGCAGAAACCCAGTCCGTACACGCGCAGACAACATCGCACCTCCTCGGCGCCAATAGACAGGAAGTCTCGCCGATGCAGCGGTCGAATTATACTAGCTTGCGGAGGACCGCTTCAACTTGCAGAAGGAAAATTTGCAGGCGCCGGACGCTCTAGTTGGTGGCCCCTTGGCCCTCGCCCGAAACGTCAACCATGATGGGCCGGGCTGTGTAGTCTCCCTTCAGCCAAGGCGAGAAGAAATGGAAGGGGTAATCATGGATTTGCACTACAATGCGCCACTCGGGCGTGTTCGCTGCGTATTGCGAGGCGCTGACCATGGAAGTCGTAAGGCCGAACAGCGGTTTGGCGTTGCCGGAAGGAGAAGGGGTGTTATACATCACTACGTTGGCGATTTTGGTTGCGTCGAAGGGATTGACTACGGCCCAGCGGGCGCCTTGCCGCACGCGCTCGACCAGCGCCTGCTGGACGATCAGGACCTGCCCCAAATCAACGATGCCCAGTAACGTAAAAATCACCACAGTCAACACCAGCGCTCCCTCTACGAATGCACTGCCCCGCCGGTTCTTCCGGTGATAGGCTGATAGGCGGCTCATCATTTGCTCTCCCCTGCCTCTGCTTTACCCGTCATCAGTCGGTGTAGCGCCCCATGTAATCGAAACTGCATTTGGGCTTGTTGAGCGTCGTGACGAAAAGGCTGCTTTGAAAATTCGATATTTGGACCGTGATCCTGGTTGGAATTCCTTTCGCATCCAGATTCGCATTCACGGTGACGTTGTCGGTGGTTAGTCCGGGAACCACGGGCGTGGCTCCGGTCGGCGGCGTCGGGTTCGTATAGACGACCATGTTCTTGACCCAGCTTGTAAAAGTCGCCCCGTTGGTGGCTCCGTCGTAGACCTCCAGCGATCCGTATCGCGCGCCCTCGCGCACGGCGCTTTCCAGGATGTTGTAAACGAAGAAGGTGTAGCCAAAGCGGTAGACTCCGGTGAAAGCCGCGATCAGAAGGCTGAACCCGATGGCGAACTCGACCATGGCATTGCCCCGCCGGCTGGAACCGCGGCCTGGGATGCCCCTGCGACGGTGAAAAAAGCTGCTTTGCATAATTCTCACTTGTATAGCTTGAGTTGGAATGCGCCAGGCGTGCTGCTGCCGCCCTGAATCCCCGGTATCACGGGGCTCGAGCTGATATAGGTGGCGCAGCACGGAGAGACGTTGCTGGGACCGCAAATGTCCGATTGGAGAAGCACCAGCGCGAATCCGAGCACTACGTCATTGTTGTTGGGATCGTTGACAGGAACGATTCCGAGGCGGCGGCCGTTGGCTGTTCCGGCTTGCAAATTCGCCGAATAGTCGGCCCAGGTCGTCGAGGTGGTATCGGTGTCCTCGCTGAACCGCTCTCGCAGCGCATCCGATTCGGTGCCGCGATTTCCCATAACCATCGTCAAGGTGTCGCCGACATTGAGAGGATGGGACTGGACGTTGCTGATGATGGCTTCGCGGATGAACGCGGATCCTCCGCCGTTGGGGCCGGCGCCTGCGGGCCAACCGATATCAATAAAGCCTCGCTGGGAGGACGAACTGGAGGGATCAGGGAAATTGGCGTCACCGGGACAGGCGTTGTTCTTGTTCTCCTGCCCGGGCGGGGGCCACCGCAACGTGTACTGCTGTCCCGGCGTGAAGCCAAAATTCGGATCATTCGGATTGTGTGCATACGGCGAATACGGAAGCAGGCCGGTGGAGAAGGGCGTGCTCTTCAAGAACTGTCCCGAGGTGGCCGTCACAGTCAAGGGCTCCTGGCGGGCGATGCTCAGCAGCATCGCCGAGGGCGCCAGTGTCGAAAACGACGGCAGGAAATACAGCGTCACCGTGCCAGTGGCGGTCACTTGCACGTACTTTATCCCGACGGGACTGACCGGATTGGCAACGTAGGGACCAGAAGGGTCGCTCGCAAAAGAAACGGCCACTGTTTCCGGAGCGGTGGTCGCGAAATTCCATTTATCCGGATAGCTCTTGGCCACGTTGGTGGCGTAGGTCAGGCCGGCGCTGGTCCCGTCAAGATGGCGGGCGGCGGCAAGCGATGCGGCATCCGCGTAAGCTTGCAGTTCGTTGCGCACTACGTACATTCGGGAGAGATCAACGCACAGACCGAGTATGCCGATCAAAGCGACAATGGTGAGCGCTGTAGTGACCAGAACGTATCCCTGCAACCGGCTACGCCGACCGGAGGACGAATTCCAGCGCATGAAGCCTCCTAAGCAAATTCTGCTCTCTAGTCATTTTTAGGAAACAAAGACTAAACTGCTATAGAGCGCTTGCCCATCGGCTGCAAGAAATAACGCCTACGACATCTAAGATTGGGCGCTTACTCCGTTCGCCTTTTCGATTAAGGCGATTAACAGACGCACTTCGGGCTTTCACCCGTTTTCCTTCGCCGCTAAGAATTGCGAACATCACCAGCGATGGCTCGTTATCAGTACATTCGCGAGGATGAGCCTCCGGAGGCAGAGCGCGAGCAGGGCAAGCGCAAATGTAAGAAAAAGCTGCGCTTGGATCGATTTGAGCGCGTGGCGCTGGCGCTGGCGGCCGCCTCGCTGGCGACGATGCTGGTGGGAGTGAAATCCCTGCATCTTTCCGGCAGCCACCACAAAGTGGAGCGTCCGGCCGGATGGCGCATATTGCGGCCCCCTTTCCCTCACCTGGCTGAGACATACGACCCGCTGGAAGAACTGAGGATTCCAGTATCCGAGTATTCGGCGGGCAAACGGTTGGAACAAATCCTGGTCATCTTGCGCGGGCCCTGGCGTTTCGGCATTGCGGAAATGGAACGCGTGGCGCTGGCGCTGGGACCTCCCGCCACGCAGGGATTGGGCTATATGTCGTACGAAATCGAAGATGGCAGCGTGAGGCTGACGGCGATATTCAACATCCGGCGTCTGAGCGTAATCGCGTTGTGGCCAAACTCCTGCGACCCCGCGGCTCCCGATTGCCTTCATGCGGCGGCATGGGGCCTGACCGGCGGCCAGGCGCAGAACCTGCGCTACGAGCCTTCGGATGACGCCGAGGATCCGTGCGGCACATTGGAGGACTCTACCCAGGGCTTCTACTACGATGTTTGCCGGACTGAGAAACCCGGCGAGTGGTCTGTCAAAGCTGTTTACGTGGAACGCGTCAGTCGAGACATGTTGAACCCCGTTTACGTCAGGGACGTTCTGCCACCCGATCAGACGCAGATCACGCAGCGCCCGCCTCTCGATCAGGAGCAATACCAAAGCTTGTTCCAGCACTATCGCCGCGCGGTTCAGCTCAGCGCCAAAACGCTCGGAGCCGACCACGTCTGGGTGGAATACCTGCGGTTCGAAATGGGGCGCATGCAAGCCGAAGCGGGGCGGCAGAAAGAAGGGCGCACCATGATGAAAGCTGCAATGGATGATCTGGAACGCCGCCTCGGCCCGTCCCACCCCGATGTTGCCGCAATGCGCCCCTGGCTGGATGCATTTGGCAAATCCGAACCCGGACCCCGCCGCCGTGGTTGATCCGCAAGGCTGCGGGGAGATGACCGCTCCGGAACCGCCTCCTGTACCCGGCCGGCCGCGGCGGTCCGCATCGCAACACCTATAACCGATATAGCATCAAATAAACAATCACGCCGGTAACGGAGACATACAACCACACCGGCAGCGTCCAGCGGGCAATCTGGCGATGCTGGTCGAAGCGCTCGCGCAAGGCCCGCGTCAGCGTGACCAGCGCCAGCGGCAGAATGGCGGCGGCCAGCATCACGTGGGTAATGAGAATGCTGAAGTAGACCGGCCGGATCCACCCTTGGCGAAGAAACCGCACCGATCCGGCGTGGGCGTGGTAGATCACGTAGGAAATCAGGAAAAGCGTGGAGGCGCCGAATGCCGCGAGCATGCAAGCCCGATGCGCGGGCACGTTTTTGTTCCGGATCTGGCGGTAGCCCGCCGTCAGAAAAACTGCGCTGACGGCGTTGAGGGTCGCGTTGAGCGCCGGAAGGTCGGAGAAGGTCACACTGCGCCGGCGGCCGAAGACCGCCGCACCTCTCGCAAACTGGCCAGCCCGGCAAGCATGCCGAAAGCGGCCATGATGCCCACTGAAAAGCCCATGCTGGAGGGCGCCGCCGGCCGGTTCGCCAGGGCGCGGCTCAGGGCGTCCATGCCATAGGTAAGGGGATTCATCCGCATTAGCCATCCAATCCACGAACGCGCGCCGGAAACCGGAAACAAGGCTCCTGACAGCAGCCACATCGGCATCAGTACGAGGTTCATCACGCTGTGAAAACCCTGCACCGAATCGAGACGCCAGGCGAAGTAGAATCCCAGGGCGGTGAGTGAAAAGGAAATCAAGAACAGGATTGCGGTAACCTCGGCCGCCTGCCACGCTCCCAGCCGGATCCCCACCAGCGGAGCCAGCAACACAAACGTCAGCCCTTGCAGCAAGGCTAGCGTCGCTCCTCCCAATACTTTTCCCAGCACCAGCGCGGAACGCGAAATAGGCGCTACGAGGACCGACAGCAGAAACCCTTCATGGCGGTCTTCGATCACCGATATGGTGGAAAAAATGGCTGTGAAAAGCACGATCAGCAGAATTGTGCCGGGGAACAGGTACCCCAGGTAGCTCACGCCGACGCCGGCAGAGGAGGGCGCGCCGGGCGGCTCCACGGCGCGGAACGATCCGCCAAAACCCGCTCCGATCAGCAGCCAGAACAGCAGCGGTGTTCCCAGCGCGCCCACCACGCGGCTCCGCTGCCGGTAAAATCGCACCAGCTCCCGCCACCACAGCGTGGCCACCGGCAGCCACAAGCCTGCATTGGATTCGGGCGCCGCCTGCACCGCGCCGGCCGAAGGTTCTTGCACCGTTGCGGCCGTTCCCAACTGTTGGCTGGCCATCCCTCTGATTCTACAATGCGGCGGCCTCGCTCCGCGTCGTGGCTGCACAGCTCAGCGCCCGCGTTCGGCGGCGAACTGTTTTCTGTTGCCCGGGCGGAAACAGCTTCGATACACTGATAAAAGAACTCGATGGCTGCCGAAAGCCGTGTTCGCCTTTCCGACACGCTATACGCAGGCCTCTCCGCCGACGTCCTGACGCAATCTTACCGGTGGCTGTATACGTCCCGGCGCCTGGATGATCGAGAGATCATCCTGAAGCGCCAGAACAAGATTTTCTTTCAGATCAGCGGCGCCGGCCATGAGGCGATCGGCGTAGCGGCGGCTCTCTCTCTGAAACCCGGCGTGGACTGGGTATATCCGTACTACAGGGACCGGGCCTTATGCCTGGCGCTGGGGGTTACGGCGGAAGAAATGCTGTTGCAGGCCGTCGGCGCCGCCCGCGATCCCGCATCCGGCGGCCGGCAGATGCCTTCTCATTGGGGACATGCGAAGTGGCGCATTGTGTCCTCTTCGAGCCCCACTGGCACGCAGTTCCTGCAAGCCGCTGGTTGCGCCGAAGCGTGCCGGATGCTGAACGGGAAGGGAAGCGACGCGGAAATCGTTCTGGTGTCGGGAGGGGAGGGATCCACCAGCGAAGGAGAGTTCTGGGAGGCGCTGAACGCCGCCTGCCTGCGGCGCCTGCCGCTGTTGTTTTTGATCGAAGACAACGGGTACGCCATTTCCGTTCCTATCGAGTGCCAGACGGCGGGAGGCAGCATTTCCCGGCTGGTTTCGAACTTCCCCGGGCTGCTGGTTCGGGAAGTGGATGGGACCGATTTTATCCCTTCCTATCAGGCTATGGTGGATGCATCGGCCTACTGCCGCGCCGGCGAGGGACCGGCCCTGGTCCACGCGCACGTCACGCGCCCGTATTCCCACTCGCTTTCCGATGACGAGCGCCTCTACAAGACCGAAGAAGAGCGGCGCGCCGAAGCCGAGCGCGATCCGGTGGCGAAACTCGGCGAATGGCTGGTTTCCGAAGGCGTGCTGGATGCTCATGCGCTTTCCATCATCCAGCACGAGGCCGAGGAGGAGATCCAGAAGGCGGTCGACCGTGCTCTGAGAGCTTCGCCTCCTTCGAAAGCTTCGGTGAAGGCTTTTCTGTATTCGCCCGACATTGACCCCACCTCGGAGGCATTCTCGCGAGATCCTGAATTTTCGGGCGAATCGAAGACTATGGTCGATCTGTTGAACGCCTGTCTCCATGACGAAATGCGGCGCGACCCGCGCATCATCGTATTCGGCGAAGACGTCGCCGATTGCAGCCGGATTCAGAATTTGGACAAGGTGAAAGGCAAAGGGGGCGTCTTCAAAGTCACCGCCGGCCTCCAGCGCAAGTTCGGCAACGATCGTGTCTTTGACACTCCGCTCGCCGAGGCGGCGATCATCGGGCGGGCCATCGGCTGCGCGACGCGCGGGCTCAAGCCCGTTGTGGAGATACAGTTTTTTGACTACATCTGGCCGGCCATGATGCAGCTTCGCAACGAGCTGCCGGTGCTGCGCTGGCGGTCGAATAACAGCTTCGCGTGTCCGGTGGTGGTGCGCGTGGCTATTGGCGGATATCTCGGGGGCGGGGCGATTTACCACAGCCAATCCGGGGAGGTCCTGTTTACGCATATTCCGGGACTGCGTGTCGTGTTTCCCTCCAATGCGCTGGATGCCAACGGCCTGCTGCGGACCGCCATCCGCTGCGACGATCCGGTGCTGTTTTTGGAGCACAAGCGCTTGTATCGCGAGCCCTACAACCGGTCTCCCTATCCCGGTCCCGATTTCATGATTCCTTTCGGCCGCGCAAATCTGGTCAAATCGGGCGAAGACCTCACCATCATCACCTACGGCGCTCTCGTATATCGCTGCTTGCAGGCGGCGCTCAAGGTGGAAAAAGAGCGCGGCGTCTCGATCGAGATCCTCGATCTGCGGACGCTCAACCCTTACGATTGGCAAGCCATCGCGGAATCGGTGCGCAAGACCTCGCGAGCCCTTGTCGCCCATGAGGACTGCCTCTCCTGGGGCTATGGCGCCGAGATCGCCGCCCGCATAGCAGGCGAGCTGTTCTCCGATCTGGACGCTCCGGTGGCCCGCGTCGGCGCCCAGGACACGTGGATCGCCTACAACCCCCAGCTCGAGGAGGCCATCCTGCCGCAAACGGCAGATATCGAGCATTCCATCACGCGCTTGCTGGAGTGGTAACCCCGCCCTTCGCCGCCCCTTGTGCGCAGCGTTCGCTTGTTTGGCGCAGCCGCTGAACCGAAGATAGCGTATTCGGACGGAATGCTTGCACGGGCGGGCTGGCCATCCGCCTCGCGAACACTCCCGGTTGCTATAATCGCCTAACAGGGTGTTCGAAAAGCGATTGCGCGCTGCGTGCAGTCGCTCATCCGCCGCGGGCTGCGCGCCGTGTTCGCCGCCGGCGGCCGCTCAGGGAGACCTGTCGGCATCCTGCTCAAGACCCGCCATGAAACTTGACAGCCTCGCGATTCACGCCGGCGACCGCAAGAAACCCGGATCTTTCGTCCCGGTCACGACGCCAATTTACAGCTCCTCCAGTTTTTTCTACTCCGATATGGAGACCCTGGACCGCGTATTTGCCGGCGAGATCCCAGGGCAAAATTACG
>DASREK010000206.1:0-6231 GCA_035652135.1 Bryobacterales bacterium | reverse complement strand
CCGTATAGCCGCGCGGCGTCGAGGAATTCCACGAGCCATGCATGGCGACAAAAGCGCCGCCGCGCCACGTCTCGGGAAACTGTTTGGCGGTGTAGAATGCCATGCCGAGCGGCGCGGAGTGAGAGCGGAACGGCACGTCCGGCGTCAGCGTACGGTCGACAGTTTCTGGCTTCGCGGGAAGGCGCGGCTGCGGATGGTGGCCCATGTAAGCGTAGGGCCAGCCATAGAAACCGCCCTGCTGCACGCGGGTGAAGTAGTCCGGAACCAGGTCGTCGCCGAGCAGATCACGCTCCTGGACGGCCGCCCATAAAGTGTCAGTCCCCGGATACCATCGCAATCCGATGACGTTTCGCATGCCGGAAGCAAAGATCTCATGGCCGCTGCCGTCGGGATTGTACCGGTTAATGGCAGCTCGGCGCGGATCCTCTCCCGTGTCCACGTTGGACCCCGATCCAATGGTGAGATACATCTTCTTGCCCTCGCGATCAAATAGCACGGTGCGGGTCCAGTGTCCCGAGCCGAACTGATGCATGGGCACGATCTCTTCCCCTTTGCCCGTCACCTTCATGGTCTTCGCGTCGTACTTATACCGTTTCAGGGAGGTCGTTTCGGCCACATAGAGATAGCCGTTCCAAAGCGCCAGGCCGTAAGGGCGGTCGAGACCATCGATGATTTTGCGGCGCTCCTTGCCGCTCAGCACGTAAACCGCGCCCCGGCCGCCGAAAAATCCACCGGCGCTGTCGGCCAGCAAAATCTCGTTAGTGGGGCCGAGCAGCATGAAGCGGGGCGCTTCAAATCCTTCCGCGAAAACCTCGATCTGGAATCCGGGCGGCAAATGCAGCGCCGCCCCGGCCGGAGCAGAAACCACGCGGGGCCCGTTATTCACGGAGGGAGTTTGGTACGGCGGCGGCAGCGGGATCGTATCCACCTGCAACGCAAATACGGACGTGATGAGCAAGAAAGCAAAGCGCGGCGCAAGCGCAGCCGCTTTGAAGCCCGTGGCAAGGGAGGTTTTTTTCATGGCGGAAGACTCTCCTTTATCATAGTAGGCTTCCTGATGCACTCCTTAACTGCAATTCTCGGGCCTACGGCCAGCGGCAAAAGCGAACTGGCGCTGGCGGTCGCTGAGCGGCACAATGGTGAAATTGTAAATTTCGACTCCATCCAGGTCTACCGGTGGTTCCGCATCGGGGCGGCCAAATTACGCGAACCCGAGCGGCGCGGCATTCCTCACCATTTGATCGATATCCTCGAACCCAATGAAATTTTCACCGCGGGCGAATTCGCCCGCCGCGCCAGGCAGGCTATCGCCGAGATTTGCGGCCGGGGCCGGCTGCCGGTTCTTGCCGGCGGTACGGGATTCTACCTGCGGGCTCTGCTGGATGGCCTGTTTCCCGGGCCGCAGCGGGATGAGGCGTTGCGGCGGCGCCTGGCCGCCCGGCCGCCGGAGAGGCTGCACAGGCTGCTGCGGCGCCTGGATCCGGCGGCCGCCGCGAAGATTCATCCGCACGATTCTCCCAAGATCATCCGCGCCCTGGAAGTGACGCTCCTCGCGCGGCGGCCGATCACCGCGTTGTTCTCCGAAGGCCGCCAGAAGCTGGAAGGATTCCGCATTTTGAAAATCGGACTCCTTCCCGACCGCAACGCCCTCTACGATCGCATCAACCGGCGCACCGAGGCGATGTTTGCCGCCGGCTTAGTGGAGGAAGTTCGCCAGATCCTCGCTGCCGGCTACTCCGCTGAAGCGAAGCCTTTCGAATCCCACGGGTATCGCCAGGCCTTGCAGCATTTGCAGGGCGAGCTCTCCTTACGGGAAGCCATTTTCTATGCCCAGCGCAATACCCGGCATTACGCCAAACGGCAGATCACCTGGTTCCGGCGGGAACAGGATGTAGAGTGGTACCGCGGCTTTGGAGACGATCCTGATCTCCAGAGCCGCGTTCTCGAGCGCGTCGGGGCCTTCCTGGCGGCCGCCGAAGCAGCATAATTTGCCCAGGGCGATCACCGGCGGCCGGAGGCGAAGGCGCCTCAAAAAGTGATCCCGAGTAAGAACTCCGCCTGATTATCGTTGGACCGCAGAAGGCTGCCGCCGCTCAAATCCTGAAAATTCTCCCAGCCCCAACGGGTGTAACGTACCTCAGGGGAAACGCGGAAGCGCCTGGACCCCAGTTCAATGCCCGCGCCAACGGTTGCGCCGACCCGGAAAGTATTTTGGAGCTCGGGCGGATGGCCCGTGCTGGCGCTGGTCTCCCGGTTGGGAACCAGGATCGTCCGGGCCAGTTGCGAAATGTCGGAAAGCTTGTCGAATGTAGGTCCTCCTTCGACATAGGGACGGATCGGCCCGCCGAACACACGCCACTTCAGAAGCAGCGGAAACTCCCAGGAGTTGGCCGTAGTCGCCGTTCTCGTGAATACGTCCACCGAGCTGCTGGTGCTCTCGAAGTCAAGACGCTTGTACAGAGCATCGAATTCGATGCCCAGCCGGAACGGCAGGTGCAGCTCTACAGTCGGTCCGACGGTGTAACGCTTCGTGTCAGAAATATATTCCAGACGGCCCGTTTTCGCCGTGTTGAACGCGTCGGTGAAAGGAACGCCGCCCTTGACTCCCACGGACAAAACCTGTGGAAAAGCGGTTACGGCTGCTAAAAGCGCCAGCAAGATCAGTCGCTTGGTCATTCTTTTCTCCCGTTAAAAAGTAGTCCCGCAACATACTCGGTGCCGCATTCCGGCCGGCGGCCAAGCAGGCGCGCGCAGCGCTCCTTCGGCCGTCAATTGCGCTGAGAGTCAATCCCCATCACTTTCGACGGAGTCCTGACTCGATTCGGTTTCTACTTCCGAAGTTCGCTGCGTGTGGAATCCGAAGGTAAGATGTGCCAAACGAAACAGCGCGGTCCGGGCCCGTGCCCTATTTCGTTCGCAGGACCGCGCTGCCTGGCGGTAACTTCAGATGTTTTCGGGAGCCGTGAAGGCCCCGGCTTCAGACGTAGATCGGCTCCAGCTTCTCACGCACGTATTTCATGCACCGGCCGAAACTTTCACGGGCGCTGGCGCGGACGTAATCGAGATCCACGCAGATCCACCCTTTGTACTTGCGCCGCTTCAGGATGCGGTGCAGCCGCGGGAAATTCACCTCGCCGTCGCCCAGGTCGTAAATGCTGTTCATAAAGGTCGCGCTCGCCGTGCCGGCCTTCAGAGTTTGCCCGTTTGGCAGAACGATGTCCTTCGCAGCGGGCGTGTTTCTGCTGTCTTTGTAATCCATAAAGATCAGCCGGTCGGCGTATTTTTCGAACAGTTCGGCCACATTGCACCCCGACAGGTGGAGATGGGCGGTGTCGGGCGCAAACCCGAAGCGCTTCGGGTCGGTGAGTTTTAAAAACATTTCCACTTCGTCCTGGCACTCGGCAAGCTGGTCGAGATGATTGTGCAGCCCCGCCCGGAAGCCGTATTCTTTGGCCACATCGCCCAGATGATTGTAGAACTCGGCGGCGATGTGGATTCGCTCCGGAACGAGCACCTTCGGCACGCGGGCGGGCGAGAAAACAACCAGCTCGGTGGCTCCGAACTCTTTCAGGAATCCCAGCGCCTCCCGTGCGCTCTTCTCGATCTGCTCATGCTTGGTCCGGTCGTCGGCCGGCCCTCCGAAGGAAATCGTAGCGATGCGAAGCCCGCGCTTGTCGAGCTCTCTTTGCAGCGATGGAATGGTCAAGTTGTATTGCTTGAGGCAGCCCGGGAAGCTGGTCATGCGGATGCCGGTGAAGCCGGTGTCCTTCATGATGTCCAGAATCTCAGTAAACGGCACAGGGGCCAGATGTCCCCACAGCGCCAGGCTGAGCGCCCAGGAAATGTTTTTCTCCGCAGCCTCGCTCCCGGACCGGATGGCGATAAGCGCCGCGGCCAGCGACGCCGCAAATTCACGCCGGTTCATAGGCACCTCCGTCTCGCCCGATGTTGGACAGCCGGGGGGGTCGCAACCGCTTAGAGACTGCGCCCGCCGGCGCTCCTAATAATAACCTCCCAGGCGTTCCGGATCCCAACCGGTTTTTTACCTGAATCTCTTGCAAGAAAGATCGAGCTAATGGCAGCCGATTTTCTCGCCGGTGGCAGCCTGAGGCCCCCGGAGGCTTCGCAGTGGCTTCTCTTTCTCCTGACGGGTCAGATGATCTTCAGCTTTTTCCCCACCTTCTCCAATGTCGCCAGCGCCTGATCCAGTTCCGCGCGGCTGTGAGTGGCGGTAACGATGGTCCGGATGCGGGCCTGGCCCTGCGGCACGGTGGGAAATCCGATCCCCTGGGCGAATACGCCGGCCTCAAACAGCTCGCGTGAAAACTGGTGGGCCAGCGTTGCTTCGCCCACGATTACCGGCGTTATGGGCGTTTCGCTCCGGCCGGTGTTGAACCCAAGCTGCATGAGACCCTTTTTAAAAAACCGCGTGTTCTCCCAGAGCCGCTGGACAAGCTCCGGCTCTTGCTCGAGGACCTCGAACGCCGCCAGACAGCTCGCCGCGACCGCCGGCGGGTGCGAGGTGGAAAACAAAAACGGCCGCGCGCGATGATACAGGAATTCGATCAGATCGCGGCTTCCGCAGACATATCCGCCGAGCACTCCGATCGCCTTAGAAAGCGTCCCTACCTGAATGTGAACGCGTCCGTGCAAGCCGAAGTGATCGACGGTGCCTCGCCCGTTTTTCCCGAGCACGCCGCTCGCATGAGCATCGTCGATCATCATGATGGCGCCGTATCGTTCCGCCAGTTCGACCAGGGCAGGCAGCGGCGCAATATCGCCCTCCATGGAGAATACGCCGTCGGTAATGAGAAGCTTGCGGCCGGGAAGCTGTGCCGCTTCGGCCAGAATTTTTTCGGCGGCAGCCACGTCTTTATGGGGAAAAATTCGAATCGCGGCGCGGGAAAGCCGGCAGCCGTCGATGATCGAGGCGTGATTCAACTCGTCGGATATAATGACGTCGTCCTTGCCGAGAACGGCCGCCACCGTTCCGGCATTCGCCGCAAAACCCGATTGGAAAACCACGCAGGCTTCGGCGTGCTTGAATGCGGCGATCTTTTCTTCGAGCGCCATGTGGATCGACATCGTCCCTGCTATGGTGCGGACGGCGCCCGACCCCACGCCGTATTTTTTCGTCGCCTCGATCGCCGCCTCGCGCAGCTTGGGATGCGTGGTCAGTCCGAGATAATTGTTCGAGGAAAGATTGATCACCCGCCGGCCGTCAAATTCGGCGACCGGAAGCTGCTCTCCGCCTAAGATCCGGAGCCGCTGGTACAGGCCCTTGTTCCGGAGCTCGTTGAGCTCATCGGTCAAGTATTGCAATGGATTCGTCATGGCGTGATTCATGCATTATGAGGGAAATCAGGCGGCAGGCGCCTCGCAAGGCGCGGGCGCCGCGCCTGGAGTAGAGTCCTTTTCATGGTTCCAGCAGGATCTTCGAGCCTTCCCCGCGCCGGAGCAGATCCATGGCTTTATGAAACTCGGCGAGGGGCAGGCGATCGGTAATCGCCGGAGTAATGTCGAGCCGGCCGCCTTTGAGGAGCGCCTCCATCTGGTACCAGGTTTGAAATACGCGCCGCCCATTGATGCCGGCCACTGTCGCTCCACGAAAAATGATATCTCCGGCGAGATCCATCTCCACCGGCTTGATGGGAATTCCGAGCAGAGTCACCTGCCCGCCCATGCGCAGCATGGCAAAGGCGTTCTTCACGCCTTGGGGATGCCCCGACATCTCCAGAACCACGTCCGCCCCGCTGCCTGCGGTCTCTTCCAGGACTCGGGCGACCGGATCTTCGCGCGCGGGATTAATCAGAACATCGGCCCCCATGCGGCAGGCGACCGCCAGCCGCCTCTCGTTGATCTCGATGGCGAAAATGCGCGAGGCGCCGCAGGCGCGGGCCACGGCCACGGCGAACTGTCCGATGGGACCGCAACCGATCACCGCGATGCCCGCCGCCGCGACCGGCCCGGCCAGCACCGCGTGCACCGCGTTTCCCAGAGGATCAAAAACCGCGGCGATATCCGGGGTGATGGCCGGATCTACTTTCCAGACGTTGCTTTCGGGCACGCGCACAAATTCCGCAAAGCACCCGTCCGCATCGACGCCTATGATCTTCACGCGCCGGCAGATGTGCGACGCGCCGGTCCGGCATTGATAACACCGGCCGCACGCCACATGCATCTCGGCTGATACCAGATCGCCGGGGCGGACCAGGCTCACCTCGGGTCAGA
>DASREK010000205.1:0-10977 GCA_035652135.1 Bryobacterales bacterium | reverse complement strand
GGCTCCCGACGTGATTCACCAGTTGCGCGAATCCGCCGTTCCGGGCGGCATGGCGCACGCTTGTGAGCTTGAAACCTCGGTCTATTTGCACCTCGATTCCGCCCGCGTCCAAATGGATAAAGCAGTCAAGGAGATGAACCTGCCCGCATCGAAATTCATCTGGCTCGACCTGATGAAGGGGTCACCGGTGCTTTACATGGACCATTGGACCCGCTTCAGCCGCAGCGGAGTGGTCGGAGACCCGACCCTGGCAACGGCCGAGAAAGGCAAGAAGATCTTCGAAGCCGTCGTCGCGGCGCTGGTAGAACTGGTGCGGGAGTTCAAGTCGCGTTCGCGCGGCGAGCGCGCCGATCTGCACTGAGCCGGCGGCGGACTTGGCGGGCCGGTTGCAACCCCGATGCCCGCACGGCGGCCAAGCCCGGAGGAGAAAATCAGACCCGTTGTGAAATCGTAGCAACCTCGGCCCGAGCGGTCTCGTCTCCTAGACCGGATTGCACCGGAACAAGTCATGCCGCCGCATCCGGCGGTGGGAGGGAGAATGCATGGCCGGCTGGCCCCCCGTTGCCGTATTCGATTTGTTTTCTCAGGCCTATTGTAGCCGGCAAACTGCTGTGTTATGTTTCACTCGGAAGCAACTCAGGTGAGTAGAAATGGCGCAGGTTAGTTCCAGGCCCGTCGCGTTGACGGTAGCCGGCTTCGATCCCTCCGGCGGAGCGGGCGTTCTCGCCGATTTGAAGACTTTCGCCGCGCACGAATGCTACGGCGTGGCCGCCATCGCCGCCATGACCGCGCAGAACACAAGAGAGGTGCGCAAGGTAATGCCGGTGGATCCCGAGATGCTGCGCCTGCAACTGGACATGCTGTTTGAGGATATCAGCATCGCCGGGATCAAAGTGGGCCTCCTCGGCGGCAGGAAAAATCTGGAAATCGTCGCCGCCTGCTTGAGCGCACACAAAGAGCTGCCGATCGTAGTGGATCCGGTTTTACGATCCACGAGCGGAACACAATTCCTGCCGCCTCAGGACATCGAACCCTTCAAGCGCTTGCTGTTCCCTCTGGTTCATGTTCTGACGCCCAACGCCGAAGAAGCCGGACGCCTGCTCGGCGCTTCTGTCTCCACCCTGGAAGAAATGAAAGGAGCGGCCAAGCTGCTGCACGAGCAGGGAGTGCGGCATGTGGTGATCACCGGCGGCCATCTGGATAAACCGACAGACGTTTACTACGGGGGCCAGGAGATGGAGGTTTTCACCGGCCACCGCATCGAGTCCCAGAGCACGCATGGCACCGGGTGCACGTTCTCCTCGGCCATTCTGACTAACTTGATTCATGGCAAGGCGGCGATGGAGAGCGTCGTTCTGGCTAAGGCTTACGTGACCCAGGCCATCAACCGCGCCTATCCTATCGGCAACGGGCGGGGTCCGCTCAACCACCTTTTCCGCTTCGGCGAGCCCGCGGCGCCGGTGCGCGTCGGGGGACCGGAGCCGGCGCACGATAGCTCGCAGCAATAAGCGCCCTCAGGGTCGGCTTGGAGAAGCGCCTGCGTCCTATGGCCTGGGGCGCGGGGTGCGGGCAGGCGCTCGCGACCAGTTCCCGCGCGTTGTTTGCCTGTTTCTATTGTTTTATCGCCAGAATGGAATCCTGCGGGTCGAGCTGCACGCGCGCCGGGCGCTCCCGCAAGGTGATGCTGAACGGAGTTTCCCCGTTCGCGGTTTGAACGCGCGTCTCGATTTTCCGGCCCCCGCCCGGAACTTGAATTTCCACCGGCGCGGCCACGCTGAAATCCTCGGGCACGCCCGATTGCCGGATCACGCCGGCCACTCGAAACTGCGGCGCTTTGCCCGTCACCTTGTATTCCATTTGCAAAACGGGCACGCCGGTGGAGTAGACCCACTGCGAAAAAAAGCTTTCCAGGCTGGGATCCGGCGAGTTGGGCGGCAGGAATTTGGCCGCCAGTTCACGAAATTGTTCTGTGTTTACGCTCTTATATTCATATTTGCGGCGGAGCTCCGTCAGCATGCCGAGGAAGTTCCGGTCTCCCATCCGGCGGCGGAGCATGTGCAGCACCCAAGCGCCTTTTTCGTATGTAATCGTTTCCCGGGCCCGTGGCGAGCGTGACGACCGCAGGCGGTTGCCGAGGACGATCGCTCCGGCGCTTTCCACCGTCTGGCCCGACTCAGTCTTGCTGAGCAGGTTGCTCTTATACACGCCGAGCACCTTTTCGAGCACATCCGGCCCCTTGTGTTGCTCGAGAAACATCAGCGCCGAATAATCGGCGAGCGATTCCATCAGCCACTCGTCATGATAGTCGAGCGTAGTGACGACGTTTCCCCACCACTGGTGCGCGATCTCGTGAGCCCGAAGCTGCTCTGCGTAAAACAGGCGGTCTTCGGCGCGAAGCTTTTCTAGGGGTTTATCTTCCGCCTGGTAATAGCTCAGCGTGGAGAGATATATCAGCCCGGGAAAACCCTGACCAAAGCGGCCGGGGATAGGGGAGATTGTCAGGTGCCGCAGCGGCAAGGGTCCGAAATGCTGGGTGAAAAACTGCAATGCTTCCGCGCTGTCCTGCGCCACTTGCTCCAAGCGGAGGGTTGGACTGGGCGGGGCTTCCGGGGGCGGAAGGTCGGGCGCTATCGACGGGTTTCGAAACGGCGACCGGCGGCGCGGCGGAGGCAGCGGCGGCGGAGCAACCACCGGCATGGGCTGCAAGGCGCGCTCCAGTGTCTTATTGGCGCAGACGTCCAACGTATAACTTCCCAGTTTCAGGCTGGCTCGTTCAAAATTCCCGAGATTGAATCCCGCGACGCGAATCGGCGCATCGGGCCGCCAATGCGACGTTCGCACATCGCCTTCCAGCTGGGATTCCAACTCCCGGCCGGTCGCTACCATTTGCAGGCGGCTGGGATAGTGGAACCAGAGGTCGAAGTCCGTAAAATGCAGGCCGCGGCTCGGGTACCAGTTTCCGCGGTCCCCAACGAAATACACCCCGCCGCCTGCATCCGCGATGACGTTGCCTTCATAGCGGAACTCGATTTGATGATGGCTGCCAGGCTCGAGCGGCTCTTCGCTGATTACCAATACCCAATCGTCCCCGCGCCGGCGGGATGAGCTCGAGTCAAGAGCCCCGCCTTGCAAAAACTCCACCGGGCGCCCGTCGAGCTGCACCTGTGTGACCTTCATCTGGGCCGAAATTTCAAACAGCACGGCCCGCTGGCGCACGCCGCTTGTGATGAGCGTTGCGCGGGCGTCCACGTTCATGCTCAAATCCGCCGATAGCCATGCTTCGATGCGGTAGTGCTCCAGCGCGCCTGGGTCGATGAGGAACTGCGCTCTTTCGGCGCCGCGCGACCGGAGGCTCCGCTCCGGAAAGCTGGCCCAGATGTCGTAGTATCTCTGCCCCGCCTGCCAGACCACCTGGCCCAGGATGGCCTGTTCGGTCCGGAGCGGATCGAGCAGAATGTCGAACCGGCCCAGCTTGACGCTGCTGATGGCCGCCGCAAAGAACCCGGTGCGGGGAACGCCCGACGCCTCGGGCTGCGTGAATGCGTCCATCAACATGCGCGCGTCGTAATTGGTGATCATGTTGCGCGTTACAGCCTGCCAGTCCGGGGCCAGCCTCTTACCGGCTTCTACATCCGGGTGGTTGAACTCGTTTTCGGCCATGGCGCGCCGCAGGACTTGAGCGGTATCGTCGGTGAAAAACATCAACGCGGTGCGGATGTTTTCCTCGAGCACCGGCGCGCCGGCGAACCGCGCCAGCGACTGGCGCTCGCTGGGCGACGGCGGCATGACCACGATCTCCGCTTCTCCCGTGTCTGTGGCAGCCAGAAACAGGGCCGCAAGGGATTGGCCTTCCACAGGGTTGGCGAACAGAAGATATCCATCGGTGAAGTAGAGCTTGAAATCCTCTCGCTCGAGCAGCAGGTCGCGAACGCGATAGCACTGCTCGGGCGAGAAACTGATGGCGCGAATCTTGCGGAGGCGCTCGGCCCCGGTGTCCGCCCGGAGCAACGAGGATACCAGCAACGCCGCCAGGATCGTCAGTCTCCCCGCCATGCTCTTGATGATATCAGTTTGCCCTGGCCCCCAGTCCTTCCTCCGCAACGCCGGCCTTTCGCGGCTGTTTCGCTGCGCTTTATGCCCTAAAATGTCCCCATGCCCGTTTCCCAATCCTCTGCTTCTCGAAGGACCGGAGCGAAGACAACCCGGTCCAGGCGCATTGCCGTGCTGGGGGCCGGAAATATTGGGGCAGCGTTGATCGGGGGCATTCTGAAAGGGAAGGTCGCCCGCCGGGAGGATTTGATCGCCACGGTGAGAACACCCGAGCGGGCGGAAGAACTGGCGGCGAAGTTTTCGATCAAGGTCACCGCCGGCGGCAACCGCGAGGCCGCCCAAAACTCCGGCCTGATTATCCTTGCGGTGAAGCCCTCCACGCTGCCGAAAGTGCTGGAAGAGATCCGGGACGTGCTGCGCGAAGACCAGATTCTCATTTCCCTCGCCGCCGCCGTACCCATCAGCCTCATCGAAAAATTGATCGAAAAGCGAATGCCGATCTTCCGGGCAATGCCGAACATTCCGGTGGTAGTCGAAGAGGGCGCTACCGCTGTCGCGTCCAATGCCGCCGGAACCGCCGCCCACCGCCGGCTGGTGGAAGATATTTTTCGCGCAGTGGGCGTCGTAACGTTTGTGGAAGAGGAAATGATGCACGCGGTCACCGCTCTGTCGGGCAGCGGCCCGGCTTACGTTTACATGGTTATCGAGGCGCTCATCGCCGGAGGCCTCAAGATGGGGCTGTCGCGCGAAGTTTCCACCAGACTGGCAGAGCAAACCGTGCTGGGAGCCGCCAAGCTGGTGCGCGAGACCATGCTCCATCCAGCCATTCTGAAAGATCAGGTCATCACTCCGGGCGGAGTGACGATTTCAGCGATCCACGAGCTCGAAAAACACGGGCTGCGCTCGATGCTGATTTCGGCGATCGAGACCGCCACCCACCACTCGCAAAATCTGACGCGGTCGCTGCTGGCCAAATTCGGGAAGGAAGGACAATAGATCCTATGATTCGCCGCGGAATTCTGCTCGGATTGCTTCTTTGCGCCGTTTTCATGGGCCCTGCGCGGGCGCAATCCCGGCATACGCTGAGCGTCTCGGGCACATCGTTTTTGCTCAACGGCGCTCCGTTCCCTTACACGGGAATCAGCTTCTTCAACGCCGTCTATAATCCCTCGTTCAATAAGAGATCCGAGGAACGCCGGCAATGGGAAAAATTCCAGCGCTACGGCATCAACTCCCTGCGCGTCTGGGCGCAGTGGGACACCCGGCGCAGCTACGCAGATACGTGCGGCGCCTGCACGCTCTATTTCCCTGACGGGCGGCTGCGCGATCGGAACGTGGCTAGGCTGAAGGAGATCATTGCCGACGCAGACCGCCTCGGAATGGTGATCGAACTCGTGCTATTCTCACAGGAAAGCTGGCATGCGAATATCCGGCTGGGACCTGAGGAATCCCATCGCGCCGTTACCGCCCTGACCCGCGAGCTGCTGCCCTACCGCAATATGACGTTTGAAATTTGGAACGAGTTTTCCGAGCGGGTTCTCGATCACCTGAAAACCATTGAAGCCATCGACCCAGGACGACTGGCAACCAACTCTCCCGGCGGGGCGGGCATTCTCGGCGATCGCGAGCAAAACGAGGCGCTCGACTATTTAAGCCCCTACCCCACCCGCCAAAGCGGAGACCGCTGCTTTCAGCCCCAGACGCTGTAGGATGCTGGCCGGTATCTGCCCTTAGGCGCGAACGCCCATAGCAGAATCGCCCCGCTGACGAATCCGCCGACGTGGGCCCACCAGGCTACGCCGCCGGTCTGATATGCAGGGACGCCCAGGCTGGCCGCGCCATAAAAGAACTGCTGCAAAAACCAAAAACCTAGAAAGAACAAAGCCGGGATTTCCACAATGGGAAAGAAGAAGAACAGCGGCACCAACACCAGCACTCGGGCCCGCGGAAACGAGATCAGATACGCGCTCAGCACGCCGGCGATCGCTCCGCTCGCTCCCAAACTGGGCAGCCGCGAGCCCGCGTTGAACCAGATGTGCGCCAGGGCGGCGGTGATGCCGCAGAGCAGATAAAAAATCAGGTAACGGCCGTGTCCCAGGCGGTCTTCGACGTTGTCGCCGAAAATCCACAGATACCACATGTTTCCAATCAGATGCAGCCAGCCCCCGTGCAGAAACATCGAGGTGACAAGCGGTATGAGCAAGTCGGCTGTCGTCACCGGGCGAAGCCCGTGCGACGTCACATAGACGGCGTGAAAATAGCGGTAGGGAACCACGGCATACGTGCGCACGAAACTTTCCAGATCCGGGCCGAGCATGAGTTGATACAAAAAGACCACCACATTCAGGATGATCAGCGTTACGTTTACGACTGGATAGCGCCGCGAAGGGATGTTGTCGCGCAGGGGAATCATGCGGTCGTCTTAAGACGCTCCCCTCCCCAGCAGGATGTGCGGAAATGAGCGGAGCAGGATTTTCAGATCCAGCAGCAGACTCCAGTTATCGATGTATTTCATGTCAAGACGCATCCACGTCTCGAAATCGAGATGATCCCGGCCTTCGAGCACCCACAGGCACGTCAGCCCCGGCTTCATCCGCAGCCGCCGCCGCTGCCAGCCCTTATATTGTTCCACTTCTGCGGGCACCGCGGGGCGCGGCCCTACCAGTGACATGTCTCCTTTCAGCACATTCCACAATTGCGGCCACTCGTCAATCGAGAATCGCCGCAAATACCGGCCCAGTGGCGTGAGGCGCGGGTCGTTGGAAATCTTGAAGGCCGGACCGTCACGCTCGTTCAAGGCGGCCAGTTCGGCTTTCTTGATCTCGGCGTCATGGCACATCGAGCGGAGCTTGTAGAAGGTGAACCGCCGGCCGTTGAGGCCGCAGCGCACCTGCTTGAAAATGGCCGGGCCGCGCGAGGTGAGGCGGACGGCGAGGGCGAAAACGGCGAGAGGCAAGGCAAGCACGATCAGGGCTATCAGGGCAAAAACGAAGTCAAATACACGTTTGATCAGCAGGCGGATTTCGTCATGAGGAGTCGCCGAAAAGGTCAGCAGCGAGAACGAGCCGAACTGGTCCAGGTAGACTTCGCTGTTGACGTGCGGGAAGAAATCGAGCAGCACCCGGGTTCGCACTCCCTCTTCGTCGCAGAGCAGGAAAATTTCTTCCAGCTTGGGAAGCCTCTCTCCGCCGACGGCGAAGATGATCTCATCGATTACCTGGCTGCGCAGGAGAGCCGGCAGTTCCGAGAGCGGGTACACCGGATACGTCTTCTCGAGAGCGATCTGGGCCCCGCACGGCTGCTCCGCCGGATCGATGTAGGCCAGGAGCCGCACGCCGTGCTGCTCCGCCTGTTCGAGAGCGCGGCCGACTTCCCGGGACGCCTTGCCCGTGCCCACGATCACGAAATACGAGACCGCCCCGAAGCGCTTGCGCAGGTAGCCCCGCACGGAACGTGCGCTGACACGATAAACTACCAGCGCCAGAAGGTTGAACGCGCCGAATAGCCCGATAAAAACACGGCTGATATCGAGCTTCATCCCGAACAGGAATGCGACCAGGAGAAGCAGGCTCGCCGTGACCTGCTGGATCGAGTCGCCCAGAGCGGCAATGGGCTCGCCGGTTTCCAGCCGTTCGTAGACCCGGAAGAGAAAGCCCATGCTTACCCAAGCCGCCAGCGCAGCGCCCAGCACCAGCGCCTTGACCGGGACCGTCATGAAGAAGACATGTTCGAGCGGCAGGTACACGCGGAGCTGGTAGGCCGCCTCGAAGGAAAAGATCGTGAGGATTACATCGGCCAGCGCAAAGAGAAATACAACCTTCTTCTTGTGTCGGCCAAACAAAGGTACTTACCTTTGGACAGAATACCAAAACGGAACCGAGGGGCTATCGGAAGAATGTTAGACTCAACGCGTGCTGCTCGCCCTGTTTTGTCTTTTTTCGGCCGCCGCCATCGCTTTGGGCGTTGCTTCCCTGCACTCCGGGCAGCGTCAATGGAACGCGATACGGTCGCAAGTGCAGGCCGGGCCGCCGTTATGGACGCCGCCGGCCACCCTCATCGTTCCGATCAAGGGCCTGGAGCCCGGGCTGGTGGACAACCTGCGCTCGCTGCTGGAGCAGGACTACCCGGATTACGAACTTCTGATCGCTGTGCGCGATTCCGCCGATCCGGCGGTCGCCCAGATCAAACCCTGGCTGAATTCGCGGGCCAGGCTGGTGGTGGCGGGCCGGGGCCCGCGCGATACCAGTGAGAAAATCGGTAACCTGCTGGCCGCCGTCTCCCAGGCCCGGGCGAACAGCGAGGTTTTCGCCTTCGCCGACTCCGACGGGCGCGCTGGCCGCGGCTGGCTGCGCGGCTTGATTTCTCCGCTCCGCGACCCCGCCGTTGGAGCCGCTACCGGCTACCGCTGGTACTTCCCCGATCGCGGCGAATTTTGGCCTCTCGTACAAAGCGTTTGGAACGCAGCAATCGCAGGGACCTTCGGCGCCGGCGATCCACCCTTCGCCTGGGGCGGCGCGATGGCCATTCGCCGCAACATTTTTGAAAAAGCCCGGGTGGCGGAGTATTGGCTGGGCTCGGTCAGCGATGACTATCAACTGACCCGCGCCATCCGCGCCGCCGGGCTCCGCATTGCGTACTCCGCTCACGCCATGGTGGAGACCGGCGGCGGCTGCTCGGCGTGTGAGTTCCTCGAGTGGGCTGTCCGGCAGTTGACAATTGCCCGGATTTACGATGCCAGGACATGGTGGCTGGGCCTCGCCGCGCACGCTGTTTATTGTGCCGCCATGGCCACGGGCATCGCGATGCTCGCGGAAGGGCGTTTCTGGGCCGCCCCGGTTTTCTTTCTGACCTTCGTTCCCGGCATGTGCCGCGGCGCCTGGCGGGAACGTGTGGCCCGCTTGCTGTTTCCGGCCCGAAAGCCGTGGTTCGACCACCACGGCTGGGTCTATTGCTGGCTCACTCCGGCCGTTACCTGGATCTGGCTTTGGGTTTTTCTGGCTTCGCTCTTCCGCCGGCGCATCGAATGGCGCGGCAACGTTTACGAGTTACTGGGTCCGTCGCAAACCAAGGTGGAGGAATGAGATGCTTTTCAGCAATTGCAGTCTCTTGCTGCTCCAGGAACGGATGCACCTTGACTCTCTACCCGCGGCATCCTACTCTTGCCGTTCATGATTCTGTAGTTCCGCTGCCAGGAAACCAAGGCCCTCCATGAAGGATTCGGCAGCCGGAAGTTTCGCGGAATCGAAGAGCAGGCGCACAAGCGGCTGTGATCGTTGCATGCCGCGGTATCAGGCGGCGCTCTCGCGCGCCCGCATCGAATACGCAGTTTCCTCAGGTTGCAACCTATCTGTTAGCATTACCCGGCCCGGGACGGCCTCACTGCACAATGCGGAGCGCCTGGGTTTCGAAATCGCCCACATAACAGCAAAAACGGCGATGGGCGCCTGAAACCGGCCGGGGACTTCACCCCCGAATAGTCCATGCCATCCTCGCGCTCGGCCTCCCGGAATAGGCCCCCATTGCGCAACAAAGGCTGTCCCCCGTCGGGGAAAGCAATTTCGGACAGTGCCACTTGACAACGAAACCGGACGGGTATAGAGAGTATTTGACCCTGGGTTTCAATATGGAACTTTCGGCCTAGGAGGTGGTCAGTGTACCGTCCAGGGCCCTGATCCTTTTCATGCCGCATCCGCGTTCGAAGGGGTCCACCGGATATCCCGATGCCCTTAAAGAAACAGCCGCCTTCCGCGACGAGAACTACCGCGGGGTGGGTTTTCGCTGGGGTATGGGACTGGACGGTTCGGAAGTTCGGCTATGCGATTACCGCTGCATGCCTTTGTTCGACGACATGAACAATTGGGTCGCCGACCTGCCTACACCACCGAAATATATGCAGGCGATTTCGGAAGTTTACCAGCAAGGTCCCGGTGATGATGTCTACGCAAACAACCCTGTGAATTACGTAAAGGTCGACGCGCTTCCGGGTATTGACAACTGGAAACCGATCGTCGACTCCATGAAACGTGGTGCTTACTTCGTGACATCCGGGGAAGTGCTGATCCCTTCCTGGTCCATGCAAGGATCGGGAAATCGGCGGACCATAGTGGCGGATGTCGAATGGACTTTTCCGCTAGAGTTCGCTGAGGTGATTTGGGGCGACGGCCAACGCACCGGCCGGCAGATCATTCCCGCCACGGATTTGCCGGCGTTGGGTAAGCACCACTTCCAGATTCCTTTTAACGCCAATGGGGAAAAGTGGGTGCGCTTTGCTGTTTGGGATTCGGCAGGCAACGGTGCGTTCGTGCAGCCGGTGAAGCTGGCAGGGCAATGAGTGCCACGTACCGGCGCGGCTTGACAGAATTGCTGGCCCCACCGCCCACGTGCGCGGCAGCCCCACGCGAGCCCGAACCTCGCGTATCTTAACGGCCTGGGCGCCGTGAGGTCGACTAGGCGAGTGCGTAAGTCTTCATTGCTGTTTGCCTGACTTAGAGTTTGCCGCCGGACGCGCCCGTTTCACGCGTGGGACGCCGGCTCGGATTTCGCGGTATGCTTAGAGGGATTGAATCGGAGCTGGAATGGTCAATGGAACGCGGACCCGGAACGCCAGGTGGCGCGGGCGCGCGTTCGGTCAAGCCCGATCCGGCTTTCCATCTGAATGGCTTTCGGGCGGCTTCCGCAGACTTTTGCTCCGATCGCGGCCGCTGCCTCAGAGGCTCCGATTTCGTTGATCCGGGCGCGTAGCTCAGCTGGTTAGAGCGCCTGCTTCACACGCAGGAGGTCACAGGTTCGAGTCCTGTCGCGCCCACCATCTTCTCCACCGATTGTGCAGTGGCGTCAGGTGAAAAGCGGCTGACACTTGCGCCCGTATTTGCTGCGGCCCAGCCCGTACTGCGTAGATTGGATGAACCCTTGAGGCAGCCCGGAACC
>DASREK010000204.1:0-17497 GCA_035652135.1 Bryobacterales bacterium | reverse complement strand
CGGCGTTTGCCATCTCTTTGTATTTGCAATTGGGCGTGGGGTGGGATAGCGACGACCCCATTGGCTTCGCCAAACTGATGCTCGTCACCGTGGCGGCTACCACCCTGGTTTGGGTGGCCGTAACGCTTTTGACGAAGCCGGAGCCGGAGGAAACCCTGGTGGCGTTTTACCGCCGGGCCCGGCCCTCCCCTGTGCTCTGGGGCCCGGTTGCCGCGAAAGCCGGCGTTCCGGCGGCGGACGACCTCGCGGGGAGTTTTCGGAACTGGTTCGCAGGCTGTGTTTTGATCTACAGCTCGCTGTTCGGCATTGGAAAATTATTGCTGCATGAATGGGGAGAAGGTCTTCTCTTCGTCTCCGTGGCCGCGGGCTCGACTTGGGCGCTGGCGAGATCCAGGGCCGGAGAGGCGGCGCTCGCCGAGCAGCCTTTGGATGCCGGAGGCTTGAAATAGGCTTACTTCCCGGCCCAGGCGCGTGCTCCGCTGCCTTTGGCCCGAATCGTCGGCGGGCGTCTCAGCTCGGCCATGATTTATGACTGCTCCAGTCTCGATTGCTGAAGGCATCTGGCTGATCCGGCTGCCTCTGCCGTTTCCCGTCGCTATTTTGAATGTCTACTTGATACGTACAGGGGACGGTTTTCTTCTGCTCGATTGCGGCTTGAAGACGAACGCCTGCCGCAAAGCTCTGGCCGAGGCTCTCTCGTCCATCGGCGTGCCGTGGACGGATATCCGGCGGCTGATTATCACCCACCTGCATCCCGATCACTTCGGCCTGGCCGCCGAAGTGCAAAACCGCTCCGGGGCCGGCATCTGGGTGCACGCAGCGGAGGCCGCCCTGCTCTCCCCGAGATTTATGGATAATGACCTGTTCTCCGAGCAGTCGGCTTGGCTCACCGAGAACGGGGCGCCCCGGGACGAGACCGAGGAGATCGCTCAGGCTTCGCGAGGCATCTCCGAGTTCATCGATATGTTTTCGCCTGAAGGCTTTCTGGAAGATGGCGACCGGATTCCTATTCACGGGGGTGAGATCGAGACTCTGTTGACTCCCGGCCATTCCCCTGGTTTACTGACCTTCTACTTCGCCGGCCGAAGACTGTACTTTTCGAGCGACCACATGGTGGAGAAGATCACGCCGAATATAGGCTTGCACGGGCATTCTTCGGGGAATCCGCTGGGAGATTATCTCGCTTCCTTGGAGCGCGTCCGGGAGTTAGACATCGATTGGGTGCTGCCTTCGCACGGCCAGCCTTTCCGAAATCACCGGGATTGGATATGCGCTACCATGCTGCACCACGAGGCCCGCTGCCGGCGAATGCACAGCGCGGTGGCGGCAACGCCGCGTACCGCTTACGAGGTCGCAGCGGCCGAATGGGGACGCCGCCTGTCTCCGCTCAATGAACGCTTTGCAATGGCCGAGGCGCTCGCGCACCTCGAATATCTGCGGCGGCAGGGCCAGGTAGCAGCGGTTCGCGACGGAAACTTGATCCGATGGAGAGCTGTTTCGTAATGAAAAAAATTTGCCTGCTGGCAGTTTTTGTCTCGGCTATAGCTTGGGGTCAACAGCCCGGCATGGCCCGTTTTCGCGGACGCCTGGCTTGGCGGCTTGAGAACAACCGCCTGCGTGTGACCGTTCTTCAGGGCGGAGGCCACATCGCCGAACTTGTACTCAAAAACCCGCCCGGCGGCCGGGAAATCAATCCGTTATGGATTCCGCCCTGGCCTTCCATCGAGCCTTCTACCTACAACAAAGACAAGTACGGGGCCGTGTATGGAACGGATTCCGAAGCCGCAACTCTGTCAGGTATCATGGGCCACAACCTGGCATTCGATTTCTGGGGCGCGCCTTCGCCATCGGAGTTTCAGGCAGGCCTCAGCTATCACGGCGAGGTATCTACGCTGGCGTGGTATGTCGTGACATCGCACGAATCCAGCGGGAATATCGATTTCACTTATCGGGCCGATTTGCCTGCCGGGCGCACGTCGATGACACGCACGCTGCGCCTGCGCCAGGGCCAGCCGGTGCTGTATTTCGAGGAAACGGCTGAAAATCAGAATGCTTTCGACCGCCCCATTGGATGGGTCGAGCACGTTACGTTCGGTCCGCCGTTCGTGGACGCGAACTTCAGTGCATTTGACGCCTCTGCCACACGCGGCGAGCGGAGCTTGGGTGACCGATCGCACGAGTTTCATTGGCCGACGGACGGCGACCGCGACTTCCGGCGCTTCTCGCAGGATCAGCGCAGCGCGGATTTGGCTTACCTGCTGCTCGATCCGCGGCGGGATGTCGAGTTTCTGTCCGCCGTCAACCGAGAATACCGGCTGGTCGTCGCGTATGTGTTCCGTCGCGCCGATTTTCCCTGGTTGAATGTTTGGGAACAGAACAAGGAACGCATGCAGCCTCCGTGGAACGGCGCGACGCAGACGCGCGGCATGGAATTCGGCAATACGCGCGTGAGCGGCACGGCGCGCGCCTATTTCCAAATGCCAGCGCTTTGGGACACGCCGACTTTCGGATGGCTGAACGCAAAAGAAAAGCGTACGGCGCGCTACCTGGCGGTGCTTGCGCCGATTCCCGACGGCTTTGAGGGAGTCCGCGATATTTTGATCGCAGGGAATGAGATTCTCATTGTCGGCCGGCCCGAGGAGAAGACCATCCGAGTCCCCTTCGACCCCTCACTTTTCTGATCGCCCTCCCCAGCTCGCGGGCGAGACCGGAGGCCGGCCCTAGAAACCGCTGACGCCGTTCAAGGTCCCTCATGACTTTGTGAAACGGTCGGAACACAGCCTCTTCAGGGCCCGTGCGGCCAGCCCGAGGAAACCTGTAGTTTTTACCGGCCCGTGGGCGGTAGCATTTCTTCTATTTCATTGAAATGGCGGGGAGAAAGGAGTGGCAGGGCAACTGCGGGAATCGTCCGGAGAGGTCCAATATGAAGCCCGTCAACGTGACTTTTCTCGCACTTTTATTGGGATCGGCGCCAGCCTGGAGCCAAGCCGTGCAAAATGCGGCTCCGGAAAACGCTGGGCGGACGCCCATTTACCGCATCACGGTTGTCGGACGAACCATCAAGGCGGTTAATTACGAGCACCTGAGCGAGCCGACCAAAATCGATTTTCGCGGAACCGTTCTGGCGCCACAGGCCAAAGGCGAGGCGGTTGTGGAAAGTAAAAAGGGCGCAACGAAGATCGACGCCAGGATTGAGCGCCTGCCGGATGCGACCAGGTTCGGCCCCGAGTTTCTCAGCTACGTGCTCTGGGCGATCACGCCGGATGGACGCGCAACAAATCTGGGCGAGGTAGTGCCGGACGCCGACGGAAATGCGAAGCTGCATGTGACAACACGCTTCCAGGCCTTCGGTCTCCTGGTGACGGCCGAGCCCTATTACTCGGTGACCCAGCCGAGCGATGTGGTCGTCCTGGAGAACGCCGTGCGTCCCGATACGCAAGGGAAGATTGAAGAGGTAAGGGCGAATGCGCAGTTGCTGCCGCGCCGCGAAGGATACACGTTGAACGCCGGCGCCTCACAGGCGCAGCCCGAAGGCAAGAAGCTATCCATGGACCGCTACCAGGCTGTGGTGGCGCTGTATCAGGCCCAGAACGCCGTGCAGATCGCGCAGGCGGAACATGCCGACACCTACGCTCCCGACGTTTTCCAAAAAGCCCAGCAGCTATTACAGCAGGCGCAGAGTTACGAAAGCCGGAAGGCTTCGCCCAAGCAAGTGATCACCTCCGCCCGCGAAGCCGCACAAGCCGCAGAGGACGCAAGAACCATCACCGCGAGCAAGAAGGAAGAAGAGCGGCTTTTGGCCGAGAAAGAGGCGGCTCTCCGCGCTGCCGCACGAGCCAAAGCCGAGGCAGCCGTCGCCGAGCAGCAGAAAACCGCGGCCGAGCGCGAGGCGGAAGAGCAGCGGGCCAGAGCTATCCGCGCCGGAGAGGCGGCCGATCAGCCGGCCGCAGCCCCTGCGGACCTGCGAACGCAACTCTTCGAGCAGCTCAGCAGTTTGGGGCCAACCCGCTGGACAGCGCGCGGGCTCGTCGTCGATTTGAATGACGCTGCCTTCCAGTGGAATGCGGCCGGCTTGCAACCCCCGGCGCTCGATGCTCTCGCAAAAGTCGTATCCATTCTGCGGGCGCATCCGGAACTGAAGGTGGAAGTCGAAGGGTATACAAATGGAACCTCCGATCAGCAGCTCATGGCGAACCGCGCGGCTGGGATTCGCGACTACCTGGTTCAGCAAGGGATCCAGGCCGCTTCGATGACCGCGCGGGGTTTGACGATGCGCCCCCCGGCTGGCGCTCCGCAGATGCGGCACGTGGCCATCATTATTTCCGGAAGCTCGCTTGGAATCAGCTAAGCCCGCCGGGCAAATTGCATGGGGCCGTTCGTACGGCCCCTATCCGGGGCGAAACTTCTAAAAAACCATTCTTAATTCTTATGGGCGGGGCCGTAGAGGATGCGGCCCGGCCGCGCGGCGGTGATCCGCCCGTCATCGATGGCCACCTGACCGTTCACCAACACGTAAGAGACGCCAACTGCATACTGATGCGGGTTGCCGTATTCCGCCTTGTCCGCGATCACATTCGGATCGAAGATAACAACGTCGGCCTTCATGCCGGGCCGGAGCAGGCCCCGGTCCATCAGGTTCATGCGCTGAGCCGGAAGGGAAGTCATTTTCCGGATGGCATCTTGCAGGGTGATGACTTTGCGCTCGCGCACATAAACCCCGAGCACACGCGCGAAAGTCCCATAGCTGCGCGGGTGGATCACGCCCCGGCCGAACACGGCCACCTCGCCGTCGGAGCCGATCATCGTATCCGGATATTTCATGATCCGCTCGATATCGGATTCGTCGATCGCGTGATAAACAGCCTGGCAGTTGCCGTGAGAAAGGATTTCCATGGTAATGTCGGCGGAATTCTCGGCGGTAGGCTCTTTGCCCCGCTCCTGGGTGATTTGGGCCAAGGTCTTCCCATTGAGGCTCGGATCAAACTGGCAGACAGCCAGTTGCACGTTCTTCGGATCGCCGCCGCCGCGGCGGATTTTAATGTTCTCGACGATGCCGGCTTTGATGCGGGGCCGTATTGCCGGATCCTGAAAGCGCTTGACCATGGCGTCGTGCCCGCCTTCCTGCGCCCATTGTGGAACCAAACCAGTGAGACCGGTGGAGGAAGCTGTATACGGGTACTGGTCCAAAGTGACATCGACGCCGCGGGCGCGAGCCTCTTCCACCAGCTTGAGCGTCTCGACACTTTCACCCTTATAGGGCGCGCCCAAAACCTTGTGATGCGTGATTTGCGTAGGCATATGGGCGTTTTCGCCGATAGCGATAGTCTCCTTGACGCTCTCGATCAGTTTGTCGGATTCGTCCCGCATGTGGGAGATGTAGATGCCGCCCATCTCGCCGGCCACCCGCGCCAGTTCCGTCACTTCAGCCGTAGGGGTGAAGTTGCCCGGTACATAAAACAGGCCCGTGGAGAGGCCCAGGGCGCCCGCTTCCATCTCGCTCCGCACAATCGCCTTCATACGCTCGATCTCCGCCGGTGTGGCCGGGCGGTTTACCAGACCCATCACCTCCTGCCGGACCGTTCCCTGGCCGACCATGCTCCCGAAATTCACTGAGGTGCCCTTAGCTGAGACTCTGGCAAACAGGCTGCGCAGGGGAAGTTCTGAACTACCGTCCGGGCCTTCGATCAGAGTGGTGACGCCCTGCCGAAGGTAATTGTCGGCGGTGGGGACTTGCTCAATGTTGCGGCGCGAATGCGTATGAATGTCGATAAATCCCGGCGAAACGATCTGGTCGCGGGCATCGATGGTCCGCTTGGCCGTTGCGCCGATCAAAGGGCCGATCGCCGCGATCGTGTCGCCGTTAATCGCGATGTTCGTGCGGCGCCAGGGGTTCCCGGTACCATCGATCACGCGGCCATTGCGGATGAGAACGTCATATTGGGCCGGGCACACAGCTGCCGCCGCCAGCAAAACGAGTATGAGCTTACGCATCCTTTCACCTCAATATACGCGAATATACGCGCCGGGAAGGCGACGCCGGACGCCGAGGTCGCCAGGCGCCGGCCGCGTGCTGCAAACATTGCCGGCCGAAAAACACTGGCCGGCCTGTCCCGAAACACAGGGCGATCGGTCGCAACGCCGGCTGTCTCTTTTAGGCAACCGAATGACCGGCCATGCTTCGCCCCGCGCTGAAAACCAGTGGGACGGCATTCCACTCGGCCGCCAGCGCGACAACACGCGGCTGTTCACCACGGTCAGGATTTTAGCATTTTCACTGGGGCGTCTTTGGTGTTCTTGTCAGATACGCCGGCAGGCTCTCCCCGTCGTAGCCCTCGCCACATTGACCCAGGAAACGGCGATGCACTCTCCAAAGACCATTGATTGCGGCCGCTGCTCCCTCTATCGCTCCCCGGCAGCGCTCCTCCCAATGGCTCCGCTTGGAGACGCTGATCACTTGGCGGCGCTGGCTGAATTCGACAGGTGGTTGCTGGCGATTTGCCAGATGACTTTTATGTTGGCGCTCAGCACGGGAAAAACCGCCGCCGCGGCGAGAGCCACAAATCCCAACAACAACGTGTACTCCATGGTATCTTGCCCTTCTTGCTCGCAGAGGAAACGCATAGCAAGGGCTCGCCCGTCTCGCATGAAGCAGCTCCTTTCTTTTTTCAAACACCTGAAGTATCACAGAGCTCGCGGCTGGAAGCGAGGTACATTTTTTGCGAGTACAAATAGTACGGATGGGTGATATGAGGGACCAGCCTCTGAGAGCGCCGCTTCCCAAAAACGGCAGCGCGGCCCTTTGGCCGCCGCTCTGGAGGGTGCGTTTGCAATTTGCAGAATTGTACCGGGCAGAGGCGGCCGCTTTTCTTAGGGTGCACTTGCAGCGGCTGGCCGGTGAATCCACACGGCAACGCCGCCCAAAAAAAAACAGCCGCGCGGGAAAAATCGGCGCTGGCGAGGCGTCCGGCCAGTTCACCGGCTAGAAATTCAGTAGACAAACGGCGTGAGCTTTTTCGTCCGGCAGGCATACTCTTCAAAGGCGGCTCCATATTTTTCGCAGAGGTGTCTGTCAAGCCCGGGAATATTGAAGATCACGAACCCGGCCAGCGTCAGCGGCGGGATGAGAGCCGTGTAGGGGCTGCCCGCAATCATTGCAAAGCCGGCAAACAGAACGAGATCGCCAACATAGTTGATGTGTATCGCAAGACGGAACAGGCCTTGCGTGTAGAGCTTCCCCTGGTTCTCCGGCTTTTGTTTCCAGACGTGGCGCTGGAATTCAGATCCAGTATTCAGACAAGATCCGGCCCAATAAAGAATCGCGCCTATTACCGCTAGCAGCCCTACCGGCCGGCGATTAGTTCCGCCTGACACGGCAAAAGCAGCGTGAACCAGCAGACGCCAAACTGCGGTAGTCGCGGCCTCGGACCACGTCATCCTGCGTTTGAGAAAGACGAATGCCGTCACCAGCGTGCGGAGAAAATACACCGCCGAGCAGCCCATTAGCAGCACGCGCCGCGGGAAATCCCCCGGCTCCCATCGGAGGCCGAACCGCTGCGCTGCCCGCAAGCCGCCGCCGAACAGGAGCCAGTAAACAAGGAAATCCGCCAGAAGATGGAGGAGCGCAAATACGATCTTGAGGAAGAGAGGGAGAGGTCTCTCCATACATCGCCTGCCACCACTGTTCTCGCATCATCCTGCCATGCGGGGGCGCCGGAGAAACGCAAGGCCGGAACGGGGCCGGCGAAAAAAAGGTCTGCCTATGCAGTCACCAGCTCGGTTTCTTCGCTCGCGGTGAAATAGGCGCAATCAGGATGGTGGAAGACCAGCGCGCTTACACTGGCTTCCGGTTCCATCATCATGCCCTCGGTCAAATGTACGCCGATGTCTTCGGGCCGCAGCAGTTTCCAGATGCCCTGCTGGTCGTCGAGATTCGGGCAGGCTCCGTAGCCGAAGCTGTAGCGCTTGCCGCGATAGCGGGAAGTGAAACGCTCCTGCATTGTCATGCCGGGCGGGTCGGGGAAGCCCCAGTCTTCGCGGATCCGCCGGTGCAGCCACTCGGCGGCGGCCTCGGCGGTTTCGACCGCCAGGGCGTGCAGCGCGATGGATTTGAAATATTCTCCGGACTTTTTTGCCGCTTCGAGCCGATCGCGGATTCCCTCGCCCGCCGTCACCACGAACAAAGCCAAATGGTCCCGCTGCCCGTTGGCCGCATCGAGGATGTAATCGCTCAAGCATAGGCCATCTTCCCGCGGCTGGCGGCCGAAGTGGAAGGTGTAAAGGGGATTTCGCTCGCCTGGCCCAAACAGGCGGATCGAGTTGCCTTCCCGCTCGGCCTCGAAGAACTGCCACACGGCCCGGACCTTCATGAACCGCGCCGCTTCCTGCTTCAATTCCTCCACCCGCGCATGAAGTTCCAGCGCTTTCTCGTCGTGTTCCGCCAATCGCTTCTCAAAATTGCCTTTGAATCCCAAATGGCGGCCGTAGAAAACCTGGGGGTTGATGTAGCTCCAGATTTCCGCCAGTTGGGGCAAATGCCGGACCTTCCGATCCAGATACGGCGCCGGAGGGATCGGTATGTCTACCCGGATCTTTCGGCTGCGAGTCTGCGGGATCCGCGGGACACCCTGGCCGTCGCCAATGGCCGCTGCTGGAGCCTCTTGCCCGACGGCCGCCTCCTCCGCGGACTTGTGCGCCCTGAGCACGGCCTCCCGTTCCCGGGGGTCCATCAGCCGGTTCATCAGGTTGAGTCCGGTCATGGCGTCTTTCGCATAGAGGACCGCCTCGCCGTAGCTGGGCGCGATTTTCCGGCGAGTGAACTTGTCGGAAAGGGCCGCGCCGCCTACGAGCAACGGCACGCGGACGCCCGCTTCCCGCAAATCGCCCGCCGTAATTACCATCTGTTGCGCGCTCTTCACCAGCAGGCCCGAAAGACCGATGGCGTCTGGATTGTATTGATGATAGGCTTGAATCAGATCCTGCGGCGGCACCTTGATGCCCAGGTTGATCACCTGATAGCCGTTGTTGCTGAGAATGATTTCGACCAGGTTCTTGCCGATATCGTGCACGTCGCCCTTCACCGTTGCCAGGACAATCTTGCCGCGCGCAGCCGTCTCAGCTTTTTCCATGAACTGTTCGAGATAGCTGACCGCCGCCTTCATGGCTTCGGCCGACTGCAACACTTCCGCTACAATCAGCTCATTCCTATTGAATAGGTCTCCTACCTCTCGCATGCCGTCCATCAGCGGGCCGTTAATGATATCAAGGGGAGCGGCGCCCTCCTTGAGCTTCTGATCAAGATCGGCGATCAGGCCGTCCTTCGTGCCTTCAATGATGTAACGGGCCAAGCGCTCGTCCAGCGGGAGATCCGCCGCTTTCGCTCCCGTCTTCGCCCCTGCCTTGCGGAAGTGTTCGGTGATGGCGGCGATATGGAACTGGTTGATAGCCGCTTTCTGCTCCGGCGTTTGCAAGCGCCAGTCTTCGGGAGCGGCCGTGCCGACCGGCGGCGTGTTGAAGAGCAGGTTCTCCGCCAGTTGCCGTTCCCCGGCGGGGATGGACGCGAAGCGTTCGAGTTTCTCCGCATTAACGATGGCCAGGTCCAGGCCGGCTTTCGTGCAGTAGTACAAAAAGACCGAGTTGACCACCTCGCGGGCGGCCGGCGGCAGCCCGAACGAAATGTTCGAGATGCCGAGAACGGTCTTCACAAACGGAATTCTCTGCTTGATCAGCCGGATGCCCTCGATCGTCTCGACCGCGCCTCCGATATAGTTAGCGTCGCCGGTGGCGCACGGAAAAACCAGAGGGTCGAAAATGATGTCTTCCGGCTGGATGCCGTATTTTTCCGTAAGCAGCCGATAGGAGCGCTCGGCGATGGCCAGCTTCCGTTCCCGGGTGAAGGCCTGGGCCTGCGATTTGTCTTCATCAATGCAGCCCACCACGAGCGCGGCCCCATAGGCGCGGGCGAGCGGGCACGTGCGGTGGAATTTTTCCTCACCGTCCTCCAGATTGATCGAGTTAATGATGCTCTTGCCCTGGCAAAAGGTGAGCGCCAGCTCGACAGCGCGCGCGTCCGTGGTGTCAATCATTACCGGCGCTTTGATTTTGCGGATCAGCTTTTCGTAAAACGGCGGGATATCCTTGATCTCGTCCCGATCCGTCGATTGGAGGCAAACGTCGACAATCTGCGCTCCGCCCTTCACCTGCCTCCGGGCGATCTCAGTGGCTTCCTCCCATTTTTCCTCTGCCACCAGATTCTTGAACAAGCGCGAACCGATCACGTTGGTCCGTTCGCCAACCAGCAGCGGCCGGTTGCTCTCTTCCGCTTCGACCAGCTCGATGCCGCTGTAAAAAACCCGCCGCGAACGTTGCGGCGGCACTCGAGGCGGCCTGCCCTCGGCCATCTGGGCGATGGCCCGGATGTGCGCAGCAGTGGTTCCGCAGCAGCCCCCTACCAGGTTGATCCATCCGTGCTGAATGAAGCGTTCCAACTGCTCGGCCAAGGATTGTGGCGTCTCCAGGTACTTCCCTTCCTCGTTGGGCAGGCCGGCGTTGGGATAGCAAGAGACGCGGGTCCAGGCCAGCTCGCTCAACGTGCGGATATGGTCTGTCATGAACTCCGGGCCGGTGGCGCAGTTCAGCCCGACGGCCAGCAAGTCCGCGTGGGAGATGGAAACCCAGAAGGCGTCGGCGGCCTGGCCCGCCAACATGGTCCCCATCGGCTCGATGGTGCCGGAAACAATGACCGGGATCTTCCGGCCGCTTTCCCGCTCCGCCCGGGCGATCGCCAGCAAGCCGGCCTTCACGTTGCGCGTATCCTGGCAGGTCTCGAGAATCAGCAGATCGGCTCCCCCTTCGACCAGAGCCAGGGCCTGTTCGTAGTAGGCTTCGCGCAGTTGCTCAAAAGACACGCCGCCCGTGACGGTGATGGCTTTCGTGGTGGGCCCCATCGAGCCGGCGACGAAGCGCGGCTTGGCCGGCGTCGAAAATTCATCCGCCGCCCGGCGGGCGAGCCGGGCTGCGGCCAAATTCAAATCACGAGCCTGGCTCGCGATCTCATACTCGCCGAGGACAATGCTGGTTCCGCCGAACGAGTTAGTCTCAATAATATCGGAGCCGGCGTCCAAATACGCGCGGTGGATGTCGAGTACGACATCAGGCCGGGTTTTCACCAGGTATTCGTTGCAGCCCTCGAGCGCCGCTCCGCCGAAATCGGCCGCCGTGAGGCGCCTTTCCTGCAACATGGTGCCCATCGCCCCGTCAAGCACCAAAATCCGCGCTTGCAGAGCCTCGTACAGAGCGAGCCGGCGGTGTTCCGCGCTGGTCATAGGAGCAAAAAGACGCTGCAACTATTGTAACAAGCTAGAATATCGGTCTCGTAGCGCAACCCGCGCGGATGTCCGATCGCGGCGCGGCGGCCGCGCTCGGGCAGACAAGCTTTGCGGCTGAACATTGGGGAAAGGACGCAATCTGAGGTTTCATTTTATGCAAAAACAATGGCTGGTAGTTTGTTTTATAGCCGCGGCGGCCGGCGCCGCCGCACAGGCCCCTTACGATCTGCTGCTGAAGGGCGGTCATGTAATCGACCCCCGCAACAACCGGAACGGCGTCATGGATGTGGCGATCGCAGCCGGCAAGATCGCTCAGATCGCCCCCAACATCGCCCCCTCGCAAGCCAAGCGCGTCATCCCGGCAGCCGGGCTTTACGTCGTGCCGGGACTGGTCGATATCCATACCCACGTTTACGCAGGCACGGGCCGGCGCGACGTCTATTGCGGAGACCTGAGCGTCTATCCGGATGGCTACACATTCCGCAGCGGAGTAACCACCGTGGTTGACGCCGGCACCTCGGGCTGGAAGAGCTTCCCCGATTTCAAAGACCGGGTGATCGATCGCTCCAAAACGCGCATCCTCGCCATGCTGAACATCGTGGGGACGGGCATGTGCGGGGCGGTCGAGCAGGACACCTCGGACATGGACCCGGAAGCCACAGCCCGCGTAGCGAGGCAATATCCGCAGCTCATTGTCGGAGTTAAGACCGCCCATTACCAAGGGCCGGAGTGGACGGCCGTCGAGCGGGCGGTCAGGGCGGGACAACTGGCGGACATTCCGGTGATGGTCGACTTTGGAACGTTCCGTCCGGAGCGGCCCTACCAGCAACTGGTGCTGGAAAAATTGCGCGCGGGCGACATCTCCACGCACATGTATCTGGGAACTGTGCCCATGCTGGATGATAAGGGAAAGGTTCTTCCGTACCTTTTCCAGGCGCGCCAGCGCGGGGTGAAGTTCGACGTCGGCCACGGCGCGGGAAGCTTTTTGTGGCGCCAGGCCGCGCCGGCGATTCGCCAGGGATGGATTCCGGATTCGATTTCCACAGACCTGCACGTCCGGAGTATGAACGGCGGGATGAAAGATATGACTACCACCATGTCGAAAATTCTGATTCTCGGCGTGCCATTCGAGCAGGTGATTCGGATGAGCACCATCAACCCGGCCCTCGAAATCAAGCGGCCCGATCTCGGCCACCTCACACCAGGGGCGAACGCCGATGTCGCCGTGTTGCGGCTTCGCACGGGCGAGTTCGGCTACCTGGATGTACGCAATGCGCGGCAGGCGGGCAAACAAAAGATCGAGTGCGAGCTGACAATCCGCGACGGCCAGGTTGTCTGGGACCTGAACGGCCTCGCAGGTGACGACTGGCACAAGCTGGGGGCGAATTATTAAAAAATCGCATCTCGCCGGGCGGGCGCAGCTAGGCGCATTTCCGTACAATCCTCGGCCCCAAGCGCGCATTTTCGGCCGGACCTGCAAGAAGCCGACTGGCAACCGGCAGCCGGCTCGCCGGCATTGCGCGAGCGCAAGCCTCCCGTCAGCAACTCCTTGGCTCTTTTTTCCAATTGCTCAGCCTCCACCCTGCGCCTGGCCTGACGTAGCAGCGCGGCATAAGATTTCAGGCACGCCGCCATCTCGGGCTGACCGGAGGGAAGAGCTTTTTCGAATATCGCCAGCGCCCTTCGATAAAGCGGCCCGGCTTGCGCATTCTTGCGCCGGGCTTGCAGCAATCGGGCCAGGTTAACGAGCGTGGCCGCCACCTCAGGATGTTCGGGCCCTTGTGTTTTTTCGCGAATTTCGAGCGCGCGGCGATAGAGCCGTTCCGCCTCCGCGTACCGGCCGCCTTGAAAATAGAGCGCCCCCAGATTGTTCAGGCTGGTTGCGACGCTCGGGTGGTACTGGCCGAAAGCCTTTTCCTGAATGGCAAGAGCCCGGTGAAAGATCGAATCAGCCTGCACGAAACGAAACTCGGCCATATACATCGCCGCCAGATTGTTCAGCCCCGCGGCGACATTCGGATGATCCGGGCCGAGCGCCTTCTCCCAGATCGAAACGGCGCGTGTATACAGCGGTTCGGCGTCGTTAAAGCGCCGTTGGGCCGCGTAAAGCTGCCCTAAATTGTTCAAGCCGGCGGCGAGGTCCGGATGCTCGCTTCCCAGAGAATTCCGCCAGATTTCAATCGCCTCGCGGTACAGCGGCTCGGCTTCGCGATCGCGGCCTTGATGCCGGAAAACTGAGGCCAGATTGTTTAGAGCGCTGGCCAGCCCGGGATGATTTACCGGCGAATTGGCCCGCAGTATTCCGATCGCACCTTCCAACAGCATTTCCGCTCCGCCGTACTTTCCCTCTTCCCTGTACAGTTCCGCCAGGTTGCTCATGCCGGCGGCCACCTGGGGATCGTTGGGGCCCAGGCTGGCCCGCTTGCTCTCCAAAGAACGTTGTAGAAGCTGCTCCGCTTCGGCATATTTGCCGAGCACGCCATAAAGCGCTGCCAGATTGTTCCAGCTCGTGGCGACGCTGGGGTCGGCCGGTCCGAGGGCGCTCTCCAGAATCTCAGCCGAACGGCGGTAGAGAGACTCGGCCTCTCCGTACCGGCCTAAAGCGCGCTCGAGCGCAGCCAGATTGCCGAGTGCTCTGCCGAGATTTACGCGTCGCGGCGACCCCTCGGGAGCGGCCGCTTTCTCGCCAACCGATACCGCGCGCTGATATAGCGGCTCCGCATCGCTGTACCGTCCTAACCGGTAATAGAGAGCCGCCAGATTGTTCAAACTGCCGGCGAGGCGGGCATCGTCTTCAGCGAATCGGCCGGCCGTCTGGAGCGCAGCCTTGTAGCTCCGCTCGGCGCCGGTATAGTCGCCTTCGGCCTGGAATACGTTTCCCTGCCGCGTGGCTTCCTCCCAGGACGGCTCTTGCGAAGAAAGAGTGAAACAGCAGAGGAGAAACAGGAGCGGTATCTGGCGGTTCATTCGAAAACTATCTCCTCGGGCCTTGAAAAAACCTGCTGCGAAAGCCGCCAACTGGTCACTCCGAATTGCAAAAGTTAACATCCGGCGCCACCCGGAAGACCGGACGCTTCTTAGGTACGTCTTAAGACGCAGGAGTAGCTGGCTTCCCTCACCGGCTGCGCTCTGGCCCTCCCTGGCCGTGCGATTCGCATCATGAAAAAACCTGCGAACGTGAGCGGGCATTCGCGATGCCGCCCAACTTTTCCGGCATGACGCCAAAACCAGACGGAATGCAAGAATTTGCCGCCGGCGAGAGAGTGTGAATGGGTAAGGCGCCGGTGCGCTCTTAGCAGTAAGGGCGAAACCTGCAAGCCCGGAGATATGCGGGAGGAAGCCGAAACGTCTGAATCAGCCGCGGCTGCTGAATCTTTCGCGATGCGCTCATCAGGAGTGGAAGAGCCGAAGTCCAGGACGCAGAATTACCCGGCGCAGACCGGCTTCACGGGCCACGCGCCGGTACGCGTTATTTGACTTCATAGCCGGCATATTCCGCCTGTGCCACATTGCCCTTGTATTGCATTTCGGCGTGAATTCCGATTCTCGAGGTGTAGTAGGCGTTCGCCGTGCGCGCCTTGAGCTCCCTGAAGAAAAGCTCCTCGGGGGTTTGCGGGGCTTCTCTTGCCGAGACATGCCGGAGCACGGCCGTGCGCTGCTCCCCGGCGGCCTCCACAAAACCGCGCCCGCACATGCGACGGCACAACTCGTCCAGCCGCTTCAGGCCGTCTCGCCACTGCTGCCGGGTTTCCGGCTCAAACGCTTCCGCCAGGCGTAGATCGATGTAGGCCGCGCATTGCGCCGCCCGGGCTCCTGGAGAATGGCCGTCACCCGGAATGATCATCTCGGTAAGCTCGTCCACCATCCGGAATTCTTCCGGAGTGAAGAAGCGGGGCGCGCCTTGCGCCCGGAGTGGGGCCGCCAGCACAGCCCCGGCTGTAATTTTGAGGGCGTCTCGCCGCGTCGGATCCGCCATTATAGGTTTCCTTTCTTGAACTGATCGGCCAGGTAGTCGCACGACCGCCAGCACAAAGCCATGATGGTCCACGTCGGATTTTGGCAGGAAGCGCTCACATGGCTGCTGCCATCGACCACGAAAAGATTTTTCACATCGTGCGATTGTTGAAACTGGTTGAGCACGGAAGTCTTGGGGTCGGACCCCATGCGGGCCGTTCCAAGCTCGTGGATCGACCAGCCCTCGGTCAAAATGTTGCGCCGGACGCGAATGTTTTTAAATCCCGCCGCTTCGAACATTTCGCCCGCGGCGTCGGCCATGTCGGCAGCCATTTTTTTCTCGTTGTCGCCGAACTGGTAATGAAAGCGGAGCACCGGAATGCCCCAGCGGTCCTTTACCTCCGGGTCGAGATCCACATAGTTTTCGTAGCGGGCGAGAACCTCGCCGAATCCGCTCATGCTGATCGAAGCCCCGGCGTAATCGCGCACCTCTTTTTTGTAGGCTGCCCCAAAGCCGGGCGTGGAAAGAGCATTGCCGGGAAACATTTGGCTGCCGGAACCGCCCTCGAATCCGTAGCCGCGTATGAAATTCGGATGCCGCGATGAAAGATTGCGGAAGCGCGGAATATAAAAGCCTCCCGGACGCCCGTCGTCGAGAGTGGGAGCTTTGCCGACCAGGTCTTCCATGATCCCGCTGACGCCGGGCCCCATCAAGTGTTCGCACAGATTGTGGCCCACATGGCCGCTCGAGTTGCCGATGCCATTCGGGTAGGCCGGGGATTTGGACAGCAGCAGCAGGCGGGCCGACTCCAGCGTCGAAGCGCCTACGACCACGACCCTGGCCCTGGCCTGATAGCTTCTTCGGCTTTCCGCGTCGAGGAAAGCTACGCCGCTCGCCTTGCCGGTGTTTTTGTCCACAAGAATCTCGTGGACAATGGAATTGGGCCGCAACGTGAGATTGCCGGTATCCATCGCTGGATAAATCAGGCCGGTCGGCGAGTCGAAGGCGGCGTGAATATCGCAGCCGCCGACCCGCCGGGAGCAGGCGCCTCGCCCGAAGCAGCGGCTGCGATACTTGTTGTGCTTGAGACCATCGGTAGTCACACCCGCCCGGTAGGGCGTGAGCGTGCGGCCCATCGAGGCCAGCGTTTTGCGCAGGTGCAACTCCGCCCAATTCAGCTTGTGCGACCTCTGAAAAAGCCCGTCGGGCAATTGGGGCAGATTTTCCTTGTGTCCGGAGATCCCCAGATACAGATCCACTTTGTCGTAATAAGGGGCAAGGTCGGCATAAGAAATGGGCCAGTCTTCCCCGTAACCGTCGTGGGTTTTGGCTTTGAAATCGTAATCCGAGAGGCGCAGTGAAAGCCGGCCCCAGATATTGGTCTTGCCGCCGAGGCACCGCGCGCGCACCCAGGCGAACGGCGTTCCGGTGAATGGATGATCCTTTTCATCGACCACGATATTCTTGCTGTAGTCCGGGAAATCCCAGCTCTGGACGTAGGAATGCACGTGATCGTAGCGGGATCCTTGCGCGTACGGCGGATTGCGGCGATAGTCGATGCGCGTGAGGGCGTAGCGTCCCGGCGGCATGTCGCCACGCCGCGGATGGTCGTACGGCCACTCCATGGATTTCAATTCCTTATCGATATCGAGCTTCGGCCCCGCTTCAAGCAGCAACACTTGCATGCCGTGCGAGGTGAGAACGTGAGCGGCCATGCCGCCGGCGGCTCCGGAGCCAACCACAATGGCATCGTAGACTTTTCGGAGGTCCACTTCGGGATTGTTCTGTTGGGGCATAAGCGTGACGCCCCCTATGATACTCCGGTAGGGCAGCGGCCGGTCAGTAACTTGGGAAAATGGGAGCACCAAAAAACCCGTTAAACTCCGGCCGCCGGCTCAAATTTCCCCAGGGCTCTCTGGGAGGAGAATACCCGTGCGGCCGCACGGGCTGTATAATCAAAAGGGCGTTTTTTGTGGCCTGAAAATTCTTATTTTGTTCATGCTGGCGGCTTTACAGACCACAGCTTTCCGGGGACGATTCGCCGTGCGTACGCCGGTCCTCCTCGCGCTGTCTGCTTGCCTGTGGTCGGCCGTTTCCCTTTGCGCCCCGGCGCAGGAATTTACCGTGGAGCTGCAAGCAAGCTCTCGCAGCCAGAGGCAAACCGCCCGAAGCTCTCAGGCGGCAGGGGCGCGGCCCGTGCTCCCGGCCGGCGCGGGGG
>DASREK010000203.1:0-17498 GCA_035652135.1 Bryobacterales bacterium | reverse complement strand
GCTGTATTTGTAGAGCTGAAGCGGCGCAACGTGAACCTGGGCCGCGACGTGATCTTCCTGGCCGAATCAGGCGAAGAGGGAACATCCGACGTGGGCGTGCGCTGGATGATCCGCAACGCGTATGACAAGATCAACGCCGAGTTCGCCCTGAACGAAGGCGGCTTCAACGCTACCCTTCCCTCGGGCGTGCAGCTTTTTCACATCCAGACGAGCGAAAAGGTTCCCACGCGCGTGGTGTTGACCGCTCATGGCTCCGCCGGCCACGGATCCATTCCCCGCCCCGATAATCCCATAGCGCACATCGCCCGCGCTCTCGACCGGCTCGTTTCCACCGACCAGCCCGTTCAGTTGAACGAAACCACGCGGCGCTATTTTCAAGCCATCGCCAAGACCGATGACTATAAGTGGCTGGAGCCGCTGCTCGCCGGACTGGAAAATCCCGGCACAGCCGTCGCCACGGCCAATCAAATCCGGGCCAAAAACGCGGAGCTCGATGCTGCGCTGCGCACCACGCTTTCGCCCACCATGCTCAAGGCCGGCTTCCGCGTCAATGTAATCCCTAACAGCGCCGAGGCGCAGATCGACGTTCGCCGCTTGCCCGCGGAAACGCGCGAAGAGGTCTACAACCGGTTCCGCAGAATCATGAATGATCCCTCGATCGATATCGGCCCTGCCGGCCTGGATCGCCCGGCCACCGAGCCGAGCTCCATGAGCACGGCGTTGTATAAAACCATGGAAAGCGTTTTCCAAAAGGCGCATCCGCGAGCCCTGGTCGTCCCTTATATGCAGCACGGCGCCACCGACGGCGCCGATCTGCGCGCGAAAGGCATGGCCGTATACGGCGTGCCCCTGTTCGACGAAAGCGAAAACCGGTTGCACGGCAACGATGAGCGAATCGGCGTTGCCAATTTTGAAAAAGGGGCAGGCTTGCTGTGGCAGATCGTGACGGCCGTGGCGAGTGAGTAGCTATCAGCTTTCGGCTATCGGCCTTCAGCTTTCAGGATGCGAGGCCGGCTGCGAGGTTCCCAGGCAGCAGACCTCTGGGCCCAAATGTTCAATCCACCAGCATCCCGCCATTGACCTCGATCGACTCGCCCACGATGTGAGAGGCGGCCGGGGAAGCCAGGAAAGTGATGACGCCGGAGACTTCCTCGGCGGTCCCGGCCCGGCCTTGTGGAATCGTCGCCACCATCGCCTGCAAGCGCTCCGGAGTGCTGAAGGTCTCGTGAAACGGCGTCAGAATCACGCCGGGGTTCACAGCGTTGACGCGGATGCCGTAAGGGGCGAGCTCTTTCGCAAGCCCCTTGGTGAAGCCGGTGATCGCCGCCTTCGCCGTCGCATAGGGAATGGCTCCCGGACCACCGCCATTGCGCCCGGAGATGGAACCGACATTGACAATGACACCCGAGCCGCGCTCGACCATGTGCGGCACGGCGGCCCGCGTCACCCAGAAGGCGCTATTGAGGTTCACGTCGAGGACCTGCTGCCAGAATTCGCCGGTAACATCCAGGAATCGCCTGCGCGCCACGAGCGACCCGGCGTTGTTTACCAGCACGTCAATGCGCCCGAAGTGGCGAAGCACCGCTGCTACCAGGCCGGCGGCGGGTTCTGCCTGCGAGAGATCCGCTTGGAACAGGCTTGCCGTCCCGCCGGCCTTCTCGATCGCCCCGGCCGTACGCCGCGCTCCCTCTTCGTTGGTGTTGTAATGCAAGGCGACGCGGTACTGGAGGCGGGCGAAATCAACGGCTGTGGCCGCTCCGATCCCGCTGGAAGCTCCCGTAACGAGGCAAACCGGCGCGCCGGCGGGGTTCTCTGCATGGTTTGGCATAGATCCCGAATTGTAGTACAAAGAGAATTTCCCCGAGCCGGAGGCAACGCCGATGCCCGAAGTTCGCACTTATCCCAATTACATCAATGGCGAGTGGACGAGCGCTGTACGCACGTTCGAAAATCGGAACCCGGCCAATACCGAGGAACTGGTAGGCCTGTTCGCGAAAGGCGGCGCCGGCGACATCAGCAGCGCCGCCGAAGCGGCGCAGTGCGCGTTCCCGGCCTGGAGCGCGCTGGCCGCTCCCGCCCGCGGCAGTTACTTGTTCAAGGCCGCCGAAATTCTCGAATCCCGCTTCGAGCAACTGGCTCTCGAAATGACCCGCGAGGAAGGCAAAACGCTGCCCGAATCCAGGGGCGAGGTGCGCCGCTCGATCAACATCTTTCGATATTTCGCCGGGGAAGGCTCGCGTATGCCGGGCCACCTGGCGCCTTCCGAGCGCGACCGCGTTTTCATGTTCTCAGTGCGGAAGCCGCTGGGAGTGGTCGGGTTGGTGACGCCGTGGAATTTTCCGAGCGCCATCCCGGCCTGGAAGCTGGCGCCGGCGCTGATCGCGGGCAACACCGTAGTAATCAAACCCGCTTCCGCAGCGCCGCTGAGCGCTTGGCGGCTGGTAGAAGCGCTGGCCGAAGCCGGCCTGCCCAAGGGCGTGGTCAACCTCGTGGCGGGCCCCGGCGGCGAACTGGGCGAGGCGCTCGTGAATGCGGCGCCTCTCAAGGCGATTTCGTTTACCGGCTCTTGCGGCATCGGCCAGTGGCTGCATGAGCGGGCCTCGCGCCGGCGCTTGCGGATCCAGCTTGAGATGGGAGGCAAGAACCCGACCATCGTCCTCGCCGACGCAGATTTCAAGGCCGCCGTGGAAAATACCGTGAACGGCGCTTTCTTCTCCACCGGCCAGAAGTGCACGGCCACCAGCCGCGCCATTGTGGAAGACGCGATTTACGACCGCTTCGTCGATGCCCTGGCCGAGCGCACGGCGAAGCTGAAGGTCGGGGATGGCCGCGAGCCGGGCGTCGATATCGGGCCGGCGATCGACCAGAACCAGCTCGATACTGATTTGAAGTACATAGAGATCGGCAAAAAAGAAGGCGCGAAGTTGAAATTCGGCGGGCGGCGCCTGACCGGCGGCGCGTATGCCAAAGGCTACTTTATCGAACCCACGATCTTTACCGACGTCGAAGAGGGTATGACCATCGCGCAGGAGGAGATTTTCGGCCCGGTGCTCGCGGTAATGCGGGCGCGCGACTTCGACCATGCGATCAAAATTGCCAATAACGTCGCCTTCGGCCTTTCAGCGTCCCTTCAGACGCAAAACGTTTCTCGCATCTTCGATTATGTGCAAAAAATCGAAGCCGGTCTGCTGACGGTCAACCTGCCCAGCGCAGGCGTGGAGTACCAGTTGCCCTTCGGAGGCACGAAAGATTCCAGCTTCGGCCCCAAAGAGCAGGGGCCCGCAGCGCTCGATTTCTATACGGATTACAAAACAGTGTATTTGAAGTACTGATGGCAAGACACGGAGCCCGGCCGAATCGCAGGCCGTTTCTCCTGGTCTGGGCAAATTCCCTCATAAGCCAGGCTGAACTATGAAACTCGCCCAAATCCGGAACCATCACGGACAGCTCACCGCAGCCATTTTCGAGAGCGGCGGCTATCGCCCCATCGACAATTACACAGTTGCAGCGCTCATCGCGCGCGCCGAGCAGCAGGGGCGGCCGCTGGCTGAAACGGCGGCGGCGCTGGCCGGAAAGGACGTGCTGGCGGGAGTGCAGCCGGATATTCCGCTCTGCCCGCCGGAAGTCTGGGCCTGCGGCTGCACCTACGCCCCCAGCGCCGAGTTTCGGGACGCGGAGCTCGGCACGCGCGAGGGCATGTACAGCTACGTCTACCGGGCCGCGCGGCCGGAGATTTTTTTCAAGGGCGCCGCCCGGGTCTGCGTCGGGCCGGGCGCTCCTATCGGCATCCGCTGCGATTCGAAATTCACTGCGCCCGAGCCGGAGTTAGCCGTCGTCCTCAACGGCCGGGGTGAGATCCAGGGATATACGCTGGCAAACGACGTTTCGGCCTGGGATATCGAGCGGGAAAACGCGCTCTATTTGCCCCAATCCAAGATCTACACCGGCTGCTGCGCGCTCGGCCCGGCGCTGGTAACGCCGGAGGAAATTGCCAATCCGTACGACTTGCAGATGACGTGCACCATCACGCGCGGCGAGGAAACCGTTTTCCGGGGATCCGTCTCGACATCCAAGCTGTTTCGCCGCTTTGAGTATCTGATCGAGTACCTGCGGAGGGCGAATCCCGTTCCCGCGGCCACCGTCCTGCTCACCGGCACCGGGATCATCGTGACGGAAGATGCCGCGCTCCAGCCCGGGGACGTGGTAAGCATCGAGGTGCGCGAAATCGGCAAGCTGGTCAATCCGGCGGCGGTCGCCGGCTGACAGAGATATCCCTGTTGGCCGCGCTTCGCCGCTTGGTTGCGCTTCCCCTCATTGCACCGCCATCGTCACAGTATTGGAAGCGACACCGCCGATCGTCAGCACGACAGGCACCGCATCCCCCACCGGAGCGCCCGCAGGCACCTGCACGTTCACCTGATAAAGTCCCACGTAGCCCGGAGCCAGTCCGGAAAAAGTCACTGTCGCCGGCACGCTGCCAATCGTGACGGTGGGAAGAATCGTCGTAGAGAGAGGACTCACCGGAGACGGCGAGCCGCTGGGCGGCGTATTAGTGACCGCGCCCAATCCGGTGGCGTAGATCTCGACGAAGGAGGGGCGATTCGCAGAACTGCGGGGCGCCGGCTGGGATCCGGGCAAGGCGCCGGCGGGCGCGGCCACGACTGCCGTTCCGGAAAGCAGAATGGCTCCCTGGCCGGATCCTTGCATGTTGGTGGTGAAAATCGCCGGCTGGAACGGTCCCAGCGTGATCGGCATGGAGGTGCTCGAAACGCCCCCGGACTCGACGGTGAGCGACGCCTGCGCTTGCCCTTGCAATTCCCACGGAATCTGAAAATTAATTTGCAGCGGCGAAACGAAGAATAGTGGCGCGGCCACTCCGTTCAGCCGCACGGTGACGCCGCCGAGCGTGGTTGGCAGCGGTACGGTCGACGCTTTCGTGGTGGCGCCAGCGAGATTGGTTCCGAACAAAGCCACAATCGCGCCGGCCGGCTGCGGCTGGCTGTTGAAGCTGGCTGCACTCACCAAGCCGCCCGAAGAGATCACCGGCGGCGCAACAATGGTGAATGTCAAGGCCGCCGACAGGCCGCCGCCCGGCGGCGGATTGAAAACCGTAATCTGGGATGTTCCCGGAGCGCTAATGTCGCTCGCCGGAATAGAGGCCTGCAACTGCGCGCCGCTGATAAACTTCGTCGGCCGCGCACTGCCGTTCCAAAGAACGACCGAGCTCGAGACGAAGTTCGAGCCGTTCACCGCCAGCGTCAGCGCCGGGCCGCCCGCGGCCGCTCCGGGGGGCGAAAGCGAGGAAAGAGCAGGGATCGGGTCGTTGATTGTGAAAGCCGCCGCGTTGGACACCCCGCCCCCCGGCGCAGGGTTGAAGACGGTGACTTGCACGAGGCCCGCAGCCGCCAGGTCCGCCGCGGTGATGGCAGCGTGTAGTTGCGTGCTGCTCACAAAAGTTGTCGTCCGGCTGCTTCCGTTCCAGCGCACCACGGACTGTGGAACAAACGCGCTGCCTAGAACGACCAGGGTGAACCCGGGAGCGCCGGCCGTGGCAGTGGCGGGGAGTATCGTTCCCATCACCGGGACCGGATTTCCGCCGATGGCGAACACCAGGGCGTTGGAAACACCGCCGCCCGGCGGCGGGTTGAACACTGTGACTTGCGCCGAACCGGCTGCGGCGACATCCGCGGCTGGGATGGCAGCGACCAGTTCACCGGAACTGATGAAAGTGGTTTCACGATCCAGGCCGTTCCAGCGCACGACCGATCCTTGGATAAAGCTGGTTCCAAACACGGAGAGATTGAAACCCGGGCTCCCCGGCGGCAAACTGGAGGGCGTTAACTGCGTGATCGCCGGCGTGGGATTGGCGCCGGCCACAAGCTTGGTCACAAACGCGTCACTGGGGCCGGCCAGGCTCGTCTGGTAGGCCCCGGCAGTGGTCAAAAAATCGGAGGAGTTCGTCTCTCCCGTGACGTAGACGCCACCCGCGGAATCCGCCGCGATGGCTGACGCCCGATCCGTTCCCGAGCCGCCCAGATAGGTGGAATAGATGAGGGCGCTGCCCGCTGCATTGATAGCGGCAACAAACGCATCCGCGCAAACAGATCCTCCGCACGTCGCCCGGACCGCGCCAGCCGTCGGGAAGTCGGTGGATGTAGTTGATCCGGCCACGTAAGCGGCGCCCCCGGCATCCACGGCGACACCGTACGCGATGTCGTCGCCCGTCCCGCCCAGGTACGTGCCATAGATCAGCGCCGACCCGGCGGCATTGAACTTGGCGAGGAAAGCGTCTTCCGGCCCGCTGCCAAAGCCATGCTGGAAGGCATTGGGCGTCACGGGAAAGTTGGTGGAATTGGTGGCGCCGGCCACATAGGCGTTTCCGGATGCATCCACCGCAATCGCTCTTCCCGAGTCGGTCGCGCCGCCGCCCAGATATGTGGAATAAACCAACCCGCTTCCGGAGACATTGAGCTTGGCGAGGAACGCGTCAGCGCAAGAGACTCCGAAGGGCGTACCGCTCGAGGCGCACTGCGGCTGAAACGCATTCACGGCCGGAAAATCGGTGGAAGCCGTGGCTCCGGTCACATAGGCGTTTCCGCCGGAGTCCACGGCGATGCCGTAGCCCTGCTCGGTCGCGCCGCCGCCCAGATAAGTCGAATAAGCGATTGCGCCGGCGGGGCTGAGTTTCGTCACGAAGGCGTCGGACGCGCCGCTAAGAAACCCCCGAAACGCGCCGGCGCTGGCGGGGAAGTTGCTGGAGGAGGTCACGCCTGTGACGTAGGCGGCTCCCGAACCGTCTGCGGCGACCGCCAATCCGGCATCGTCCCCACTACCTCCTAAGTACGTCGAATACACAAGAGATCCGCCCGCGGGATCGATTTTCGCGGCGAACGCATCCCCGAAACTCATCGAAGATGTTCCGCCATAAGAGGCCTGCGCGGCGTTTCGCGTCGGGAAATTGGCCGAGAAGGTGTTCCCTGTGATGTAGGCGTTTCCGGAGCCGTCGACCGCGATCGCGGCCCCAATATCATCGCCGCTTCCCCCCAAGTAAGTCGAGTAGGCGATGCCTGAACCCGAAGTATTGAACTTGATGATGAAGACGTCTTTGCCGCCTCCCGCCGCGGTTTGTATGGGCGGCGTGACGGGAAAATCCACCGAAGTGGTAGTCCCAATTACATACGCATTCCCCGACGAGTCCACTGCAATGCCGGCTCCCGTCTCATTGGCGCCGCCGCCGATCAGCGTGGAGTAAACGACCACCGGATCGATCACCAGGGGGCGCGTCCGGTCGTAAGCGCCTAAGCGAAGGCCCACCACGCCATCGCCGGCGAGGACGTAACGCCCTGTCACAGGATTTCGCCCTTCCGGCGACTCCTGATACACGGCCGGCCGCCGCTGGCGGATTTCGCCGGCGCAGGTTTCGACAACCAGATCGCCGTTTTGCGCCACATGGAGGTTTCGCGCTCCTGGAAACGCGAGGCGAATCCGACCGGGGTCCGACCCGGCCGCCAGCACCAAGTCGTATTCAAGCTGCCGCCGGTTCGCGTAGTAAATTACATCGATACCCGGATAGACATCCTTGTATCGGACTTTGCCATAGGTTGGAATATGGCTTCGCCAGTGCGCCGGATCGCTGCCGAGAAAATAATTGGCGGTCGCGGACTGGGGATCGACGCCTTCGCCGCGCATCCGGTTGTTGGCGTCAATGAATTGCCAGCGTACCACCGCTTCGCCAGTTGAACCGTGCAGGAGCAGTACAGTCTCCGGGCCGGTCAGGAACAGTCCGTATCCCGGCGCGCGGGCAAGGAACTGAACGCGGCTGTCTGCTTGTCCCACATTTGGTTCGAAATTCAAAGGAAAGGCGGCGTACGCTTCCAGCATCAATGAATGGGGGGAACGCGCGGGGCCCGCAGCAGCCAGCCCGGCCGTCAGGGCTCCGGCCATGGCGACAATCAGCAAGCGCACATCTGTGTCCATAATTCCCAGGATATGTGGAAATATTGCTGTCTCAAACCCAAAAACAAATCCTCTTATGCCGCATCGCTTGAATTTGCAGGCATTTATCTCGCTGGCAGTGGGCGCCAAAGAGCCCGCAGCATGGCCAGTGCAATTTTTTCGCCGTAGCTTTCGCTGCGTCGGCCCGCTCTCGTGCGGAGGCCAGCCTGAGCGCTACGTCGAAGCGGCGGAGGCGCCCGGCTCTCTCGACTTTCGTCGCCTGAATTACACTGCAAGGGCGCTTCGCCCCGAGCCGGCGAACCCTTTCCGGAAGCTCCGGAGGGGCAGAAGACCGCTGCGGCGGTGACCCGCGGCCTTCGCTAGAATGAGACTCTATGTTTCCCTTCCGGGGCGTGGATTACCTGGAAATCGACTCCCTGTTCAGCGAGCAGGAACTGCTGGTCCGGCGGACGGCGCGCCAGTTCGTCGAAGAGCGGGTGATCCCGATCATTGAAAAACACAACCGGGAGGGCAGCTTCCCGCTGCACCTCGTGCCGGAAATGGCGGAGCTCGGATTCTTAGGAGCCAATCTCACCGGCTACGGCTGCGCGGGGATGAGCAACGTCGAGTACGGTCTCATCATGCAGGAACTGGAGCGGGGCGACAGCAGCTTGCGGAGTTTTTGCTCGGTCCAGGGTGCGCTCGTCATGTACCCGATTTTGACTTACGGCAGCGAGGAGCAGAAACAGCGCTGGCTGCCCCGCCTGCAAAACGGAACAGCCATCGGATGTTTCGGCCTTACCGAACCCGACTTCGGATCCAATCCCGCTGGTATGCGGACCACGGCGGTGCGCGACGGGCCGGGCTACATCCTGAACGGCGAAAAAACCTGGATTACCAACGGCAGCCTCGCCGACGTAGCTGTGATTTGGGCGCGGCTCGACGGAGTCATCCGGGGATTTCTGGTGGAGCGCGGCGTTCCCGGTTTTTCCACTTCCGATATCCACGGCAAATGGTCCCTGCGCGCTTCGGTCACCTCCAGCCTTTCGTTCCATGACTGCCGGATTCCCGACGCGAACATCCTTCCGGGCGCAACAGGCCTGAAAAGCCCGCTTTCCTGCTTGTCTCAGGCGCGGTATGGGATCGGTTGGGGGGCTGTCGGCGCGGCGATGGCTTGCTACGATACGGCGCGGCAGTACGCCATCCTGCGCAAACAATTTCACGACCGGCCGATTGCCAGCCACCAGTTGGTCCAGAGCGAACTGGCCTGGATGATTACGGAGATCACCAAGGCCCAGCTTCTGGCGCTGCACGTGGGGCGCCTGAAGGACCGGGGGAAAGCGGACTTCGCGCATATATCGATGCTCAAGCGCAACAATGTGTGGATGGCTCTCGAAACGGCTCGCCGCAGCCGCGACCTGCTCGGGGCCAACGGCATTACGGATGAATACCCAATCTTCCGGCACATGTGCAACCTGGAAACGGTGAAGACCTACGAGGGCACTCACAATATTCACACCCTCATAATCGGCGAGCGAATTACGGGCCTGCCGGCGTATGATTAGAGCTTGTGTGGCGCGGCTGTAGTGGGAATTCGATCCGCTGGGTTGCCGTAACGTCGCCGGCGCTCGTGCTGTTGGCCGCCGTTTCCGCTCCCCTGCTCGCCAGAGCCGCCTCGCCGCTTTCGCTGGGTGTCTACACGGCTTTTTCATGGGCCTGCCATCAACAGCCCCTCCGGAGTTGGAGTCTCGACGGCCGTCCCCTGGCTATCTGCGTGCGCTGTTTCGGATTCTACCTGGGCGCGCTGGTAGGCGGACTGATTGGCCACAGGTTCTCCCGGCGCCTGTTCCTGGCTTCTACAAGTCTCATGGGAGGCGAGTGGCTGGTTGAGACCGCTATTTGGCCCGCAGTCCCCGGGGTTATCCGCTTCCTTACCGGTCTGGCCGTTGGGTTCAGCCTGATTTCCATCCTCTGGACGGAACGCGTCCGCCCTGTGCTTCGTATGCTAAAGCTGGGTGAAACCGCCTCATGAACGGCTCTTCTGCGCCTCTGCCACCGCCCTCCTCTGCGGAACCATCGACCGGCCGCCTGGTGGCGACCGTGGCCGCCGTACTCGCAGGTATTGTCGTGTTGACGCTCGCCGGGTTGGGCATGGCCAGTTATCTCTTTGTCTCTAGGATTCACGTCGCCCGGACGCCGGGCGGACGCGGCGAAAACACCGCGATTCGCATCGAAACGCCTCTCGGCAGCGTACGGGTTGACAAGCAGGAGCGGGTGGACCCCAAACTTCTTGGCATTCCGCTGTACCCAGGGGCGGTGGTGGTAGAAGGCGAAGCCGGAGGGGCTCGAGTCGATGTGGACCTCGACTTTGCCGGCAAGTCCCTCCGCGTGGCGGCGGTCCAGATGGAGACGCCCGATCCGATGGAAAAAGTCGTTTCGTTTTACCGGAGCGAGGCGAGCGATTTCGCTTTGCGTTTCGAGTCGCGCGGGCGTGCCGAGTTCCACTCCAGCCGCGACGGCATCAAAAAGGTGATCGGCATCGCTGCCCAACGTGGCAAAACCCGCATTTCCCTTGCCAATATCGGAGCGCCTGAGGCAAACTGAAGCAGTTGCCCCCTGAGGTTTTGGCGGGGCGACGATGCCCATTTTTCATGCCCTTTTCTTGTACCTGCGGGACTGAGCTGCCCGACAACGCCCGCTTTTGCTTTCATTGCGGGAAGCCTCAACGGGAACAGGATCTCGGCGCCTCGCTGGCCCATTCCGAAGGCCTGCCCCAGGGGCCGGCGCGGGAGGCTCCCCCGGCGCCGCCGGTCAATTTTGGGAACCCGATCGCGGTGCGCGTGGCCTTGCTGTGCGCCTCGCTCAGTGCTCTGCTTAACGTCATTCCATTCATCAGCTTCGGATGCTGCCTCTGGATTTTAGGCGCAGGCTTCGTTTCCACCGTGCTCTATACCCGGCGCACCGGCTTCCTGCTCTCGGTAGCCGACGGCGCCAGAATGGGCTGGCTGACGGGACTTTTGACTTTCGTGATCGGCCTGTTTCTCACCGCTTTCAGCTTCCTACTCGCTCGCAGCGCCGGAGGCATCCGCGAAATTATCCGCCAGTCGGTGGAAAGAATGCCCGCGCAGGATTCCGTCGCCCAGCAGGTGCGCGACCTGCTGGCATCCCCGGTGGGCATCATGATCTTCCTGCTGAGCTACATTATTTTTGGATTTGTGATGATCGTTTCGCTCGCCGTGGCCGGCGGAGCGTTGGGCGCGAAAGTCATGGAAAAGGAATAAGGCTTGCCAACAACGCGGCTGGTGGTGGGTATCTGCGGGGCGACCGGAGCAATTTATGGCATCCGGCTGCTTGAGGTGTTGCGCAACGCGGCGCAGATCGAGACGCACGTGGTGATCTCGAAGGCTGCCGAGCGCACCATTGCTTGGGAAACATCCTATACCGCCGAACAGGTTGGGCGGCTGGCGGCATTTCGTCATGCCGTGGGCGATGTGGGAGCTGCGTTGTCGAGCGGGTCCTTTCAGACCGCCGGCATGATCATCGCGCCCTGCTCGGTGAAAACGCTGGCCGCCATCGCCCAAGGCTACGCGGACAATCTAATCACGCGGGCGGCGGATGTCACCTTGAAAGAGCGCCGGCGCCTGGCCTTGCTCGTGCGCGAAGCGCCGCTGACGCTGGCTCATATCCGCAATATGGCGGCCTGCGCGGAAATGGGCGCGGTGATCGTTCCCCCAGTTCCCGCTTTTTACAATCATCCGAAAACGATCGATGAAATCGTGAATCACACAGTCGGCCGCATCCTTGATCTGTTTTCCATCGAGACGGATTTGGTGCGCCGATGGGAGGGCATGGCGGAGCGGCAGCCTGCGCGGTGAAGTCCCGGCCGGAGCCCGCGGCCGCGCAGTGAATACCGGAATCGGGAGGTCTTCCGAGATGGCACTGTATTTAGTTTGCGTGACTTTGCTTTTGGCGCTGTGGCCTTCGCTTCTCGGCGCGCAGGCGCGGCCGCAGCGAGACTGGCTGACTTTTGGCGGCAACCCGGAGCGGACGGGCTGGGCGACGCAGGAAGTGGAGCTGAATAAAGGCAACGCCTCGCGCCTCGAACTGAAGTGGAAGAGCCAGCTTGATAATGTTCCCACCGAGATGGCTTCTTTGACCGCGCCCCTGGTGGTTGAAAACGTGATCACCCCCCGCGGTTTCAAGGACCTGGTTTTCGTGGCGGGCAGCTCCGATAATCTTTACGCTCTCGATTCGGACACAGGCAAGGTGCTGTGGCAAAAGAGATTCACCAACGAGCTCAAGCCCAAACTCCCGCCCCGCTGGTTATGCCCCGAGTCGCTGAACGCCACTCCGGTCATTGACAAGCAGTCCCGAACCATCTACCTGATCACCAGCGACGGCAAGCTGCGCGGCCTGAACATCGTCAATGGAGAAGATCGTTTTCCGCCCACGGATTTCGTCCCGCCGTTCTCCAAAAACTGGAGTCTGAACCTGGTCAATGGAGTCATTTACACCACGATTTCCCAGGGCTGCGGAGAGGCCCGGTCCGGCGTGGCGGCAATGGACGTCAGCAATCCGTCGCGCCCCGTGACCCATTTCTATACCAGCATCGGCGGCCCGGCCGGTATTTGGGGGCGCGCCGGGGCCGCCTTCGGCCCCAAGGGCGTCTACGTCCAAACGGGCGACGGCTCGTGGGATCCGGCCACCGGGCGCTGGGCCGACACGGTTCTGGCGCTCGAACCGAAGACGCTGAATCTCGTAGATTACTTCACGCCGCGGAATCGGGAGTTCGTATCCAAAAAAGACCTGGACATGGGTTGCGCGAGCCCGGTGATCTTTCCGTTCCAAAAATGGCAGTTGGTGGCCTCCGCCGGCAAGGAAGGCGTTATTTACCTGCTCGACGCGCTTGCGCTCGGCGGGGCCGATCATCGCACGCCGCTGTTCAGTGCGCGGTATTCCAATGACGATATCGACTTCGCCGGCCGCGGCGTATGGGGCGCGATCTCCACCTGGCAGGATAGCGAAGGCCAGCGCTGGCTCTATGTGCCAACCTGGGGACCGCCGTCGAAGGACGCGCCGAAATTCCAATATACGTACGGCGAAGCCCCCCGCGGCAGCATCATGGCCTTTCAGGTTACCGTTCAAAACGACAAGCCCGCGCTTGCGCCGGTGTGGATTTCCCGCGACATGAGCATGCCCGAGCCGCCCGTCATCGCTAACGGCGTGGTCTTTGCCCTGGCCAATGGCGAGAACGCCCGCCAAGTGGGCGAAGACGGGGTGATGCTCACTTCCAAGCAACGCATCGACACCAGAACCGGCAACGCGATTCTCTACGCGTTCGACGCCGCCACCGGGAAACAGCTTTATTCCAGCGAGAACATCATTGATAGCTGGACTCATTTCAGCGGCCTGGCTCTGGCCAGCGGAAGAATTTACGTCACCACGTTCGATTCCCGCGTGTACTCCTTCGGCTTGAAACAATAGGCCTCGCGCCTTCTACCGCAGCGCATGCTTTCCCGACAGCCCTGGAAGCGGACTACGGCGGATGTAGACGCAACGGAACCAGCCCAGGCCGCCCCTTCTCTTGCAGGATCTCGCCCGCAATCCAGCGGAAACGTGACCTGAGCAATGGAATCAATGCTCCGCGAAACGAGGCGGCCCGAGAGGGAAAATCCATCAGCATTTCAGGAGCGCGTACAACTGCTGGTGCAGGGCCGCAACCTGGCGATGGCGCCGTCGAGCCCAGGGCTTCCCATCCTGGCAATTGTCGGTTCACGGAGTGCAGGGACTCATGCAATGACAGGGATTGATTCAGTTGTCAATCACCCGCGCGACGGCGCCGAATCGCTAAGCCGCCGCCACAGCGGCTGAATTTCCTTTGTCGCGGCGCGCGCTCCGGTCGAGGTATACGATAACCAGCCAGACCAGCAGGAATCCGCCGGCTTGGATCGCGGTGATCCGGGTTCTCAGAAAGATCCAGTTCAGCAGCGCAGCGGTCGCCGGAAAGCTGAGTTCGGCGAGCGCCGCCAGGGAGGCCCTCGTGTAGCGCAGCCCGCGATAGTAAACCAGCAGTCCGAGCAGTCCGGGCACGAGGGCCATGAGCGCCAGATACAGCCATTGCCTTGTCTGGAGGTGGACCTCGATCTGGCGGCGGCCCAGCCAAGCGAACGCCGCCAGAAGCGGCGTGGCGCAAAGAATCCGCAGCGCGGTCAGAGTAAGGAATGGCACGCTTTGTAGTGCGAAACGGCCGAAAACGGTTGACGAACCCCACAGCGCTGCCGCTCCCAAGGCCAGCAGCGCGGCCGCCGTTCGGCCCGGAGCCAGGACCGCCGGATTGGCGAAAAAAGCGGGGCTCTCCCCAAAACTAACCAGATAGGCCCCAGCGACGGTGAAAAGGAGGCAGATCCAGAATCGCCCCTGGAGCCTCTCTCCAAGCAGCAGGGCAGCCAAAAAGGCCGCGAACAAGGGCTGCGTCTTCTGTAGGAAAACCGCAGCGGTAGGATTGCCGAGCTTGATCGCCTCGGTAAAGCAGATCGTCCCCAGCGCCGAACCGCCCCAGGCAATTCCCAGGACCGCGCCCCATTGAGATAGCCGCAGCGCGCGCCATTGGGAGCGCGCCTGCCAAAAAACCGGCAGCAAGACGACGCTTAGAATCAGGTGCTCGCAGAGCACGATCTGGGCGCTGCTCAGGCTCATCGCCAAGGGACGGCGGAAGAAGGTGTCCGTTCCCCAAAGGCTCGCGCCCGCCCCGACCCAAACCAGCGCCCAGGGCCGGGTTTCTTGTTCCGCTCTCATAGGGGAAGTGTGACACAGGGGCGCAAACCGCGGAGATCTTGCGTCAGCGAACAAATTTCGATGCAGGCAATGTCTCACCGCCGGGAGGCCAGGGATCATCTACGGGCGGCGGCCCTGGACTCCAAACCCGCCCTCGCCATCGGTCTGGGAAAGAGCCTGCGGCCGGCCTGATCTCTCATTGCCCATCGTCCGGCCGCCAGCCCGAACCGGAATCGCCTCACAGTTCCGACTCGGCTTCGGCCTCGGCGGCCGCCGCAGGGCCGGCCAACTGGCCTTCGCGAATGACTTCCCTGGCTCGCTCGGCATCGGAAGCAACCACGCGAATCTCGACCTTCCCAACAGGCAGTTCCGGGACATTTTCGCGCACGACCACGGCCTCAATGCCGTTCGCATCCAATAGAGCTCGCACGGCTTGCGCCTCCATCTCGGCAGACACCCCGGCGGCCTCGAACACATTGACCAGGGTTTCATTGTCTTGATCCATCTCGGGGTTCATGGGGTTCTCCGGAACGCAGTTCGATGCGGCTTGTGCTCACGCGCCCTGGGCAGGATGCCCCGCTTCGCAGCTTTCGGGCGGCGCTTCATTGGTTTTTATTATAATTCTTTTAATGGCTACCCCCGCAGCAACTCCAGAAGAAATCGCCGACGAAGCGCGTAAGGTACGGCGGTTGCAATTGATGATGGATCTGGTCATGAGCGTTATCAGCCAAAACGACGCCATGTCGATCGAGGAGGCCAGCGAATTGATCGCTTCGGCCAGGCGCGCCGCTTTGAATCTGTTTCCCGGGAAAGAACTTGCTTACGATCTGATCTATCGTCCCCGCTTTCAAAGACTGATGGCGGAGAAGTACCGCATCCAGTAAAAAATCAGCCTGTGGCGTCGCGCCGGCAGACCGCTCTTCCGGGGCGCGACTCCGATTTCACCGGCTTGCGCAAAAATGGCGGGAGAAAATGGAAGGGAGGCCGGGGGCCGTTCACCTTGGCGGCCTGCGTTTCCAGCCGCTTCCGATACTGATCGGCCTCCTGGCGGTGTATCAGGTGAGCAATCTCCAGAACCGCCTCCCCGCTTCCGTCCGGGCGCACCTCGAACCACTGCTGTAAAGGCTGGCAAATTCCGGCGATCTGCCCGGCCCTGTCTTGCGGATCTTCGTCTGGACGGAGCGTAATCCGCAGAGCCATTTCCGCCTTACCGCCTAAACGATCTAAAGCCTCCAGAATTTCCGCGCGCCGAGCCTCGAGGAGTTGCGCCAGCGTTTCTTCCGCCGACACAGCGGTACCGAAAGGCATGGGCAAGATGGCCGCTTGTTCAGAGGCGGCCGACAGGACCAAGTTGTGCTCCAGCATGAGCGGGAGCGTGGAGCGGCTCCCCGGGGGCAGTGCACGAACCGCCGTCAGCAGATCGTGCTGTTGCACAAAGCAGATCGGACCCGGGTGGACCGTACGATACGAAACCTTTTGGAGTTCTGGTCCCGAGCGAGCGATAAAATAGCAATAAAGCACCGGCAGAACCTGCTTCCTTGAGGGCTGAACTACGCATTGCTTCCAGGAAAAACTCAGCCATCTTAGTCCGGTGTTTTGCCCTTTGCAAACAATTTTTCCACCCTCTTTGAGGCCAATCACTTAGGGGCGCCAGCCGGGATTTTCCGCCTGCCAGCGGGCCACTTCCGTCGCGATCAGAAGAGCCATCGCTCCGCCGCGTTGGTCCGGTCCCAGGATGGCTGTCCGGTCCAGGTAAGCGCGCAAGCTCGGCTGTTTGCCGGTGGATATACACACATCGACCAATCCGCCATCGGGCGCCACGCGTGTCCGCACGGCGTGCCAAGCTTTTTCGGCGAGCGGCAGGTAGCGATCCTTTTCAAGCCACCCCGACCGCACCCCTCGGAGCATGGAAAATCCGATCATACAGGTGGCCGTCAGCTCCCGATAACTCCCCGGAACGTCGATCACCTCGTGCCATGCGCCTGTAGGGTCCTGAAAACGCGCGAGAGCGGCCATGTGGGCGCGGAAAGCGCGCAGGATTTCTTCCCGGCCGGCCTGTTCCGGTGGGAAATACGACAAACTCAAGGCCAAGCCGAGGGCGGGAAAGCCATTCCCTCGTCCCCAAGCCGCCTGGTTGAGGGGTGAGTGCCGGTAGAGGCCATCGGAACGCAGATCGAGCGCGAGCAGGAAACGCATATTGCGCAAACTCATATCGTAATACTTGGCTTCACCTGTAAGCCGCCCCACCTGCGCCTCGATCGGTCCTCCCATGAAAACCGCGTCGCTCATTTCATTGTGGCCTGGCAGCGCTTCCTTGGGCGCTCCGTGCTCATCGAACCCGTAATCGGCCGCTTCCCGAGCCAAGTTGACATAGCGGGACTTCCCGGTTGCCCGCGCCAATTCGCCAAAAACCAAATGCCCGGCAAAGTTCACGCTCGAGGCCTTCTTGGGAATCGTCTTTTTCGCTCCGCTGAAATACGGCGCTACAATGTTCTCGACATCGGCGAGCTGCTGCGGATCCTTGGTCAGTTCCCCCAGCCAGATCCTCCCGATCAAAGCTAAGGCAGGCTGATAGGCCACGTCATTCAAATCGTGGCCATAGCGCCGGCTCAATTGTTCCGCGACTTCTACCGGGCTTCGCGCCAGCCGGCGCTGGATCTCGCTTCGGGCGGGGGACGGTCCGTGGAACTGAGCTCTCGCCAGGGTGGTCAGCAGGCGGCGCAGCCACTCGGTCTGACCTTTCTCCGGCCAGTGCACCTCGACCGCCGGGATGACGCCGGTATCGCTCG
>DASREK010000202.1:0-4673 GCA_035652135.1 Bryobacterales bacterium | reverse complement strand
CGGGGCTCACTTTGGCGAACGGCGGGCTGTTCGGCGTAAGCAATCCCTTCGCGGCGTCGAAGCGATAAATGAGCACTTCATCCAGTCCGAGATCGGCGACCAGCGCAAAGCGATTATCAGGGGAAAGCGCGACGCAATGTGCGTGCGGGCCTTGCTGGCGCCGGGGATTCACACTGGATCCCTGGTGCTGGACGAAAGCCGCCGCTTCGCCAAGGCTTCCATCCGCCCGGACGGGCAGTACAGCCACGCTGCCGCTGTTGTAGTTTGCAACCAGCACGTTTTTCCCGCTCTTGTCCACCACAAGATGGCACGGGCCGGCGCCTCGCGAGGAAACCTGGTTTAACAGGGTCAACTTACCTGTTTTCGGATCAATTGCAAACGAGCTTACCGATCCGGCTCGCTGGCCCTGGTAATCGTTGACTTCATTGACTGCGTATAGATAGCGCCCGTTAGGGTGCAAAGCCAGGAAGGAAGGATTTCGTGTTTCCGCAACGAGGCCGATCGGGCTGATCTTGCCTGTCGAGGGCTGAAAACGATAGGCATAGATCCCTTTGCTTTTCGGGCCGGTGTAGGTCCCCACGTAGACCAGATACTCTTGCGGGCCTTTCCCAGCCGCCAGCGCTAGGGAAGCGAACAGAAACGGGGCAAACAGCGCCGCCGATGCCGCAAATGACGTCGAAAACTCCCGCAGAATCCTCATGCGATTATCAAAGCGCATCGGCGTGCCAAAACGCAATCGAAAAAGCCAAAAAAGGACCTCGATCGGCGGGGCGCGGCCCCGTTGTTTTGCGCTAAGGAGCGGCGTTCCGAAACGTTGGGCCCGCCCGTTCTGCGTTCCCTCCTGGTCCCGTCTATAGTGGTAGTGTAGAAGCCTGGAGAGAAATTTGAACGAGCCGGAACAGCCCAGTTCGCCAGCCGGCGGCGCATTTCCCGCGGAAAGGCGATCATCGTCCGCCGCTGCGGAGACAACGAGTGCGCAGCGCTCATCCGCAGCGCGGTGGGCGGCCGGAACGGTTGCCGCGCTGCTCTTGTGCCTGCTGGGTGTATGGTTCGTCAGGAGGTCCCAGCCTGCGGCTCCCTCGCGGTTGGTGACATCGATTCCCAACCAAGGTTCTCAAGGTAAGCCGGCCGGTCGGGGCGCGTCCGGCGCTGCGCAACTGAACGATGCCCTTCTCAATCCCCATGGCCGGAATGCGCCGGATGCTCTCAACGGCAGTCTGCTCGAGCAGGTCAAACCAGGCAGCCCGGAATCGGACGATCTTTCCGGTCCGCCGGCCACGAATGAACAATTGGAGAAGCAATTTTCGTTGATTACGGAAACGCAGCAGAAGCTCGCCGAAGTGAAAATGCAGGCCGCCCGCGCCATGATGTCCAAGAGCACGGATACGATCCAGGAGAAAACGGAAGAAGGGCAGAGTCTTGTTTCCCTTCTCAACCTTCGCCTCGCCGCTCTGGAGAAAGATCTCACCGCGGCAAGGCGGGCGCGGCCCAAGGACCCGGCAGTGCAGTGGCTCACGGGGGAGCTCCTTCTGATTGTCGGCGGCGAGCCGGAGGAGATCGAGCCTTATTTGAATCGCGCAGCAACCGCAGGACTGAAGCGGCCGCAGCTCTACGTCAGCCTGGCCCGGGTGCAGTTCGAAAGCAACCGTTTTCAGGAGGCCTATGAAAACGCCCTCAAGGCGGTCGAAGCCGACAAACAAAGCCGGACCGCCTGGGAAATTTATATGCGCACCGCCTTCGGAATCGAGCGGTTCGGTGAGGTCGTGCAGCGCCTGGATCAGTCCTTCCCAAATGTGAAGCCTCCTTGGGCGGGGGCCATCCGGCGGAGCGCAATGGACTTGCTCAACCAATGGCGTCATGAGCAGGCCCTGCGGCATGCCGAAGACCGCGCCAACAACTTGCCGATGGTCCGTCTTATGATCGAGCACCGGGTGTTTGCCGGCACGCCGGACGGAAAGAATCCCGCCCAAGTAAAAACCTTGGGGCGGGGCCAGGTTATCATCGAGCTGTTCGAGGATCAGGCGCCGGCATCGGTGGCGAATTTTCTCAATCTGGTCGAACAAGGTTTTTACGACGGGACGCGTTTCCATTGGTCCGACGGCGGACGCATGGTGGTCGGCGGCGATCCAAACACGAAAAACAATGATCCTGAAGACGACGGCCCGGGCGGACCGGGCTACGCCATTCCGGATGAATCCACACGGCCCGGCGCGCGTGGATTTTTTCGGGGGACTCTGGGCGTTGTGCAGAACGGGCCGCGCACGGCGGGCAGTCAGTTCTTCATTGCTCTGGTTCCCATCCCGGAATTTAATGGCCATTTCACGGCGTTTGGCCGCGTAGTCAAGGGACAGGAAGTAATAGATCAGATTACGATCGGGCGGACCAACCGAGAAATTGGCCAGTCAGGAAGGATTATTCCTGGCGATGTGCTGGTGCGCGCCGAAGTCGTCCGCAAAAGGGCCCATCCGTACGAAGTCACCAGACTCGCTCCGGCGCGGTAAGCGCCGTTGAGATCAGATCAAGCCGGCAGGTTCACCGATAGTCCGCGTGGCAGGCGGCGCAGGCTTGCGGCAAGCGGCGCAGCGCCTCTTGCGCCGCAGGGAAATCGCGTTGCTCGACCGCGCGCAGCACGGCCTGAGCAGCGCTGCGAAATTCCGCGGCTCTTTCCCGCCATCCGGTGAGCGATCCTTTGGGCGGGCGCCGCTCCAAAAGCAAGTTTCCAGCCTCTGCGAGCATTGCGGCTTGAGACCGCGCGCGTTCCCACTGGGCATTGCCGGCCGGCAGAGCCGCCAGGGAGCGCGCCAATTCTCCCCGCACTCCGTCATCGGCGTTGATCACGCGCATAATGTCCACGATCCGCGCGATTTCGTTCTGCGGCTGGCTGGAGGCGGGAACGGCCGCGGGATTGGTGTCCTCCACATTCTTGGCTAGAAATTCATAAATATCGACCCACGCGCGATCAGCGGCGGCCGCCGGCCCCGGGGCAGCGGTGGATTGCAGAAACGAGCCGCTCACCCCGGGATACAAGTGAAGAGCGTGGGGAAGCTGCGCCCGGGCGAACATCTGCTGTAGAGCGGCCGCCTTCGCAGCGGTGCAGGAGCCGGCCCCCTGGATGATCAGCAGGGGAACGGCGCGCACTTGCAGCCAGCGATCCGGGTTGTTGCAAGCCGCAGTATCCGCTACCACGCCACCCTGAATTTTTCCTCTCTGTGCGAGCCGCAGCACTTGCTCCGCGCCTTCTTCTCCCCATCCAGCCGCTCCGACGCGCTGCGCGTCGACAAAAGCCTGGCTGGCAAGCCAGCTTAGCGCCGCATCAACATTGGTCCCGAGTTGGTCGCCCGCTACGGCCTGCACCAGCGTCGAGTTCGATCCCAAGCCTTCCGGGTCGTAGGCTGGGGCCAAAGCGACGAAACCGGTGCTGGCAATCTCGCGCGCTGATTGGCGTAGCCAGTCCGGGATTTCTCCACCGCCGGAGAGCAGCAGTAAAGCGGGCAAACGGCCGGCCACAATTGGCCTTACCAAAAAGCCCGAAATGCTGCGGCCGCCTGCCGGGATAGCGACTGAACTCTCGGAGATGGCAGGGTCGGCGTCGCGTGCATTGAATATTTCCAGGAAAGGAATGGCCAGCCACGATTTGTCAGCCTGAGCGCTCTTCGCGGTTGTATCGGCCGCCGCCAGGCTTAGCCCCAACAATACCGCTGCTGCGGGCGCTATGACTCGGGATAAAAGACTGTGCCGGGGCAAGGGTCACCGCTTCATTGGATCAGCAGGTCGATAGCCGAGAAATGTTCGTGGTCCCTCTGGGTGCGCTGGGACTCCACCCGCAGCAGGTAGACGCCCGGCTCCCGGATCACGAGATGCTCCCGCGCGCCAATGCGCGCCTTCGGTTTCAGATTGAACGTAAACGTTCCCTCGGTGACCACCCCCTGGTTCAGCGGGGGCAGCGTTTTTTGGCCGGCTTCCTTCTCCCGCACAACGTAGTAATGGATGCCGGCGTTCTTTGCGATTCCGTGGGGATAGACGTTCGTCATGATGAACTGCATCGTAATCTTCTGGCCGGCGCGAGCCTTCAGCACGGGCCGGGGATTCAGACCGCATTCGGGAGGTGATTGGTCGGCATAAGCTTCCTGCGTTACGCCGTCCGGCCCCGCGGCCAACAATTTGATATCGAAGTGCTCGGCGCGGGCAAACGGCGGCGCCGCTATTCCCAGCAGCGCCGCTAGAACGGCCGGCAGGAGGATAGAGCGGCCCGCAAGCCGGGGCCGCTTGAGCAGGCTGGTCCTGGATCCGATGCCGTCGCCTGCGGCTCTGTAATCTTTCAGAGGGCGTGGTTGCATGGTCAAGCGTTCACGTTCGTTCTTTTGCGGCCGTTTATTGAATTTTTACGTCCATGGCGGCGAAATATTCGCGGCCCAGCTTCTTGCTCGCACCGATCGTTTCGACCCGCAGCAGGTAGTTGCCGGCTTCGGGGGCCTGGAGCGAGAAATCGCCGGTGCTCCTTGCTCCCGGCTCAAAGTCCATGACCAAAGCGCTTTCATAAGGCGCTTGTGCGCTGGGTTTTGGGACAGCCGCCTGCCCGATGGCATTCTCCTTTTCCAGAAAAACGTGCAAGGTCACGTCGGATATAGCCGGGCCTTTTTCCGCATTTGATGCAAACCATTGCACCCGAATCG
>DASREK010000201.1:0-2192 GCA_035652135.1 Bryobacterales bacterium | reverse complement strand
CGCTTGATCAAGTTTCAGATATTCCTGCGCCAGGCCGTAGCGCACAAACGAATCATTGGGATTGGCGGCAACAAAGTCGCGGAGCGTTTCGAGGCGTGATTTTTGCATGTTGCACCGGCACGGGGAAGCCACTACTATAGCAAGCGACACACCGCGATGGCATGCCCGTACTTCTGCCCGACGGAACGGCTGCCCCGCGCGCTCTGGCCCCACCCGGACCGGCTGCCCCTCGGCGGCGGCTTCGACGGGTTTTGCCGAGCGCGCCCGGCGGCGGAGTTTCGCCCAGGCGATGCCAGGCTCCGCGAGCACTGTAATCTCGGTTATGCCCGCGGCGAATGCGGCGACTTTCCGCCGGACGCCGATTCCGACGCAGTACGGTTTGGGATATCAGAAGAGCGCGAAGAAATCGTATTGGTCCGCTATGTGCTGGAACGGGATCACAGGCCCTTCGCGCATGGCTTTCTTCGGTACCATGCGGGCAGCCGCCGGCTCCTTTCTGCTCCCGCCGATCCAGTGCTCCAGCGCCAGGCTGAGGCTTATGCCGACGGCTATCTGCGCTCGAAACTGCGTTCGTCCTCATGAATGAAAAGCTGCTCATCCCCAAGCCGGTCCGCGAGTCGCAATCGGAGCTCTCCGAGCTGGCTCTGCCCAACGACGCCAATGGATTGGGTAACCTACTGGGCGGGAAGCTGATGCACCTGATGGACATCGCCGGCTCGCTCGCCGCCGCCCGCCACTGCCGCTCTTACGTCGTGACCGCCTCGTTTGACCATATGAACTTTCTGGCGCCCATTCAGATCGGGCAGCTTGTACTTTTATACTCTTCGGTAAACAGAGCTTTTCGGACTTCCATGGAAGTTGGCGTGAAGGTGTATGTCGAGGACCTGCGAACGGGCGAGCGAAAACATGTGAGCTCGGCCTATCTGACTTTCGTCGCCTTGGATGAACAAAGAAGGCCCGTTCCCGTGCCCCCCGTGATTCCGGAGACCGAACAGGAAAAGCGGCGGTACGAGGAGGCGGGGCGGCGGCGTGCTTACCGGCTGCAACTGGCCGGCAAATCGCGCCTTCAGAACGGCGGATTGGCTCCCCGGTAATCTCCGGCTTGGTCCGAACCAGCCCGCCCCGGCGGCGAGGCTTCGCGCCAGCCCGCGCGCTCCCGATCAGCTTGCTTCGCCGTTCTTGTCGTTTTCTTTGTACAAATACTTGATGTTGGCTTTATAGATCAGCAGGTTGGGGCCGCCGTTGCGGTTTACTTTAATGCAGCCGCGATCGTACCATTCAATAACGCCGTGCAACTCTTCGCCGTCATTCAGCACCACGACCATAGGCGTGCGGGCCTGCATCTGTTTGACGTAATAGAAATTCTCCGCATTGGTCTGCTCAGGGGGGACAGGCCGTTTCTGGGGCTTTCTTTGAGAACCTTGAGCAGCCTGCTGCTCTTTGAATTCCGTCAAAGACGGGCGGATCAATTTACGATTGGCCGACTCCATATTATTTGTTCTCTTATTACCGATGGAATCATTGCGTGTATAAGACATGAAGGAGTTCGAATTCCGGGTTTCCAAACTGACCCTCCTCTTAATTTAAAAAAAGGCAACCACTCTCGGCGCCGGCAGGGAAGAGGAGCAGACCTTCAGGCAGCGGAATTGCTTGCTATGCCGAAAAGGGGGCTCGTATTCCGTGATCCGGTCAGCTACGCACTGGTTGGCTTCCAGTCTGTTTTTATTGATATCACAAAGAATGCCTGCGTGCAACAACGAACTTTTTCATAGCGACGCGCCAGGCCGCCGGAGGCTCACCGAGAGCGCTTCCAGAGCGATTTGCTTCTGTATGTTGCGGCGCTCCAGGGCGTCCAGCTCGTCAATCTGCCGGGCGGCTTTGGCAATCCACTGGAAATCGACTTTCCGCGCCAGGGACGCCAGCTCGGGGCGGATGTCCTCATTGACCAGGCGGCCCGTTCCTTGTTGGATATGCAACAGATCCGCGAGCAGCGTATAGAGTGAATCGAGATGCAAGCTCAACCGCTCGCTCTTGCTGCGCCCGATTCCTTCGGAATAACGGATGAGCTCGCCGAAAGGCCCGCCGCTTGCCGTGCGCAGCAAAGACAGCATGGCTTCGCGGCGCCGTTCGTAAGTTGCCACGTCGATGCGCAACGCGCAACCGGGCCGGCCCTGCGCCCACGCGGCCAGCTT
>DASREK010000200.1:0-11282 GCA_035652135.1 Bryobacterales bacterium | reverse complement strand
TAATTTGATGTTTTGGCGTTCCATAAAAGCACAAAAGAGACGGAAAGTCCGAGCTGCGGAGCGGCAAGTTGTAGTGTACCATTGGGATAGGAGCCAGAATCGGCCTCCCGCGCAGCAACTCCGATGGGCCGAGATATCTGGAACTTTTTTAAATCGTGGCGATCCAATCAGGTAGCTCGCCGGATGTGGCGACTGAACAAGAGTTGGTCGAGCAAGCTAAGCGAGGCGATACGTCCGCTTTTGGCGAGCTTGTGAACCGGTATGAGCGGAATATTTATCGTCTGGCCCGGCACATCACCCAGAATGAAGACGACGCGGAAGATGTTCTACAGGAGACGTTCCTTAAGGCCTTTGCAAATCTGGACCAGTTCCAGGGCCACTCCAAGTTTTATACTTGGCTGGTCCGCATAGCGGTAAATGAATCGTTGATGAAGTTGCGCCGGCGGAAAGCCGACAGGTCGGTATCGCTCGACGAGCCCGTGGAAACGGGAGAAGACAGCATGCCCCGCGAGATAGCCGCCTGGGAAGAAAATCCGGAGCAGAAGTACGGCCGGGCGGAAATGAATGCGATTTTGTCGCGCGCCATTGATTCCCTCTCGCCGGGGTTTCGCACCGTCTTTCTCCTGCGCGATGTAGAGGGATTCTCAACCGAAGAGACAGCTTCCGCGTTGAAGCTTTCCATTCCCGCCGTCAAGTCGCGGTTGCTCCGGGCGCGGCTCCAACTGCGGGAAAAACTGAATCGGATTTTTCGCAAACATGGGAACATCACGCCAGTTCACTTGTAAGCACCTGCTCCGGGAGCTGACCGATTATCTCGACGGCTCATTGGATGAGGAAATGCGCACGCAGCTCGAGGCTCATCTCGCCAAGTGTCCCAACTGCTGGGTCGTTTGTGACACGACGAAAAAAACCATCGAGGTATTCAAAGGGATGGAGCCCTATCCGCTGCCGCAGGACGTCAAGAGCCGTTTGATGAAGGCGCTCGAAAAACGGTGCGGGCAGACCGGCCAGGCGCACTGAATTTATCGGCTTCCCCGCCGCCCCGATTGCGCTTCTCCCAGGCATTTCCTCCCTATTCCTTGCATTCCCTTCCCCGAATTCCCAGCTTGTTTGGCCGCAGTCCTGCTGGTCGCGACTGCATGGTAGTTCCCTCGCGCGGTGTTACAGTCCAGCGCAACCGGATTTCTGCAACCTGGAGAGATCGAATGCAATCTAACAGACAGGGAGGTGCAGTACCTCGGAGATATGCTTTCGACCGTCGCCAACTGGCTGTTTGGTTGTTCTCACCGGCGGACAAGCTTCCCAATTACCCTTCGGGATCCCTCCACAGGCCGCCGGGGGAAGCGAAGTGAGGAAACTTACGTTGTGTGCTTGGATTGTGGCAAGCATTTTGCATATGACTGGGCCGAGATGCGAGTTGCCAAGCAGCCTTTTGCGACGGTCGAATCCGTCGGGGCTGAGAGGGGGATGAGGGTGAGGGGAGCCTTGCCGGCTGGGAGCCGCTTGTTTCAACGTCTCGTTCACCACACCTGATACGCCCTCCTTGGTCTCCTCTGCACCCGTCACCTGCACGCATGGTCAAGGGGTGTTGAATGTCTTCCACAGCAACAAATCTGACGACATTTGCAGTCGGTTCTGAGGATCCGCTCACCTTACTGCCGCATACTCCTGTCCGCGCGTATAAGAAAAACGAGGTCATCTATGGTCCTGAGGATCGAGTGGAGGCCCTTTATCTGGTGGTGGACGGCCGCGTAAAGATCAGCCGCCTTACCGAGGGCGGCAAGGAAGTGATTCTGGACTTTTACCACAAAGATGATTTCTTCGGTGAGACTGGATTCCTGGGATCGGACCACCGCGGAGAACGAGCTTCCGCTCTGGATGCTACTTCGGTAATGCTCTGGACCATTCCCGAGCTGAAACGCCTGATGCAGCGCACGCCGGCACTGGGACCCGCACTTATACGCGTAGTGACACAGAAATTGGCGGATGCCAATCAGCGGATCGAGAGCTTCTGCTTAGATGCGATCAACCGCCGGCTGGTGAAGGCTCTATTGCACTTGGCAGAGCGGTTCGGCCAGCAGGGAGAGGCTCCCTACGTCCATCTTCTGCCCATTACTCACGAGCAATTGGCGCGCTATGTCGGCACATCGCGGGAAATCGTCACCCAATACATGAACCAGTTCCGGCACGACGGCCTGCTGCGGTACTCGCGCCGGGGCGTCGATCTCGACATTGGGGCCCTGAAGAAATATTTAGGTGAAGTACAAGCCTGAGGCCAGATTTTACGCGAAGAAGTTTCCCATCCGGCGGAATTTCTCATACCGCTGGGACACCAATTCCGTTCCGCTCAGGGAGCAAAGGTGAGTGACCGTACGCTCAAGCGCCTCGCGCAGGAGTTTGGCCGCTGCTTCGTGGTCGAGATGCGCGCCGCCCGGAGGCTCGGGTACAATTTCATCCACTAGCCCCAGGCGAAGCAAATCCTCGGCGGTCAGTTTCAAGGCTTCTGCCGCCAGAGCAGCTTTTCCCGAGTCGCGCCAGATGATGGCGGCGCAGCTTTCCGGCGCAATTACGCTGTAGACGGCGTTCTCGAGCATCAACACCGAGTTGCCGACGCCGAGCGCGAGCGCTCCGCCGCTGCCCCCTTCACCGAGGCAGGTAACCACAATGGGCGCCGGCAGCCGGGCCATTTCCCGAAGATTATTGGCGATCGCTTCCGCCTGCCCCCGCTCTTCGGCGTCCACGCCGGGATAGGCTCCGGGAGTATCGAGGAAAGTCAGAATAGGCCGGCCATACCGGGCGGCGAGCTGCATGGCTCGCAGGGCCTTCCGGTATCCTTCCGGTTTCGGCATGCCGAAATTCCGCTGGAGATTCTGCTTTGTGTCGCGCCCTTTCTGCTGACCGACGATCATGACCTCCCGCCCGCCGAACCTCGCCATGCCACAGACAATCGCCGGATCGTCGCCGAAGCGGCGATCGCCGTGAATTTCCTGGAAGTTGGTGAACAGCCGGGAAATGTAATCGAGCGTGTGCGGGCGCTGCGGATGCCGCGCCAGTTGCACACGGCCCCACGCGGGCGGGCCGTCGCTGCTCTGCTGTTTAAGCGCATCGACCTCCGCGGCCAGCTCGCCGAGCAGGGCCTCGACCGCTGGATCCGACTGGATTGCGCGCAACTCGGCGATCTCGCTTTCCAGATGAGCGATTCGCTGACGGATCATCTCCGGATCGATGTTCATACGGGCACTATCTCCACCGAGCCTGGACCGAGGATCGAGCTCGCCGCTTCGCAGAATTCACGGTCGGCCCGCACTCGCAAGCCGGAATCGAGCAGCACCAAAAAATCGCCGGGGCGCTCCAGCCGGAAACAAACATCGGTGTCTCCCGGCTTCCTTCGAAACAACTCCGCCAATTTTTCCGCTATCTCCGAGCCGGCCGCCGCTTCTCCGGCCGGACCCACCAGGCGGATCCTTATCGAAAGCCTGCCCGGCAAGCGGATCCGGGCGTTGTCGAGCGGGGTGATGTCCGAGACGGCCACCTTCGGCGGGCTGTTCTCTTCCAGGCGCAGGGTTCCGCGAACCAGCACAGCTTGATCGGGTTCGAGATACGGCCGCAGCGACTCGAAAGCTGCGGCGAAGATCAAAAGGTCCACGTTGCCCGAGCGGTCCTCCAACTGAACCGCCGCCCAGGGCTTTCCTTCGCGATTTCGCTTCACGCTGACATTGGAAATGATGCCGCACAGCGCGACGTCGGCGTTTCCGCTGCCCTGCGCCGCGAGGGCTTCAATCGTCGAGCTGTCGGCAGTGGCGAGTTCCCGGATTTTTTCCTCGTAGGCGTTCAAGGGATGCCCTGTGACGTAAAAGCCGAGGACCTCCTTTTCCCCCTTGAGCTGCTCCCGCTCGCTCCAAGGTTCGACCTCTGGAAGCCTCTCGCTTTGCGGGGCGTCGGCCGCGGAAGGCATACCGAACAGCGCGTGCTGCCCGCTTTCGCGGTCCCGGTTCGCTTTCTGGCCGGCCTCGATGGCTCGATCGACGGCCGCGAAAAGCTGGGCGCGGGTTCCGCCAAGCCCGTCCATAGCGCCGGCCTTGATCATGCTCTCAATCGTCCTCTTGTTCAAACATTTCAGGTCCACGTGCTCGCAGAAGTGAAACAGCGATCGAAAGCGGCCCACCTCGTTGCGCGCGGCATGAATCGCCGCCACGGCGTTTTGTCCGAGATTCCTGACCGCTCCCAGGCCGAACCGGATCGCTTCGCCCGCGGGCGTGAAATTCCAATCGCTCGAGTTGACGTCCGGGGGGAGAACTCTGATTCCCATCTCCCGACATTCGTTGATGTACTTCACGATCTTGGCCGTATTCCCTGTTTCCGAGCTGAGCAGGGCCGACATGAATTCCACGGGATAGTGGGCCTTCAGGTACGCGGTGACAAAGGCCAGATAGGCGTAGGCGGCCGAATGCGATTTATTGAATCCATAGCCGGCGAACTGCTCCATTAAGTCGAAAAGTTTTTCGACCTTTTTGCGCGGGAAGCCGCGCGCCACAGCCCCTGCGATGAAGCGTTCTCGCTGGGCGGCCATCTCTTCAGGCTTCTTTTTGCCCATGGCGCGCCGCAGAATGTCAGCCTCGCCGAGGGAATACCCGGCGATGCGGTTGGAGATCTGCATCACCTGTTCCTGATACAGGATCACGCCATATGTTTCGGCGAGAATCTCCTCCAATTCCGGCAGATCGTAGGTCACCGGGCGCCGGCCATGCTTCCGGTCGATGAAATCGGGGATCATGCCGCCCTGAATCGGGCCCGGACGATACAGCGCGTTGAGAGCCGTCAAGTCCTCGAGCCGGGTCGGCTGATAGCGGCGTAGAATGTCGCGCATCCCTTCGCTTTCAAACTGAAACACGCCGCTGGTGAAGCCGCGCGAAAAAATCGCGTAGGTTTCCGGATCCTCCAGCGGCAATTCCTCGAGGACGATTTTCTCGCCGCGTCCCGCTTCGATCAGCTTCAGCGCGTCATCCACCACGGTCAGGGTGGCGAGCCCGAGGAAGTCCATCTTGAGAAGCGACAGCTTCTCCAGCCCGTTCATGTCATATTGCGTGACAATTTCGTCGCGGTTTGTCTTGTAAAGCGGGACAAGCTCCTGGAGCGGCTGCGGGGAAATCACTACGCCCGCGGCATGCACCGAAGCGTTGCGCGCAACTCCTTCCAGCCGCTGTGCAATCTCCATCACCTCGCCGATGCGGGGGTCCTTCTGGGCCGCCTCGCGCAGCCTCGCCTCCTGCTCGAGGGCGGTCTTTAATTTGATGTTTAGGACATTGGGGACAAGCTTCGTGAGCCGGTCCACATCGCCGTACGGAAGATCAAGGGCGCGGCCGACGTCTTTGATCGCCGCTTTCGTGCCGAGCGTGGAAAAGGTGATGATCTGAGCCACGCGGTCGCGCCCGTATTTCTCGGTGACATACTGGATGACCTCGCCCCGCCGATTCATGCAAAAGTCGATATCGATATCCGGCATCGAGATGCGCTCCGGGTTCAGGAAGCGCTCGAAAAGCAGGCCGTGCTCGAGCGGATCGAGATCGGTGATCTGCATCGCATAGCTGACCAGGCTGCCGGCCGCCGATCCCCGGCCAGGGCCGACCGGAATGCCGCGCGATTTGGCGAAGCGGATGAAGTCCCAGACAATCAGAAAATAGCCGGAAAATTTCATCTTCTGGATCATCCGGATTTCGCTGTCCAGACGCTCCATGTATTCCGGCAGATCGTGTTTGAGGCGTCCCTGGGCGCGGAGCATTTCGAGCCGCGGGCGGCGCCTCTCGAATCCCTCTCTGGCCACGAACTCGAAGTAGGTATCGGCGGTGTGGCCCTCCGGAACGTCAAACCGGGGGAAGGGTTCCTTCACTTTCTCGAGCTTGAGATTGCAGCGCTGCGCAATATCCCAGGTGTGATCGAGCGCTTCCGGACAGTCGCCGAAGAGTCGCAGCATCTCGTCGCGGGACTTCAGATAGAAATCGGGAGTAGACCACTTCATGCGCGCCGGGTCGCTCATTGTTTTGCCCGTCTGGATGCACAACAGCACCTCGTGGGCGCGCGCGTCCTCCCGGCGCAGGTAGTGAGAGTCGTTCGTGGCGACCAGCGGGATGCCGGTCTGCTGCGAAAGCCGGTAGACGTTCGGCAGGAGTTTGCGGTCTTGCTCCAGCCCATGATCCTGAACTTCCAGGAAAAAATTATCTTTGCCGAAAATGTCGAGGTACGTATAGGCCAGGCGCCGCCCTTCCTCAAATTCCTTTTCCAGCAGCGTCTCGTTGACCTCGCCGCGCAGGCAGGCGGAAAGAGCGATTAAGCCCTTGCTGTGGGCCGCCAACAGGTCTTTATCGATTCTCGGCTTGTAATAAAACCCGTCGAGATAACCGCTCGACACCAGTTGAATCAGGTTGCGGTACCCTTCCAGGTTTTCACACAGCAGCACAAGATGGTTATAGCGGTTGGATTCGGCCGTCACGCTCCGGCTCTGCTGGGTTACATAAGCCTCGCAGCCGATGATGGGCTTGATGCCGCGCTTATGAGCTTCATCGTAGAACTGAACAGCGCCGAAAAGATTCCCGTGGTCCGTCATCGCCACCGCCGGCATGTTTTGCTTCTCGACCAGTTCCATGAGCTGCTTGATTTCGCAGGCTCCGTCCAGCAGGGAGTAGTCTGTGTGGCAGTGCAGATGTACGAAGGGGGCGGCTGTCATGGGGAAATTTCAGTATACCCAAACTGGCGATTCACGAGCCTGCGGAGCGCCGCTCACACGGCCCTTTCCTGACGAGAGCGGCGGCGCCCGGCGGGCGCGGCGGTCAGGTTCTGTGAAACGCCTTGAGGATTTCCTTCATGCTGTATCGAAGGACGATCGGCCGGCCGTGAGGGCAGCTCATCGGGCAGCCGGTCTTGGCGAGCTCGTCCAGCAGCCAGTGCATCTTGCGCTGGTCGAGCGGCGTGTTGATCTTGATGGCGGCATGGCAGGCGATGGAGGCTGCAATCTTGCGGCGGAGATCGTCGGGCGAGAGATTCCGAAGCTCGCTTTCCGGCGTGTCGAGAACCTCGCCCAGCAGGCCTTCAATTTCGTGAGCGGAAAGCCCCGCCGGGGCCGCTTTGACGGCAATCGTCCCCCGGCCGAACGGCTCGATTTCAAATCCTGCCGCGTGCAGCTCCTCGGCCAGCCGGAGAAAGCCGATCTGCTGAGCGGCCGACAATCTCACGATCATCGGCATCAGCAACTGCTGCCGTTCGGCGGTTCCCTGGGACCGCTCGCGCAAAACCTTTTCGAAGAGAATGCGCTCGTGCGCCACGTGTTGATCGATGATCCACAGACCATCCGGCCCGGCGGCAATGATAAAACTGTCCCGCACCTGGCCGAGCGGCCGCAAGCTGCCAAGCGACGCCAGGGATTCGAGCTTCTCCGAGGGGACCAGAGAGGAATTCTGGCGCGGCGCGGGGGGCTCAGCCGGACTAAGGCCGGCTGCCGGAGGCCCGCCCGGCTCCGGCCCGATTTCAATGGCAGGCGCGGCGCCGAAATCGAATCGCGCCGCCGGCGCCGGGCCCGGCTGCAACTGGAAATCGGAAGGCGGCAAGCCGGCGTCGGCCTCCATCAGCAGCAGGGAAGCTTCCGAATACGGCATCGAAGCCGCCGGGCTGGGCGCCGTGCCGCTCTTCGCGACCAACTCCCGCGGCGCAGTTGGAAATTCCGCAACAGGCTTGCTCTCCATCAGGCGGGCGCGAATCGTGTCGCGGAGGAAATCGTGAACGAAGGATTGATGCCGGAACCGTACTTCGGTCTTCGACGGATGAACGTTCACATCCACTTGATCAAAAGGGACCTCAAGAAAAAGCAGCGCGAAAGGATAGCAGCCGGCCGGCATCAGGTTGTGGTAGGCGCTGGAAAGGGCGTGCAACAGCAGGCGATCGCGGATGAGCCGCCGGTTCACGAAAATGTAGATCGAGTTGCGATTCAGTTTCTGAACCTGAGGCCGGGATACAAAACCGCTGAGCCGGAATATCTTTTTCTCCAAGGCGGCGCCGCCGGATTCGCGTTCCGCGCGGGCGGCCGCCACGGCCTCCGCCGGGTCGGGCCAGGCAGGAGAGATGACAAGCTCTTTTTGGCTCTCCCCAAGCGCCACCAATTCGTCCAGCGCTTCCGAGCCGAATATTTGAAACACGCGATCCCGCACGCTCTGCACCGGGCTGACACTAAGCAGATCTCCCTTCGGCGTCGCGAGAGAAAAGCTTTTCTCCGGATGGGCCAGGCTGTAGTGGGTAACCAGCGAAGCGACGTGAGCCAATTCCGTCTGCTCCGAACGCAAAAATTTGCGCCGCGCCGGCACATTGAAGAACAGATCCCGGACCGTGACCGTGGTGCCGGTCTCGAGCGCCGCCTCCTCCACGGCCATCAACTTTCCGCCGGCGATCTCGACGCGCGTGCCCGTCCGCTCGCTCGCCGCCCGCGTGTCGAGCTGCACGCGGGCTACCGAGGCAATGGACGGCAGCGCCTCGCCGCGGAATCCCAGGGTAGAAATGGAAAGCAGGTCGCCGATATCGCGCAATTTGCTGGTGGCGTGGCGCTCAAACGCCAGCAGGGCGTCATCGCGAAGCATGCCGCGGCCGTCGTCGGCGACTCGCATGAGCCGCCGGCCGCCGGCCTCGACTTCGATCCGCAAACGGCTGGCGCCGGCGTCCAGAGCGTTTTCCAGCAGCTCCTTGATGACTGACGCGGGTCTCTCCACCACCTCGCCGGCAGCGATCTTGTTGGCGACCTGGTCGGGCAGAATGCGGATAACGCCCATGCGGACAGCCCTCAGCCCGCAGCTTTGAGCAAGCTGGGGTTTGCTGCGCTGAAGCTTGTAACAATCTCCAGATTGTTGACTTTGGCTATCGCGAGCAGCAGCTATCGCCGGCGATAAAGGCGGCCGGCGTCAACGGCCGCTGGGCTGCGAAATAGTGGCGCTCGGTAAGGTTTCTGTAAACGTGGCCGGCGATCTCCGCCGCGCGCGGGCCAAACACGTCGCGCCCGCCGCGCAGCAGCACCACCACCGCCAGCTTGTTGCCCAGATCGTTATAAGAAGTAAACCAGCCGAGGCGCGCGCCGTTCTCGCTGCAAGTCCCCGTCTTCCCCATAATGGGGTCAGAGGGATCATAGGCGCGCCGCGCTGTGCCCCGTTTCACGGCCGCCGTCATGCCCGGAAGAACGTAAGGGATCAGGCGCGCGATATCCAGGCGGCGCTTCACCTTGGGAATAAAATTCGAGATCTCTTCTTCGGTCCGCGGATATTGCAAGTAGTAAAGCGTGCCGCCGTTGGCCAGCGCCGAAACGAACGCCGCTTGCTGCAAAGGCGTGGCGGCGATCTCTTCGCCGAAACTGGTCAAGCGGCCGACGCCGCCGTTCTTGGGCGGCGCGCTGGGAAATGTCCCGAGCTGTTCTCCCGGGATGTTCCACCCGGCCTTCTCGCCGAACCCGAACATACGGGCATACTGCTGCACGCGCTGAAACCCGAGCGCCTCGCCGAGCCTCGCGAAGAAAACGTTGTTGGAAACGGCCAGCGCGTCAGTCAAGTTCATGTACCATTGCTTCCCCAACCGCAGTTTCGTGTGCAAACTGATGATGCCTTCGTTCAATGCAGCCAGCGCCACGGGAACCTTGATCGTGGAGCACGGCGTAAATCCTCCGGCCAGCGCCAGCTTTTGGTTAACCATCGTGAGCACGCGGCCGCTGTTAGGGTCCACAACGACCACGCTGCCGTTCAGCGGTCCCAGCGCATCCACAGCGGCCTGCCGCACGGTCAGATCCTCTCCATCCACCAAATCGCCGGCGGTTGAATCGGCAAGGGAAGACTCAGTCCAGGTCTGGCCGGCGACTCTCGGCCGCGCCCGTCTCCGGCCGGCAGTGGATTTGTGCGTGGGTTGCGTCGAAACAGCGGCGGAAGCCGCCGCACTGAAAAGAACAAGAGAAAGTATCAATGAGAAACAAAAAAACAACGTTTGAGTTCGTGGCACGGACTCCTCACACCAAACCGCCGTATTTTGCAGCTACAGCGCGAGGCAAGGCGACATCCCAGCAACTAAACGCCCTGTCTTCGCTTCTATTTTCAGAGTACAAGTATTTGAAGTCAAGACTTTTCCGGCGTGCAGGCGCTCCCAGCCCCGTCTTTTCCGGTCTGCAACCGGGCTGCGGCCTTCGCTCCGCGGCCTGCCGGTGCGCGGACGGGCTCGGCGGGGGCGCCGCATTTTTCGGCAAAACTCGTAAAAGAAAGCAAAAGAATCGGGCTAGGAGAGCAGCAGCACACCGGCCAAGATGGTGATCGCCGTAAGCGGCGCCCCCACTTTGAAGTATTCTCCAAAGCTGATCTTCACTTCGTGCCGCGCCCGTTGAATCACGATCAGGTTGGCCACTGATCCGAGCACCGTCAGATTTCCTGCCAGAGTGGAGGCCATGGCCAGTGTCAGCCAGGCCCGCGCCGGGTCGGGCAGCCGGGCCAGGTAAGGCTTGAAAAGCAGCACCGCCGGCACATTGCTCACGATGTTCGACAGCACCGCCGCCGCAGCGCTCATCACCGCAGCTTCTTCCAGGCGGAAGTGCGACGCCACAGCGAGCAGCTCCTGGGAAAACGGCGTCTTTTCCACTCCCGCGACCACAATAAACAAACCGACAAACAGCACCAGCAGCGACCAATCAATTTCGCGGTAGACTTTTTCCGGCTTGATGCGCCGGGTGATCAGCAGGACCGCACCGGCGATGAGCGCCACCTTGGGAACAGGCCAGCCCCAGAAAAAAAAGACGATCATGCCGGCCGACACGGCCAGCGCTTTCCACATCAATACGCGGTTGACGCGAACGGCCGGCTGGGCGATCTCGACTCGCCCTTGCGCGAAAATTTCCTTCCGGTAAACCAGCGCGATGATGCCGACGGTGGCCAGCAGCCCGATCAAGGCGACCGGCGACAGGGCAGCGGCGAAGCGCCGATAGCCGATGCGGGAAAAGCTGCCGATCATCATGTTCTGCGGGTTGCCCGTAATCGTGGCCGCGCTGCCGATATTCGAAGCCATCGCGACTGCCAGCAGGTAGGGGACGGCGTTGCGCCGCAGCACGGTCGTGATTTCAAGCACCAGCGGCGTCAGCACAAGGCACATCGTGTCATTCACGAAAAACGCGGAGAATACGCCCGCCACCAGAACCACCGAAGCCAGCAGCGCCAGGGGCCGGTGTGCGTGTTCCACCACCCAGGCGCTCACAAGGCGGAAAAACCCCGAAAGCCGCAGATTGG
>DASREK010000199.1:0-17169 GCA_035652135.1 Bryobacterales bacterium | reverse complement strand
AGTCGGCAGTTCCACGGGCAAGTAGGCCAGCCCTAAGTCTTCGTCCACAGATATCTGCCCCCACACACCGGCATTTCCCGTGTAAGACCAGGAATCCTTCTCCCAGGTTTCGATTCCAAACTCGCCGGGCCGCGGGATCGTATGAAAAATCCACAGGCGCTTGCCAGTGCGCACGTCGAATCCGCGGACATAGCCTTTCACATTCTTTTTGCTCTTCGGCACGCTGCCGGACATGTGCGCCGCACCGACAATCACGACGTTCTTGGCGATGATCGGCGCCGCATGGAGCCCGACTTCTCCGGTCACCAAATCGATGTCCTGATCGTCGTCCTGCTTCAAATCGACCACGCCGTTTTTGCCGAAGCTGGCAATGGGGACGCCGGTTTTGGCATTGAGGGCAATCAGGCGGTAGCCGGGGGTAACGTACAAAATGCGTTCTTCCTTGCCGTCGGTCCAGTACGCCAGGCCTCGGCCCGAGAGCTGGCGCGGAGCCGCTTCGCCGCGGGCGCCTTCATTCTCGCTGTGCATCCAGAGCAGTTCGCCGGTGGCCGCATCGAGGGCGATCACCGCGCGGCGCGATCCGGCGGTAGAGTAAAGTTTGCCGTGAACCATCAGCGGCGTTGCTTCGAATTGAAATTCCGGCCGGGGCCCCAGGGAATCGGTCTTGAATCGCCATGCGACTTCCAGGTCTTTGAAGTTGGAGGCGTTGATTTGATCGAGCGGCGAGTACCGCGTGTTCCCCAGGTCGCCTCCGTAAGTGCGCCACTCGCCGTCCTTCGCCCCCGTCTGCGCAGAGGCGGCCAAGGCCGTCGCCAGATGCCACGCGATTACTGCGAGCCCCAAAATCGGTTGAAAACGTATTTTCATCACACCTCCTCCAATTCGCGGCGCGGGTTTTTGCCGGTTTGAGCCGCCCTCAGCCGCGCGCCGGACGGAATCACATCGAGGACTCCAAGCTTCATGATCTCTGTTCGGAGTGGCTGCGAACCCGCCAAGGAATCTTGGCATTCCACTGACATAAGATCCGCCCGGACTTGCTTCGCCGGCTTGGGCCGGGACAGTGTTCCCGCGTATCTTACCACGCCCTCTCGGGATCCCACTACTCGCGCTTTTCCTGCGCCGTTTGACTTCAACATGACTATGCATGACACTGGCGGCTTGTGCAGGAAACAATTTTCCAGATCGCGCGCTGGCTCCTGATTGGCATCCTGGCTGTCTGGGCCGCCAGGCGGCGTTCGCTGACGGCTTGGATTCTGGTCAGCATGGCCGCCGGCGCCGAGTTCGGCTACGACTGGCCCGGAACCGCGGTCAAGCTCCAGGTTTTAAGTCTGATTTTTCTCCGCATGATCCGGGCGGTGATTGCGCCGCTGCTGTTTGCCACGCTCGTGGTCGGCATCGCCGGGCACGCGGATCTGAAACAGATCGGCCGCATGGGGATAAAGGCGCTTGTATATTTCGAGATGGTTACCACGATCGCGCTGTTTATCGGCCTGGCGGCTATTAACATCAGCCGCGCCGGGGTAGGAGTCCGGCTTCCTCCCAGCGCAATCGGCATTCAAGCTTCTCGCCATTCTACAACGGCGCTCCCCGCTGAAAAGGCGCCCGTGCAGGCGGCCCGGCCGCCTGCCAGCGACGTGATTCTTCACGTTTTTCCGGAAAATATCGCCCAGTCGGTGGCGGAGGGCCAGATCCTGCAAATCGTCGTCTTCAGTATCGTCTTTGGCGTAGCCCTGGCGATGCTAAGCGAGCGAAAGCGCCGGCCGATGCTGGCCTTTTGCGAAAGCCTTTCCGACACCATGTTCCAGTTCACCAACATCGTGATGCTTTTTGCGCCGGTCGGCGTTGGATCCGCCATAGCATACACGGTTGGGCACATGGGTCTCGGCATTCTGGCCAGCCTCGCCAAGCTGCTAGGGACGTTATACGCGGCGCTGGCCGCTTTTCTGGTGCTCGTTTTGCTGCCGGCGGCGAAGATTGCCGGAGTCCCCATTCGGGCATTCGCCCGCGCGGTCGCCGAGCCCGCGTCGATCGCCTTCGCCACCACCAGTTCGGAGGCCGCCTTGCCCCGCGCCATGGAGTCGATGGAAGCAATCGGGGTTCCGCGTCCCATTGTGGCTTTCGTAATACCCACCGGCTACAGCTTCAATCTGGATGGCACAACGCTCTACTTGTCTTTGGCGTCGATGTTCGTGGCCCAGTCGGCGGGAATGCATCTCGGCTTCGGCCAGCAAGTGTTCATGATGCTGACTCTGATGTTGACCAGCAAGGGCGTCGCGGGAGTACCGCGGGCGGCGCTGGTGATCCTGCTGGCGACGGCTTCTTCCTTCCATCTGCCGATGGAGCCGGTTCTGGTCCTACTGGGCGTCGATGCTCTCATGGACATGGGGCGGACCTCGGTCAACGTGATCGGCAATTGTCTGGCCTCGGCCGTCGTGGCGCGGTGGGAAGGCCAATTCGGAGTGAAGACCGAGCTTCCCGTCATCCAGGAATCCTTGGCCGAGTGACTTTGCGGTAAAATCACAAGCCATGCTGCAAAGGCGTTGCTGGATCGTGTTCCTGTTGGGCGCTCTGGCTGCGGCCGGATGCGGCAGGCGCAAAATGCCCGAGGCATTTGCTTCATTGGCGGAGGAGTTCGTCTATTCGACTCTCGCGCTTTCTCCGGTGAGCGCTACAGCCACGGGATACCACGTTCATAAAGACCCGAAAACGGGCGCCGAACGGAAGCTCGACGAGATGCTCGACGATCTCAGCCCGGCGGGCATCGACCAGCAGCGGCAGTTTTACACCGGCTTTCGCCGCCGGCTGAGCGATGCCGTCGATCCCGCACAGTTGGAGCCGGAAGATCGCGCAGATTTTGACATTATCCAGGACCAGATCGCCCTGAATCTCCTCGAGCTGGATGAAATTCAGAATTACCGCCACAACCCGACCTTATATGTCGAATTGATCGGCAATGCGCTTTTCAACCCGCACGTTCTCGAATACGCGCCCAAGGACGTACGCGTCCGCCAGATCATCGAACGGATGAAAAAGATCCCCTCGTTTCTCGACCAGGCGAAAGCGAACCTGGCCGCCGCTCCGGAAATCTGGACTCGGGTGGCGCTGGAGGAAAACGAGGGCAATCTGAACCTGATTGAAAACATCATCCGGGCCAGTTTGCCCGAAGAGCTGCGCGCCGAGTATGACAGTGCGTCCAAACCGGCCGTCGCGGCGCTCCGGGCGTTTCAGGACTACTTGAGGAACGATCTCGCGAAACGCACGAACGCCGACTGGCGGCTGGGAAAAGAACGATATCAGAAGAAATTCCGGTACGTGCTCGAAACCGATCTCACCCCGGAGCAGGTGCTGGCGTCGGCCGAAGCGGACGTGAAGTCCGTGCGCGCCCGGATGTACGAGCTGGCCTTGCCCTTGTACCAAAAGATGTTTCCGGGCAAGCGCGATGTCAAAGACGAGACCCGCGTGATCGGCGAGACCCTGGACCACATTGCCCGGCGGCACTCGACCCGCGAGAGCTACATTCCCGACGCCCGCAAAGATCTGGAGGAAGCGCGGGAGTTTGTCCGCGCGAAAGACCTGCTTACCCTGCCGCCCCACGAGAATTTGCTGGTGATCGAGACTCCCGAGTTCATGCGCGGCATTTACGGGGTGGGCGGCTTCAACGCTGCGCCTGCTCTGGAACCGCAACTTGGGGCCTTTTACTGGATCACGCCCATACCGAAAGAATGGCCCGCCCAGCGCGTGGAATCGAAGCTGCGGGAGTATAACTACTACAAGCTGAAACTGCTTACGATTCACGAGGCGATGCCCGGCCACTATGTGCAGCTCGAGTATGCGAACCAGATCCAGCCCAAAGCCCGGCGCATTTTGCGCGCTGTGTTTGGCAATACGCCTTACATCGAAGGCTGGGGCCAGTACGCCGAGCAGCTCATGCTCGACGAAGGCTTCGACAGTTCTCCGGAGATGCGGCTTACGTTCCTCAAAGAGGAACTGCGGGTTCTCGCCAACGCCATACTGGACATCCGCCTGCAAACCATGGGAATGACCGACCAGCAGGCCATGGACTTGATGGAGAAAGACACCTTCCAGGAGCATGAGGAGGCGGCAGCCAAGCTCCAGCGAGCAAAACTTTCCTCCTGCCAGTTGCCCACGTACCGCGTTGGCTGGCGGGATTGGCTGCGCGTCCGCGAGCAGTACAACAGGGTCAAAAATGGCGGCTACCGCCTCAAGGATTTCAATGAGCAGGCACTGCGGGAGGGGGCTGTGCCGCTACCGGTGCTCGCCCGGCTGCTGACGGGCAAGCCTCTGGAGCAGGAAAGCGCTAAATAGCAGCGCCGGAGAAATTAGCGCGACCCGTTTCCCGTTCCGGACGCGGCCCCTGGAGGCAGCTTGAGGAACTCGGCCGGCGTGAGCGCGCGGCGAGTGAAACGCGCCAGGTGAACCGCTCCCTTGAAGTAATTCACCTTGTTGATACGCACGCCGACGGAGGTTTGCCCGGGCCCCTGTGGGGCCAGATGAATCTCGGCAGCCCCCTCCTGAATCCCGTTCACATAGTTGCGAAACTCCCGTCCATCGTAGACCGCGGCCACATGATACCAAGCGCCGGTCGGGTGCAGCGCGTTGCGGTTGATCAGCGCCTTCGAAGCCGCTCCGGTCTGGTTGAAGCTGTCGAGAAACCATTGGCCTTCGGGCGTGACTCGGATTTCAAAAAGCATCCGATTATCCGATCCCGATTCCTGCAAATGGAACCACCGCTGCTCTCTCGCGCCGCCATCGGGACGGAAGATGGCCTCCCAGGTGAACGTTTCGGCCCCGGCCAGCGGATGAACGCCGATGAACAGAGCATCGTCTACTCCGTTGAACTCGACGGCCTTGCCTACGGGAGAGTCAATCACGCGCGGGTGGCCGAGAACGGTAGTGGGATGGCCGCCGATCCGATCGATGCGATCGAAAATCCATGTTTCCGAGGCAGGCCCGGAGGGAGCCGCCCTGCCGGCGCCCCCTGCAAATGCCAATAGCAGCACAAACGCGCAGACGCCGCAGAAGAACGGCGCGAAGCTCGGCATTCTCTTCCCGCCGGCCCGCACTGCGGCGGCAGGGACCTTTTTCCCGGAAGCAATCCTCGTAACTCGAGCCATCTTTTTCCTCAGTGCTACTGTATCACCTCCACTTGCGTGCGCAACGCCGGTCCTCGCCAAAGACCAGTCGCGCCAGAGGCCGTGTCCATCGGCGTGTCTAACCCTGCCCATTGCGCAGCGTGACGTGAAGCGTCTCCATCAGATATTTTCTGTGGGAGTTCATATCTTCCTCGACAGTGCCTTCGCCGGGCCGTGGAGCGTCGAAATCCAATGTCACCCAGCCGTCGTAGTCTCTTTCTCGCAGTAAGTGGAAGAGGGCGGGAAAATCCACGCCGCCGGTTCCCAGCCGCTTGTAGAGATTGACGCGGTTGTGTTCCTCCTCGCTGGGCGCAGGGCCTTTCCATCCACGAGCGGGGCTGTATTTCGGCTCACAATCCTTGAGGTGTACGGCCGCCAAGCGCGAATAGTAATCCCGAACAGCTTTTGCCGGATCGATGCCGCCCAGGCTCAAATGACAGGTGTCCGCAATCAAGTAGACAAATTTGGGATCGGTCAGGTCCATTATCTGCCGCAGTTCCGGCTCGCGCTCGACGATGGTCCAGCAGTGCGGATGAAACGCGAATTTCACCCCGCCTTCTCCCATCGTTCTCTTACCGATCTCATTCAGCGTGCGGGCGAGCGCCTTAGCGTCTTCCGGGCTGAGATTGGCGCGGCCGTCTCCAGGACGCCGGTTCAAGTTCACTTTGAGATGCTTGCAGCCGAAGGAAGCGATATAACGGCAGCGCGCGACGTTGTTTTCGATCGTCTGGGGAATCTTGGCCGGATCCTGATACTGGCCGCCGCTGCCGATCGTGCAAAGGGCCAGACCTGAGGCCTCGAGCACCTGCTTGAGCGCTTCGGGGGGCTTGTCGAGGTACTTGGCTACGTCTTCCTGAAAGGGCTCCAGCCCGTGATAGCCGTAGCGGGCTGTCACCTTGATGCCTGCTTCCGGGTGGGGCTGCATCTTCCGAAATTCGTGGCCGCTCATGGCAAAGCGCATTTTGTCTGACGGCAGGGCCTGGGCAACGGCAGCGGCGCCGATTCCTAAAGCGGTCGTAGTCAGAAATTCACGGCGGTTCAGCATGGCGAGCCTCCTGGCAACGCTGCCCGAGTATCCAGCGCCGGGCGGATGTTGTCAAGGGCCTGGCAAAGCAGGGACTTCCACGGCGGCCGGCCGCCGCGCTCACCGGCCGGCCACTGGCGACGCGCGAAGTGGAAAAAGCCCTTCGTAAATTCGGGTATACTCGGACCGTGAACCGAGCCCCTTCTCTGTTTGTTTTACTCTGCCTGGCCGGCTTTCTGTCCGGCTGCGGCAATTCCCGGACTCAGGAACGAAAGGAGTCCCAGGGCGAGCGTATTTACGTTACCAATGAGGGATCCGGCGACCTGAGCGTCATCGACGCCGAGAAACTCGAGGTAATCGCGACTGTTCCCCTGGGAAAGCGGCCGCGCGGGATACACGCTAGCCCCGACCGCCGGACCATTTACATTGCTCTCAGCGGCTCCCCCTTTGCGGGACCTGGAGTGGATGAAAGCAAACTGCCGCCTCCCGACCGCAGCGCTGACGGGATCGGCGTTTTCGATGTGCAGCAGAACAAGCTGCTGAAGGTGATGAAAAGCGGCAATGATCCTGAACAATTTGCTTTGAGCCGCGACGGAAAGCTTCTCTATGTTTCCAACGAGGATGCCGCCACGGCCAGCATTTTTGACTTGGCGTCCGAGAAGGTGGCGCAAGCGCTTCCCGTGGGATCGGAGCCCGAGGGGGTAACAATGACCCCGGACGGCAAATTCGTATATGTCACTTCGGAAGGCGAGGGCGCGTTGTTTGTGATCGACGCGAGGGCGGGCAAGGTGGTCAAGAATTTCAAAGTGGGCCACAGGGCGCGCTCCGTAGCGTTCCTGCCCGACGGCTCCCGCGCCTATGTAACTTGTGAAGTGGACAACCTGGTAGCAGTAGTGGACGCAGTTCGTCAGGAATTGATCAAAACGATTCCGCTGGGCGGCAAACAATTCCGTCCGATGGGCGTAGTAGTCTCGCCGGACGGATCGCAGGTGTACGTATCGAGCGGGGGCGGCCACAGGGTGTTTGTCATCTCGACGGCCACGGACCAGATCACTGGTTCCATTGAAGTCGGCCAGCGCCCGTGGGGCATCGCGCTTTCCGGCGACGGCAAGAAACTGTATACGGCAAACGGGCCGTCAAATGACGTCTCCGTTGTGGATCTGGCCAAGCAGGCAGTAATCAAGAAGATCAAAGTCGGCGACCGGCCTTACGGCGTACTGGTGCTGTCGCCGTGATCGCGTCCGGGCGTATGGCTGGATCCCTAGCGGGTGTATTACGGGAGCACGGGAAGCAAATCCTGGGTCCAACCTGGCCGGGCGACTTAACGGTTTTCTCCCGCCGGCGGCCGCTTGCCGATGGTTTTCCACTCGCGCAGTTGGTCAAAACCGCGCCGGATTTCGTCGGGTAAAATCGCGCAGTGCCCATCATGCTTGACATATTGCTGCACGAACCAGTCAGAGCTGCCCGCCTCTGCGGCGATGATGGAATACTGATTGGTCACCCACGGCGGCACCAGGACATCGTAGGTCGAGTGAATGGCGAGCAGAGGACGGGTCAGACGTCCCGTAGGCGTGTAATAGTGGCGGATGTAATCGGCTGCCTGGGCGTCGGCCTTATATCGACCGACGCCGCTATTGACTGCGTTGTCATCAGGCGTGCCGTCGTAAATGGTGTTCCGATTGTCGAAGGGATTGCCGCCGCCTCTTTGCTGGAGATCCTTCAGTATGTAGGTCCAGAAGACGATTGTGCCCGCCAGTTCCTTGTTCGTCCGAATGTTTGAGTAGCGTCGCATCGCCGCGGCTGGCTCCGGCTTCTCTTCGAGCGCTTTCAGAACCTCGGCCACACGCTGAGGCGTCCGCGAGAAATCCGCCGGAACTTTCACCGGTGAAGGCAGCACGCCGGGAAAATAGTAATCAAATACGACCCGCATATCGAAGACCCGCCGCAGCATGAACCAGCTTGCCGCCCCCAGCGGCCCACATAAGGCCAGGCCGCCGTCGTAGGAGTTTGGGAATGTCTCGATGAGTTCCATGGTCAGGAAGCCGCCCATCGAGTGCCCCGTTACGTAGGTTTCCTTGGGCTGCCCGTATTTGGCGGTGAAGTAACGCCGCAGGGCCTCCGTGTCCTCCAGCGCTTCCTGGATCGCCCATCCGCCGGCCGCATAGCCCGACTGGGCGACCGCATAGCCCTGGCCGGTGAAAATGCTGATGAGCGGGTTCGGTTTGGCGCCGTCATAACGTACGGGCGTATCGTTGTAACCGTGGCAATACAGGATCAACCCGCCGTTCCAGCGGTCGGGAATGTCGATGCGAAATTGGGCGCCGTTCAGTTCGCCGGTCTCGGTTTTCGGCGCGGCGAGACATATGCCGGCCAATGCGATCAGAACCAGAATGGGTCTCATCTTCTTCTCCCAGAACGAGCTCCGACACAGTAACACAGGACGGCGGATACCGGCACTATTGGTGAAACGGCTCACAACCCGGTATCATCCAATAGATAGGGAAAATGTTTTGATCCAGAACGGTCATTTCTCGAGACGGCACGTATTAACCGCATTCCTGATCTGCGGGGCCATCCTCTTCGCGTGGAGCCAGAAGCCTCCCGGCCGGACTTCGCCTGGCGCGTTTCAAGGCGTTTACCTGACAAGCTGGTCCGCCGGATCGCCGGCCCGCATCCGTCGGGTCATCGAGCTTGCGCAGGCGGGCCGCATCAACACGGTAGTAATCGACATTAAGGACGCAACCGGCTACGTCGCGTATGCTACAACCGCGCCCGACGCCGCTCGCTACGGGGCCCGGCGCGTGACCATCCGAGACGTCGATTCGTTGCTCGGCCGACTACATCGGGAAGGGCTTTACGTCATAGCGCGGATTGTCGTGTTCCAGGACCCGCGGCTAGCCCTTGCGCGGCCCGAGCTGGCCGTGCATCAGCATCTTGAGGCGCCGCCGGCGGAAAGCGATGGCGCTGGGGCGGCGCTGCGGCCGGCGGCGGTATTGTGGCTCGACCGGAAGCATCTGGCGTGGATCGATCCGGCCTCCCGGGAAGCTTGGTCCTATAACGCCGCGCTCGCGAAAGAAGCTTTGAGCCGGGGCTTCGATGAGATCAATTTTGATTACGTCCGCTTTCCTTCAGACGGCGACCTGAAACAAATGGAATTTCCCGTCTGGGATGGCGCCACGCCCAAACGCGAAGTGATCCGCCGGTTCTTCGCTTATGTGCGCCGCGAAATGCCGGACGCCGTACTGTCAGCCGATCTGTTTGGCCTTTCCACCGTCAATCACGACGACCTCGGCATTGGGCAGGTGATTGAAGACGCTTACCCTTTCTTCGATTACGTTTGCCCGATGGTATATCCGTCGCACTTTGCCGCCGGCTTTCTTGGTTTCCCGAATCCCGCTGAACAGCCTTACCGTGTAGTGAATTATTCCTTGGGATCAGCCGGAAAGAGGCTGCGGAACGCCCGGCCCGTGCGCGGCCGGCTGCGTCCGTGGTTGCAGGATTTCAATATCGGGGCCCGGTACGACAAAGATAGGGTTGAGGCCCAGATCAAAGCGGTTCAGGATGCCCTGGGCGATGCGTATGCCGGCTACCTGCTCTGGAGTCCTTCCAATAACTACACGGAAGAAGCTCTGGCCGTGATCCCGAGAAGCTCCAGTCCTATTCCAGGGCCAGCAGCCGCGCCGGATTACGCCGCGCCATCCAGTCGATCTCGCTCTCGGTAATTCCCGCCTTCCGCAGCGTATCGAGATACATCTTCCAGCCTTCTGTGTGCACAGGGTTGTTCGCCTGGCCGAGGTCGCTCGACAGCACGCAGTGCTCCGCTCCCACGGCGTGAATAGCGCGCACGTAGTCGGCGGGCTGAAGGCGGTTGGCGCCTGCCGCCGGCAGCAGCGCATTGTAGCAAAACTCAATGTAGGCTCCTAGCTTCGCCGCTTCCTTCTGCTGCTCGACGGACATGCTAACGGGACTGAACATGGCGTGGGTGACGATGATCCGGGTTATGCCAGCGCGGCGCGCTTCCCGGATCAGCATCAAATCCTCGGCTGGAGAAGAATGGCCGGTCGCCAGCGCCAGCTTTTCCCGCGCAATGATGCCGATTACCCGAATCACTTCAGGCAGGAGAACGCCGTTGCGGGAAACCGGGACGAAAGGCCGGTTCTCTTTGGATACGCGGACCTGGTTTTCCGCGTCAAACGTCGGCATCCACACTACCCTGCCGTAGCCGCCCTTGAAGCGAGCCATTTGCTCAATCGCCGCGGCGTTGATGCCGCCGACAGGCCCGTTGAGCACGATGCCGCCATAAGCCTGTATGCCGCTCACAGCATGGCTGACGATATAGGCAAGCTGCGCCGTGGGCGCGAAGTGGTTCTTGAGCAGCAGCGCCCGCATGCCTTCTTTTTGCGCCAGCCGCGCCAATTCCAGAGCATCCACCGAGCGAGGCATGCTGTCCGGATCGCAGTGCGCATGCAGATCGATAATACCCTTCAGTTGGCCGAACGACAGGCCGGCCCAAAACAGAAACAACCATGCGAGCCGCATGACTCCTCCGGGCGCAGTATACCTTGCAGCGGGATTTGGCGCTAACCTGAAAAGCGGATTTCTATGGAAGACACAAGCCGGCAATGGGCGCCTCCTGCCGCCGCTTATGGCGCAATCGCCGTATTTTTCGCCTTCAGCGCCAGGATGGAGCTGCGGCGCTACCCGGTCGCCGCAGTTCCGGCGGCTTCCATCTACGCTTGCCTGCTCCTGCTTTTTGCACTGTTGCTCGCGCCGGGATTTCGCGTATCGCGCCGGTGGCTGGCAGCCCGCCTGCATGGCGCGCGGCCGGCGGCGCTCTGTGTGGGTCTGTTTCTTGCGCCGTATCTGGTTTACGCTTCCGGGGTAGGTGACTTCCGCCGGATGGCTTTTCTGAAGCTGCTCCTCTTCGTGGCTGTACCATTTTTTCTCTACGAGCTTTTGCCGGTGCGATTTCCGGACCGGATGAACTGGCAGGACCTGCTGGTGCTGATTTGGCTGGCGCTTCCCATTTTCTCGGGCCAGATTCGAGGAGTGTGGAATGTACCGGTGAACCTCGATTTCATGGCCCGGCTGCTTCTGGTGGCCGTGGGCGCGTGGTCCTTCCTGCTCTGGCGAGGGCTGGACGGTTCCGGCTACGAATTTTCGTTTTCGCTGGCGGTCATTCGGGATGCCGCCGTCCATTTCGCCCTGTTCGCAGCAATCGCAATACCGCTGGGCTTTGCCATGCGCTTCATCGGCTGGAATCCGAGATGGCGCGGGCTCTGGGCATTCAGCTTCGATCTGGCGACGATATTTGTCTTCATCGCCGTCGCGGAGGAGCTTTACTTTCGCGGGATCTTACAGAACCTGCTGGAAAGAACCTGGCATTCCCGCCTGGTGGCGCAAGCAACTGCTTCCCTTCTGTTTGGACTCAGCCATATCCGCCATGCTTCATTTCCCAACTGGCGGTATGTCGTTCTGGCTTCCATAGCGGGCTGGTTCTACGGATCGGCCTACCAGCAGCGCAGGAGCCTGATGGCTTCCGCAACTATGCACGCGCTGGTCGATACGCTTTGGAGGACATGGCTGACGCTTCCGGGGCCTTGAGATTGGGATCGGCCCAAAGGCCGGCCAATTTCTCGCCGAGGGCGTCCCATCCATAGCGCTCTTCGACGAACTCCCGCCCTCGCCGGGCGATGGCCGCGCGCAGCAGGGCGTCTCCCAGCAGGCGTGATACGGCTTCGGCGAACTCCTGAGCGGTGTCGGCGATCAGAACGTTTTCCCCGGTGACCAGCCCGAGGCCCGCCACGCCGACGAGAGTGGAGACCACGGGCCGCCCCATAGCCAGGGCCTCCAGAACCTTGATATTGGTGCCAGCGGAGACCAGTAAAGGGATTGCCACGACAGTAGCCCGCCGGTAGAGCGGGCGCACATCTTCCACGAAGCCCAAAACGTCAATCCCGGCTGTTTCCCGCCATTTCGTGTTGGTATGCCGCTCCCAGTAATACTCATGGTCTGCGCCGGCCACAACGGTGAGCGTGAGCTCTGGGTTGGTCTGGCGGAGAACCGGCCAGACCTGGCGAACTAGAAACTCGAATCCGAGCACATTGGGAAAATGGCGGAACGATCCAATGAACAGCAGTTCCGGGAGCGCGGCGGGCTCCGGCGCCAACGGCCGGAAGCGCTCGAGATCTACGCCATTCTCCACCACCGCGACGCGTTCCGGCGGCAGGCCGCCGCGCAGGAGCCGTGCCCTTTCTTCTTGCGACATAGCGATCACGCGGTCGAAGGCGCGTGCAAAACCCAGCTCAAATCGTTTCCAGCGAAGCTCCTCCAGCCGGGCTTTCACCTTCTCCCAGCCTTGCGCGCGGATCCGCAGTTGCCGGTAAAGATCAAAGGTCACATCGTGCTCGACCAGCACGGTACCGGCGGGAGCGGCCGCGGCGGAACGCAGATGGGCCAGTTGTGTGTACTCGATCTGCACGACCGAGATCTGCTCGTCCCGGACGAGCCGCGAAATGGCCGCCCGCATGATGCGCGAGCGGAATTTGCATACCCCTCGCGGCCAGAGGCGAAACAATCCCGCAGGCTCCCAGCGCGGCGTCTCCACCAGAACCACGCGCGTGCAACTGTGCAACAGCGGCTCGATCTCGCGCCCGGTTTCCTTCTCGGCGAACGCGAACAGGGAAATGTCGGCGTGGCCGCCCGCAGTACGGGTCAGATTGAAAATGCGGATGGCGCCGCCGTGCGAAAGCGGGAACGGCAAGTAAGGGCTGACCACAGCCACCTGCTGGCGCCCGCTCGGCCTGCGCCCCTGAAAAACATGGACTCGCGGGTCGAGCAGCGGCCAAAAATCCCGGCAGGATCCGGAGACTCTTGCTCCCGGATCGAGCGCGGCGGCCGAGGCGGGAGCCGGCGTAGCGATGCCGCCCAGAGCCGACAGCGCGCCCTTCCAGCGCCTCCAATCCCCAGACCATTCCCAGAGGATCCGGATTGCCGTTCGGAAATCACAAATGGCGCCCAGCATGAGGCGTTCCTGGGCGAAGTCGCGGCCTATCGGGGCCTCGGCCGCTCCTGCGAAAAGCGTATGCCAGCCACGCTGCCAGCCAAGGAGCGAAAGAGCGAGCCATGCAGCCCCGCCATAGGCCCCCTCTAAACTTGCCATTCCTCCCAGAGCGAGATAAACGTCGCGGCGAAACAGCGCCGCAGCGGGATCGCTGCAAAGGGCCCAGGTCCCATCCTCGCCGGTCTTCACCGGCGCATCGACCGGCACTCCCGCGGCTACGGAAATTTTTCGGCCAGTATAGGCGAGCCAGGTATGCGGTCTTTCGAGGAGCGCCTCCAGCCGCAGGCGTGTTGCCGGCGGAAGTTCCCGCCCGCCGGTGATGATCAGGATATGCTCGGTGTCCGCGCCGCAGACCGACCGATCCAATTCCGCGCAGACTGCGCCGTCGATTTTTTCCGGCAGAGCCAAAGCGGTTACGCCGGGACGGGCTTGGCTGGCCGGCGGAAGAGGGGCTGGCGGCCTCCGCCGCATCTGCACCGCGGCCCAGCACGCCGCCACCAGCGGAAAGCCGGCCAAAGCCCGAAGTTTTTTCAGGTGGCCGAGAGGCGTGGGCCGCAGAATATCTCCTACCGGTTCGCCGCGCAGAAAACGCCACGAGGCTATCGGCAGCCGCAGGCGCACGTGATGGCGTTCCAGGCGCGCGTTGAAAGCCAGCAGCTTGCGCGGCGCCAGCAGCCACGGCAGCCACCGAAGCAGCCTGTAGCTATCCGCTTCGCTTTGCTCTCCGCGTTGCCAGAGAAACGGCGCCAGAGCGATCCAGCGGCGTCCCAGGCGCCGCCGCAACTCCAGCCAGCTTGCCAGAAGCCGGTGGGGATTGACGACGATGATGTCTTGCGCGTACTTGAAATGCGACCGATCAATCTCGCCGGCGCCGATGATGACATGAGGATAATCCGGCGCCAGTTCACGCATCCGCAGCGCCATCGACCGCGAGAGAGCGGCGTCCCCGCTCAGGAATACGGCTACCACAGGCGGCCCGGACTTCCCGAGAACTCGTCCAATCCAGTGCTTGAGTGAGCGCCTCACCCCGACCGCTATTATAATGACGGAGTCAAGGGGGGGTATTAATGAGTCCCTTTGGAGCGGGCCGGAGGATCCCATACTGGCTCCTCCTGCCGCAGGCCGCCGGTTCTTCGCAGTTTCGCTACGCCTCCAGTGCCCGTGTCGCAGAAGCGGGCGAAGCCCGGGCGCTCCGGGAAAGGTCATGATTCTCCGTTCGACATCCAGACAGCTCGGGGTGCATAGCTGATCCAAATTTTCCATCACTAAGCACATGCCTGATAACTTTGAAACTCTGGTGAATTCCGGCGACGAGTCCATCTATCACGTGCAATCGAACGCTCCCGGGCCGAAGGGCTCGCTGCCATTGACGGCCCAAATGCTGATCGCGAGGCCGAGCGGCGATATCTTCGGTCTCTCCATGGACGCCGGGATGGGCTGGACGCCTTCCGAACTCGGCCGCAAAGAGTTCCTGATCCTCAGTACACAGGGCGGCATTCGCGCCGCGGATGGTACGCCGGTCGCGCTGGGCTATCATACGGGCCACTGGGAGGTCGGGCTGCTGATGCAGGCGGCTGCGGAAGAACTGAAGGCGCTAGGGGCCATCCCCTTCGCCGCGTTTTGCAGCGACCCCTGCGATGGGCGGACCCAAGGAACGGTTGGGATGTATGACAGCCTGGCCTACCGCAACGACGCGGCGCAGGTGTTTCGGCGCCTGATCCGCTCCCTGCCTACCCGGAAAGGCGTCATGGGCGTAGCGACCTGCGACAAGGGGTTGCCGGCCATGATGATGGCTCTGGCCGCAATGTACGATTTGCCCACGGTGCTTGTACCGGGCGGCGTAACGCTGCCTCCGACTTCCGGCGAGGATGCCGGGAAGATCCAATCCATCGGCGCGCGGTTCGCTCACGGGCAGATCTCCCTGGAGGAAGCCGCCGAAGTGGCCTGCCACACCTGCGCGACGCCGGGCGGGGGCTGCCAGTTCTTGGGAACAGCGGCGACTTCGCAAGTGGTGGGCGAAGCGCTGGGCCTCGAGCTGCCGCACTCGGCGCTCGCTCCTTCCGGCCAACCGGTCTGGCTCGACATGGCGCGCCGGTCCGCCCGCGCTCTTCTGGAACTGGAGGCGAGGGGCATTTCGACCGGGCATATTCTCACCGAAGCGGCGATCCACAATGCCATGGCGGTACATGCGGCCTTTGGAGGCTCGACCAACCTGCTGCTGCACATCCCAGCCATCGCCTATTCCGCCGGCATCAGGCGCCCTACGATCGAGGATTGGATCCGCTTCAATCGCCGGGTGCCGCGCATCGTGGATGTTCTGCCGAACGGCCCCAAGATGCATCCCACAGTTCGCGTATTCCTGGCTGGGGGCGTTCCCGAGGTGATGCTGCACCTGCGCCGGCTCAAAATGCTGGAGGAATCAGCGCTGACGGTTTCCGGCGAGCCGCTCGGACGGGTTCTCGACTGGTGGGAGAAATCGGAACGCCGGCGGCGTATGCGCGAACTGTTGCACCGCCTCGACGGCGTTCGCCCCGAGGAGGTGATTCTCGATCCGGAGACGGCGCAGCGCGAAGGCCTTACCAGCACAGTTACGTTTCCGCGCGGCAATCTGGCCCCGGAGGGCTCGGTAATCAAAAGCACGGCCATTGATCCCAGCGTGGTGGACGCCGACGGGGTCTATCGCAAAACAGGCCCAGCGCGCGTGTTCACCCGCGAGCGCGACGCGATCCGGGCCATCAAGGGCCACGGGCCCGACGCCATCAAGCCCGGAGATGTTTTGGTGCTGATTTGCCGCGGCCCGCAGGGCGCCGGCATGGAAGAGATTTATCAGATCACCGCTGCGCTCCGGCATTTGAGTTTCGGCAAGCACGTCGCGGTCGTTACCGACGCCCGCTTTTCCGGCGTCTCAACCGGGGCCTGCATTGGCCATGTGAGTCCCGAGGCTCTAGCAGGCGGGCCGGTCGGCAAGGTGCGCGAAGGCGACCTCATTCGCATTTGGATCGACCGCAACAAGCTTGAGGGGAGCATCGACCTGGTGGGCGCGGACGGCTGCGAATTCGGTCCGGAAGAGGGGGAGCGGGTGCTCGCGCAGCGTCCGCCGCGCCCCGATCTTGCGCCGGATTCGGAGTTGCCGCCGGACACCCGCTTGTGGGCGGCGCTCCAGCAGGTGGGCGGAGGCGTGTGGGGCGGCTGTGTATTTGACGTAGAGGCGATTGTGAAAACGCTCGAGGCGGGACGCAAGGCGCTTGCCCGGTAGCCGCCAGTTCTACGGATCTTCCGCCGCGGCGAGAGCCTCGACCAGTCCGGGAATGGTGTGCTCCTTCGGTTCGATGGTGACCGGAATTCCGAGACGCCGCGCCGTTGCGGACGTCACGGGGCCGATTGAGGCCACGCGCACGCCTTCCAGCCGGGCGGCTCCGAACAGAGCATGGAAATTCTCCACGGTCGACGAACTGGTGAACACGATCCAATCCGGATGCAGTCCTTCCGGCCATTTGGCCTCGCGCGGCGGAGCTGTACGATAGGCTTCTACGACCTGCACCCGGGCGCCGCGTTTTTCGAGCTCCGTAGGGATCAGGTCCCGCGCTACGGCCGCCCTCGGCAGCAGGATTCTCGCGCCTTCCAACGGGATTTTCTCAAACGCCGCGACCACGCTTTCGGCCACGTACTCGGCCGGCATCAAATCGATTTTCAAGTGCAGGGCGGCGAGCGCGGCCGCCGTGGCCGGGCCGATGGCGCAGAGGCGGGCGCGCAATCCGCGAAGATCGCGCTGCGAGGCGTCCAACCGCTGGATAAAGAACCGCACGCCGTTCGAGCTGGTGAATATCAGCCAGTCGAAGCTTTCCAAACGGGCAATAGCCGCGTCGAGCGGCTTCCAGTCGGCTGCGGGCTGGATCTCAATGGTGGGTATTTGCACGACGTGCGCCCCC
>DASREK010000198.1:0-13855 GCA_035652135.1 Bryobacterales bacterium | reverse complement strand
AGTCAATATCCATCAAAATGACAATCGCGCCGACGCCTCCGCTCAAGTCGGAGGCGCCCCACACCCCGCCGACCACCGAACCCAGATTGCCTGAGACGAGCACATGCGTGCCGCTGACGCCGGAAAGCTTTCCTGGGGACGCGGGGCTCCAGGAGGTGAGCGTATTGGGGGTCGTGGTGATGCCGCCTTGCGCCAAAGGATTGAACGAGTAACTAGAGTCGGCGACGTCGCCCTGATTCCCCACCGTTATGCCGCCCCCGCTGATCAGCGCATTCAAAATAGTTCCAATGGATGTGTTGGCCGCGTCGCAGCAGGGCCGCTCCCCTGTGAAGTACACGCCATTGCCGGCCTGGATGAAAGCCTCCAACTCGGACTGTTGTGGACCTGTGAGCGCGCTGAAAATCTGAAACGAGAAGACGGCCTGGAAGCCTGCCAAGCTGCCGGGGAGCGCCGTAACGTTAGTCACTGTGTGCCCCAGAGAGGTCAGTGCGGCGGCAGCCGCGTTCTTGCGGCTGTCATCTCCAAAAACGAGGACGTTCGCCGCCTGTGCAACTCGAGCGCCGCAGCTTAGCAGCGCGGCAATGGTAATCGCGGCTCGCAGCAAAGCGGATGATCGCGTTCGCCAAGCCGTTCTTCGGGAGACAGCGATATACATAGATCCTTCCTCCGGTGGGCGGCACTGCGGAAGAAGCAGCGCCGCGCTTCGATTTGCGCAAAGAGGAGGGCTATTGCTGTCGCTCACCCGCTTTGCTGAATGTAATATATCTCACCAAAGGATGGTTTTACAAAGAAAACTGCGGGCCGGGCCATTACTTGGCGGCGTACCCCTGCGGGTATGGGCGGTCATAGCCCTTGCTGTCCCACCAGAGGATGCGGTTCAGGGTGTCCTGGGGGATGTCGTCGGGTTCGGACCAATCCATGGCGAGCGATTGGCGGGCGGCCCATAGCTTCCGGCCGCTGAGAGCCTTCAAAGGGGGATTCATTTCGTCCAGCGGAACGCGCGCCGGCAAGCACTGATACGGATTGGTGTCCGCTTCCGGAGTGAAGATGCTGGTCATGGCCCGCGCGGCGGCCAGGTACCGGGTGCGGGGCGGAATCCGGAAGATTTCCTGTATGGTGCGAACCATGCTTTCGTGGTTGTAATGATTCGAGTCCACGACGTTGCGGCGAACATGCGGTCCGATGGCGAGCGCTACGGTTCGATGGCCATCCACGTGATCCAGACCGTCCTGCGCGTCATCCTCAACTACCAGGATCAGGCTTTTGGGCCAGAAACGGCTCTTTGAAATGCCCTCCACGAGGCGCCCCAGGGCCAGATCGTTGTCGGCGACCATCGCGCGCGGCGTCCGCGAGCCGGGGCGCGTTCCGTTGGTATGGTCGCTGCTCAATGTGAGTACGGTGAGATGCGGCATCTGGCCGCTTTTTTCGAAAGCGGCGAGTTCCTGCAAATACACGTCGGCGCGGATCTGGTCGGGAATGCTGGTTGAATTATTCGGATAGCGCTGGCTGACCAGAGGCGCCAGCGCGGGCACGCCGCTGCGGCATCCGACCTCGGTTTGCCACTTGCCCTCCTTGTACAGGCGCCAGTATTCGCCTCCGCTCCGCAACTCGCTCTCATTCATGTCAACTGCGTTCTGCGTCGCGGGATCCCATCGCGCCGGCAGGCAAAACTCGCCGTAGACGCGAACGCTGAGCGGCCGGGGCGCACTTTGCCAGAAAAAACCGGCCGGGGAGATTGTCAAAGCATCGCTCATGTTCCAGGCATACCCGCGCGGCGAGGCGGCGAATGCCCGTTCGACATAGTCGCTCACGAACGCCTGCATCAGCCATTGATGGCCATCGAAGCTGATCGCTCCGCCGGTGTAGAAGTTGTCGAGCAGCACGTATCGCTCGGCCAGGGCATGATGATTCGGAGTCACCGCCCGGCCGTAAAAAACGAGCTCCGGATCGCTGTTTCCTTTTCCAATGTCGCCGAGGACCTGATCGTAGGTGCGGTTTTCTTTGATAATCAGCCACACATATTCGATGCCCAGGGAGGAAAGATTCGAGACGCCGCCGGCCGGCTCGAATTTCGGCATATTTGCTGCGGCTACTTCCCGCGTGCCGGCGGCAAGCTGGGGAGCGCCGGGCGCGGGGACCTTAATCAGCGATCCTTCGTACTGCTTCGAATTGAAATTTCCTTTCCCGTCGGCGGTATTGCCCAACCCTTTGATATTGACGATACGCAAAGCTCCTTCCCGGTCGACGCCCACTGCCGAAGGGAACCAGCCGGTAGGGATCGCCCCGGCGACCTTCCATGGTTTGCCTCCGGTCAAGACTGCGATGGCGTTGTTGCCGCCGCACGCGACGTAAATCGTCTTGCCGTCCGGCGCGAAAGCGGCCGCGGTCGGCTGGCTGCCAAGAAATGTGTTGTTGCCGTTGGGCCAGGTGGGGATCTTTACTTCTGTTGCAGCTAGGCTCCCCGTGTCTATTAGGGTCACTGAATCAGAGTGCCCGTTCGCCACGGCCAGCAGCTTGCTATCGGGACTCAGGGAGAGCGCTGTAGGATGCAAGCCGACGGAGACATCCCTTACCGATAAGGTTTCGCGATCGATGACGCTGATCGAGCCCGAACTGGCTGCTCCGGTCACCGGATCGCTTACCACTTGGGATCCGCTGGAAGGCGCCAGTACATCACCGGCGTGCGGGCGCCGGCCCCCAGAATTGGAAACAAAAATCTTTCCCGCCTTTTCGGCGACCGCGACCCCGAACGGCGCCATGCCTACAGGAATCTCCTGCTTCACCTGCCGTGCGCGGGCGTCGACCACGGCGAGGGTGTTGTTCCGGCTGAAAGCGACGTAGGCTGTCGCGCGATCGCTGGAAAAGGCGATGCCGGCCGGAACGGGATGCCCTGGCAGCTCGATTCGACGAGGCTGGGAAGCGGGCCTGCCGAGCTCATCCAACTCCACGATGAGAATGCTGTCGGGGCCGTTGCGAGAGGTCTCGCTGGCCCACAGCTCGCGATCCCCGGGACGAAAGGCCACGCCGGTGTAAGAAGTCGGCCGCGAAGGGATTTCGGCGATCCGGATTCCCGTAGAGCCGTCAAACAGCAGGACGCTTCTCCAATCGAGCACGGCCAGAATTCGCTGGCGGGAGTCGAACGTAAGATCGACGGGCCGTCCCGCGATGCGCGCCTGTTCGCCCCAGGGCCGCAAAAGCTGATTCGTCGGGAGGAGATAGAAGTCGCCCTTTTGCTTCCCAATCGAGGCTGTGCTTTTCAGGATCGGGTAAATACTCGTTTCCTTTGCCAAAATGGCGGCGCCGGCGGCCGCCACGACCGTGAGGAGAAGATTTCTGGAGGTCATGCCCACAGCCTACTGCACCGCTTCCGGATTCTCAACCGGAATACGCAAGGGTCTGCCTGAAAATCGACGATTTTTTCACCTGCTGCCGAGCGGCAGCATAGGCGTTATCCAAGCTGTAACTTTCGTTTTCCGGTTTTTCACAGCGCCCGGTCGCGAATTTTGATTTCTCCGGTCAGCGTGCGATGCACCGGGCAACGGGCGGCGATCTCGAGCAGGCGAGCGCGTTGCTCCGCAGTGAGATCTCCTTCCAGAAATATACGCCGATGAATTTCAGTTACGAAACCTTCCTTCGATTCGCAATCGGCGCAATCCTGGGCGTGGATGCGGGAATGATCAAGCTCGACCCGCACTTTTTGGAGCGCTATTCCTTTGCGGCGGGCGTAGAGCAGCAGCGTCATCGAAGTGCAACTGCCTAAAGCGGCCAGAAGGTATTCGTAGGGATTGGGCCCGGTGTCGTTGCCGCCGGCTTCTACCGGCTCGTCGGCGCGCAAAATGTGCTCGCGGATGACGACGCGCTGCTGCAAGTTACGTACGGATTCCACAGTAACCTGAGTCATGGCCGCCATTGTATGATGAAAAGGCATGCATTCCCTCGTCCTGTACAACGGCCGGATCATTCCTGCAACCGAGAAGGTATTGTCGCCCGGGCAGGTCGGGCTGCTGGCGGGTTGGGGTGTATTCACGACGCTGCGAATCTATGACGGCGTCCCGTTCGAATTTGAGCGCCACTGGGCGCGCATGTCGAAAGACGCGAGATTGCTGCACGTTCCGCTAGCCGCAGACCCCGAGCAGGTGCGCCGGCAGCTCTGTGAGCTGGTCCGCGCCAACCACGCCGAGAACGGGGCGGCCCGGATGTGCGTGGTACGGAATACGGGCAGCTTCTGGGAAGGCCCGGGAATTTCGACTGCCGCCGACGTGATCGCCCTGACTTCGGACTTGAAACCCTGGGGCGAGGCGGTGCGTTTGGGCGTGGTCCCGGCGGCCCGCTACGCGGCATCCCCCTTTTCCGGGACCAAAATCCTTTCCTGGGCGTGGAATCTCACCTGGTCGGAAGAGGCCCAGCAGCGCGGCTTCGATGAAGCACTTCTGCTGAACGAACGCGGCGAGGTGGCCGAATGCACGTCGGCAAACGTGTTTGCGGTTATTGATGGGAAGATCTGCACGCCGCCGCTGTCGTCCGGCTGTCTGCCGGGGGTTACGCGGTCCGTGCTTCTGGAGGAGATCGGGGGCATCGAAGAGCGTTCTTTGCGCCCGGAAGAGCTATACGACGCAAGCGAAGTGTTTATCACCTCCACTACGCGCGAGCTGCTGGCCGTGTCCGAAATCGAAGGGCATACGATTTCCTCCGGCCCCGTACGCGGGCTTTTGCAACAGGCTTTCACAGACTACGTTCGCCAGTACACGAGCAAATTCTGTTCCACTGCCGCTTCACCGATCGTAATGCAGGGACAATGAAGGTCGTTCTCATTTCGACCTATGAAATGGGCCGGCAGCCGTTCGGCCTGGCTTCTCCCGCGGCGTGGCTCAAGCGCGCCGGGGCAGAAGTCTCCTGTTGTGATGTATCTCGCCAGCCTCTCGATGAGGCTGCTGTGCAGGCGGCGGACCTTGTCGCGTTCTACATACCGATGCATACGGCGACTCGTCTGGCCGTACGCCTGGCGCCGCGCGTTCGCAGTCTCAACCCGCGTGCTCACCTGTGCTTTTACGGACTCTATGCCCCGGTGAACGAGGAGTTCCTGCGGGAGCTCGGAGCGGGAACGATTCTCGGGGGCGAGTTTGAGCCGGAGTTGGTCGCGCTGGCAGAGCGCCTGGAAGCCGGCCGCGCCGGGCCGCAACAGGAGCCGCGTATTTCTCTGGAGCGGTTCCATTTCGTGACTCCTGACCGCTCCGGGCTACCCCCGCCGGGCGAATATGCCCGCTTGATTGTTCCGGGGCGCGGCCGCCGGATTGCCGGCTATACCGAGGCCAGCCGCGGCTGCAAGCATTTCTGCCGTCACTGCCCCATTGTTCCGATTTACGGCGGCCATTTCCGCGTAGTGGATCGCGAAGTGGTGCTCGAGGATATCCGGCGCCAGGTCGCGGCGGGCGCCCGGCACATAACCTTCGGCGATCCTGACTTTTTCAACGGCATCGGCCATTCGGTCGCCATTGTCAGGCGGCTGCACGAGGAGTTTCCGGATCTCAGCTACGACGTGACGATCAAGATCGAGCACTTGCTCAAACATCGCGGACACCTGGCGACGCTGCGGGACACCGGATGCCTCTTTGTGACCAGCGCCGTGGAGTCGGTTGACGACCGGGTTCTGGCGCTGCTCGACAAAGGCCATACCCGGCAGGATTTTCTGGAGGCCGTGCGGCTCTGCCGAGAGGCCTCCCTTACGCTCGCTCCGACCTTCGTAGCCTTTACCCCATGGACAACCCTGGAAACGTATCGCGCCCTGCTGGCCTGCATTGCCGAACTGGATTTGATCCCTAACGTGGCTCCGATTCAACTGGCCATCCGCCTGCTTATACCTGCCGGGTCGCGGCTGCTCGAGCGGCCAGAAGTGCTCTCGATCATCGGCGAATTCGATCACGCCGCCCTCACCTATCGCTGGATTCACCCTGACCCCCGCATGGACGAGTTGTGCAGCCAGATTCAGAGCCTGGTGAAGCGCAGAGAGGCGCAACGCGCTACGCGTAGGGCCATCTTCCGCGAAATCTGGCGTTTGGCTCACCAGCATAGCTGTCCGCCGCATGACGGAGAGACCGGATTCCGGAGGAGGGAACTCCAGACAGAATTGGGCGGCGGAAAGGGTCCCGAGGCGGCGCGAGCCATACAGCCGCCGGACGACCGCGACCGGATCGACCGGGCGGCCATTCCCTACATCAACGAACCCTGGTACTGTTGAGCGGAGCCTACCGAGGAGCAGGTTGCTCTTCTTTAGGCGCACCGGAGCGAGACCCATTTTCCCGATCGCCTGTCGGGCGGGGGGATGGATGATCGCCAGCACGAGCTCCGGCAGAATCGCCCGGTGAAATGCGCCTGCGCAAACACGCCCTGTGATCCTGACGTATACGCTGACCAGAAAAATCGCATCACGGGGATTGCTGTTCGCGGCCCTGTTTGGCCGCCGTCTTCCTCACGGCCAGTTGCAACACGACAATCAAAAGGGAATTGACGATCGCCGTTACCAGCGCCCAGCGCAGCGCCGATGCCGCCGCAATCTGGCCGACCGCCCAAGGCAGAATCATCCCTCCCACCAGGGCGATCGCAAAGATGATCCCGAAGACGGTGCCGGAGTGGGACTCAAAGCAGCTTCCTGCCAGGCCGAGGGTTGTCGGATAGATACTGGCAAAGCCTATGCCGATCAGAACCACCGCCGCGGCCGCCGCTGATGGCGAATGAGCGGCTACCAGGAGGCTCGCCCCGAGCGCTGAGACGAGGGCGCTGCGGAGCACCAGGGCCGGGCCGCTCATCCACAACAGAAGGCGGCTGGAAGCAAAACGGGTCAGCATGATCGCCCCCCAGTACGCTGCCAGCAGATAGGAGGCGGCTGAAATGGAGATGCCGACTTCGCGGGTCAAGTACGTGGAGGTATACCCGCCCAGGATGAATTCGTTGCCGGACTGGAAGAATAAAAGGAAGCCGATGAGCAGCACGAGAGGATGGCTTGCCAGGCCCGCGGCTTTTCTCAGCGGGATGCCCTGGCTTTGCTTGGCGGGAGGAAAGGCGAGCGCCAGAAACAGCGCCGCCGGGGCGGCGCTGATCGCGGCTGCCGCGTAGAGGATAGGGAGCAAACCCAGGGCTTGCAGCAGAGCGCCGATCGTGAAGGGAAGGAACAGGGCGCCGAAACCGAAAAATACGCCCAGCAGGTTGAGGGCGGAGCTCTTGCGGCGCGGGTCCGTGTGCAGATCGGAGATCAGAGTGTTGGTCGCGCCATTCAGGGCGCCGCCGCCGGCGCCCAGCAAACCAGCGCTGCCGAGGACTGTTCCATAGCCTGCCGCCCCGGCGAGCAGAGCCAGCGCCGCAGCGACGCACAGCGAGCCGCCCACCAGAATGGGCTTCTGGCCGAAGCGGTCGATCAACAGCCCCAGGCTCAACATGCTGGCGAGCATGGCGCAGTTCATCACCAGGAACAAATTGCCCGCCCGCGCGAGGTCAAAGCCGATCTGCTGGGAGATCAGAGGGAGAACGGCTCCCAGCAGGGCCATAACGATCCCAAAGACGAACATTCCGGCGTAGGCTCCTCCGGCCAGCCAGTCTTTGCGGATCGCGCTCATGGCCGAATCACCGGCGGCTGAAGAGCTGCTGCGTAAATGCTTCAAATACTTTTTCGTTGTGATTTGCGCTTGTCCCGGCGACATTGGGCGAGACAAACGTCGGCGGGCGGCAATTCCGCGAGGCCAGTTGGGCGCCGGTCTCCGCGACCAGAGCCATGGCGATGGAAACAGCGGCCACGGTCGAACCGGCGGCCACACGTTCGGTCCAGCCGACGTCTACCAGCGCATCCTCTGGCGGGACGCAATTATCGATGGCGATGTCCGCGGCGTCCGGAAGCTGCTTGCCCGTGGAATGCGTGGCTTTCCCCGCGCGCGCATTGGCCAAAGAAGAAACGGTGATCACCGTCAAGCCCTTCTTTTTAGCTGTAAGGGCGACCTCGATGGGCGCGGCGTTGCGGCCTCCGTGTGAAAAGACCACCATGCAGTCGCCGGGCGCCAGCGGATAGCTTTGGAGAAAAACCTCCGCGTAGCCTTCCCTGCGCTCGAGCCACAGCAACTCCCGTGCGCCGCCGGGACCGACCACGTTGAACCACATCAGACGCGGATCGGATAGCGGAAAGAAGCCGACAAAGCTGCCATAGCGCGGGAAAATGTCGAGCACCGGCAAAACCGAGTGGCCGCTGCCGAACACATAGACGCGCTTCCCCGAGCCGATAGCGGCGGCCATAACGGCCCCGGCCTGGCAGATCTTTTCCATCTGCGTAGAGCGAATAAGAGCCAAGACATCCTGGATTCGTTCGTAGTATTTTTCAGCCGACATGATCGTGTCCCAGCGCCAGGCGCGCCGCCCCCAGCAGCCCGGCGTCTTCTCCCAATTGCGTCAACTCGATGCGAACCTCGCGGGCGGCGAGCGGCTGCGCCCACCGGACCGTCTCGCGGCGGATCGGGTCCAGCAAGAGGTTGCCTGCCTGCATCAAGCCTCCGCCGAGAACAATCATCTGCGGATTCAGCATGCTGATCACATTGGCTACGCCCATGGCAAGATAGCGAGCCGTTTCCTCCAGCACCTGGCGGGCCGGAGCATCGTTGCGCCGGGCGGCCTCGACCACTGTTTCGGCCGTGATATTGTCGAGACAGCCGCCAGCGATCTCCAGCATTTGCGAAGGTACGCGGGCTGCGAGAGCCGCGGCCCGGCGAGCGACGCCCGGACCAGCGGCCTCAGCCTCCAGGCAGCCCGTCTGCCGGTACAGCGGCTTCTGGTTTGGGTCCACCGCCAGCCACCCGATCGCGCCGGCGACGCCGCCGGCCCCGCGGCAGAGCCGCCCGCCGCTGAGAATTCCCGCTCCAATGCCAGTGCCCACGGCTATAAAAACGACGTCGGTGAGGCCGCGCGCGATTCCCGCCCATTGCTCGCCAAGCACGTACGCGGAGCGGTCGCTGTCAATCACCACGGGCCGCGGAAGCTGCGTCTGCAACTCGCCCCGCAGCGGGATGCGGTCCCAGCCGGGCAAATTGGGCGCCCAGACCTCGCCGCTGCCCGGGTAGTACACGCCGGGGACATCGACGCCCACTGCTGCAATGTTTTCCCAAGAGACGCGCGCTGCTTCAACCGCCTTGCGCGCGGCTTCGGCGACCTGCGCGATCGATCGCTCCCGGTTTTGCTTTTCCGTCGATAGTCTTATCTTGCTGTGAATGACTTTCCGGGGGTCGATGACGGCGGCCGCCACCTTCGTGCCTCCGACATCGACGCCCACGGCATATCCGGTTTGCTCCATGCGGCTCGCCGGATTCAGAATAACAGCTTCAACGAGAACTGCATCTGCCGCATGCTGTTCACCAGCGCACTGATCGAGCCATAAGCGGAAGAGCCGAGAGTTGCGTTCGGGAGGTCGAACTGCGGGGTATTGAACAGGTTGAAAAATTCGCTCCGGAACTGGAGTGACCGCGTTTCAGTGAACCGGATGTTGCGGAACAGCGAAAAGTCAAAATTGACCATGCCCGGGCCGAACAGGATGTCGCGTCCCGAATTGCCATACTGGAACTGCGCGGGCGTTGTAAAAGCAGCGGTGTCGAAGAAGCGGCTCAGGGTTCGCTGGTCGCGGGAGAGAGAGCCTTGGCCGATGCGATCAGCCCGATTCCCGGTTCCGGTGTTGGTCACCGGCGTCGCGAGCACGACCGAGAAAGGCAAGCCGCTTTGCAGAGTAGTAATGCCGTTGATCTGCCATCCTCCCAGAATCCGCGGCAGCCACACTCCCTCGTGAGCCCAACGTTTTCCGTTGCCGAGCGGCAGTTCGTAAATCCAGCTATAGACGAAGCGGTGCCGAATATCAGCGGGATCGTTCCCGCGCTCCGCGCGGCGGTTCCTCAGATCCTGGGGATTGGGCCCCTGGCTGCCGTAGCCGGCCTCGGAAATTGCGTTGTCGATCCAGTGGGAGAACGTGTAGCTGGCTTGAAAAGCGAGGCCGCTCGAAAGGCGCTTTTCCAGGCCTGCTTGCAGGGAATGGTACGTCGAGGACGCTTCGGCGTGGTTGGTCAGTAAGCCCGTGACGTTCGGCGCGACGCTGTAAAAAGGCCGCCGTTGTTGCACGGCGCCCGGTCCTGGATCGGGAATGTCTTCATCGTAGACCCAGCGGAGTTTCCGCCCCAGCGTTCCGACGTAGGCCACTGTCAGACCCAGGTTCTGCGCCAGAGAATGTTGGACATTCAGGTTGAATTGCTGGATGTATCCGAGCGGGTTGTCGAATGGCACGGCATTGATGGACCCGAAGGGGTTGGCGGCGTTTTTGGCGATGTCGAAGTCAGCGTTAGGAAAGCCGTCGCTCATGCGGTTCTGCACTTGGAAAGCGCTGGGCACCACGGTGTACGTGATCAGGTAAGGGAAGGGGCGCAATTCGGCGAACGCCGGGACTGCGTCGTAAAAGACGCCGTAGCCTCCGCGCACGACCGTCTTCTGCGTGAGGGAGTAAGCGAAGCCAAACCGCGGAGCGAAGTTATTGGTGTCTGTTTTAACGCCAGCCGTCCGGCTTACGCCGTTGACTCCGGCCAGAATGACTTTGCCTTGCCGGAAATCGAAGTTAGTCATGTGATCATTGGCGGAAACCGGCGCGGTGACCAGCTCATACCGGAGGCCCAGGTTCAGCGTGAGGCGGGGCAGAATCTTCCAGTCGTCTTGAACGTAGCTGGCGCTCTCGAGGCTGCGGATGTAGTTCGGCGAGAGCTGCGCCGTCCGCGAAGTGGAAGTCGGGTAGCCGAGCAGGAACGTCGCCATGGCGTTTCCCGTGCCTGCCGGCGACAGCGGATTATTCGTGAAGTTGGCGTTGAAACTGAACAGGCCAGCGGGATTGGCGCTCTGGAAGTGATTGGCCTGGGGCCGGATGAGCTGCGTGCCGAACTTCAGAATGTGCCGGCCGCGCGTGAGATGAATGTTTTCCGTCACCTGGTACGTGTTCTCGACCTTATAAATCGGCTGAAAGCTGGAGTTCCCCAAGCCACGAAAACCGGAGATGGAGATGGTGGTCAGCCCGGAAGAAAACTGGTCTTGATTGGCGTTGGGAATGCCCACCTCATCTGAAATCTTTTCGCCGAAAAAGAATGGAAAAACATGGGAACTGATCCGGGTGAAGCCGGCGCGAGTCTCACTGACCAGCGTCGGCGAGATTGTATCGGTGTAACCCAGCGCCAGGCCCTGAGTTCGGAGCATGTTCGGTCCGGAGAAGTTGCCGCCGCCCTGGCCCTTGCCGGGAATCAGCGCCGGCGTGATGGTGTCTGTATCTCCGAACGAGTACCGCCCGAACAGAGTACCGCGGTTGCCGATCTGCTGGTCTATCCGCGCGTCCACCTGGTTGGTGTTTTGTTCGCGCACCGGACTCCACACGAAGTTGTTGCTCAAGCCGCTGCTGGTTGGTTGCGGGTAAAGAGCGATTAGACGCATTGCCGGGACGTCCATGCGGTCCAGCGGGATCCGATTGTTGGGGAAAGGAGTGCGGCTAAAGCTGGAACCGCTTGGCGTGTTTGTCAGCGGGTCGTAGATCGTCCCCAGGCCGGAGAAATCGCCGTTCCGCATGGCCAGAGTCGGCACGGTGCTGGTGAAAGTCTGGCCTCTCCGCTCCCGGAAGCCCTCATAGCTGACGAAAAAGAAGGTCTTGTCCTTCAATATCGGCCCGCCGAGGGTGCCGCCGAATTGATTGAGGATGTAATGCGGTTTCGGCTGGGTGGGCGGTGAAAAAAAGTCTCTGGCATCCAACGCCTGGTTGCGCAGAAACTCGTAAGCGCTGCCGCGAAACTGGTTCGTGCCCGATTTCACAGAGACATTGACGACGCCGCCGGCGTTGCGGCCGAACTCGGCCGAATAAAGGCTCGTCTGTACCTTGAACTCCTGCACGGCGTCGATGGAAGGCTTGATGGCGATTGTAGTGTGAATCCGGTCGTAGTTGTCGATGCCGTCGATCAGGTAGGTATTGCTCGAATCCCGTGTGCCATTGACGAAGAAAGAGGATCGAGGCCGCGGGTCGTCCGGCCGGTCGCCGCCGCCGATGGTTCCGGTCGCGCCAAAGTTGGCGCCCGGCACCAACGTCACGAGCTGAGAGAAATTTCGCTTGTTCAACGGCAAATCGACGATATCTCTCTGCGACACGACCGTCCCCAACGAGGAGGTTTCGGTTTCTACAAGCGGCGCCGGCGCCTCCACCACCACGCGCTCCGCCAGCGATCCTACTTCGAGCACGAGGTCGATGCGGGCCGTCTGGTTCACCTCCAACTCGACGCCGCGCCGCACGGCGGTTTTGAAACCTTGCAATTCGGCGGTCACCGTATAAGCGCCGACACTCAGCACAGGGAATACATAAATCCCCCGTGCGTTGCTGACGGTCGTAAATTTCGCGCCGGTGTCGTCGTTAGTTGCCGAAATCGATGCGTTGGCAACGACAGCGCCGGAGGAATCCGTGACCGTGCCCCGGATCGAGGCTGTGTTTACCTGGGCGATGGCCAAAGTTTGCAAACAGAACAGAACCGCCGCCATGGGCGCACGGCGGCGCCACCAAAGCGTTTTTGATCTCATACTCAGCGACCCCTTTCGCGGATCTCGAGGACCCAAGCCCCCTGCGCCGGCAGAGTCTTTGTCAGCACCAGGCGCGATCCCTCCTGCCGATACGATACGGCTTCGCCGGTAACCAGATTCCGCACGGACGGCGTTGGGAACGGCGGCCGTAGCCGCACTTCTGCCGGCAAGTCTTTTTCGCCGTCATTCAAAATGAAGTCAAGGGTGTAACCCGGCCCTTCCAGATATCGGACTTCCACCCCGGGAGAAGCCGAGACCGGGCGTTCGACGCCTGCCCAATCCAGCAGACCTTGAAAGAAACGCCTCAGTTGAACGTCTCTGGTTCGTTCGTAGGCCAGACTCAGATACGAGCCCACATAGACCGTCTTGCCCTTGCCGTGAGTCGAAGCGACGATGGCCGGCGAGCCGTCCTCAAAGGCGGCGAGCACTTGGCCCGGCCCCTCCACCTCCAGCGCCTCCTGATAGATGAAGCCAGGCAGGCGCGCCTCCGGCTGCAAGAGAGGTATGGCGGCGTTTTTCGACTTCACGATCAGGGCCGTGCGTTGGACGGGCGTTACTACGATCTCGCGGACGCCGAAAATTTTGTCGAGGCCAAAACCCGGAATGGTGGCTGTGGCATAGCCGCGGGCGTCATTCCAGGCCGTGCGCGCCTCAGCCGCTACGCAGCCGCCTTCTTGAATGAACCGCATGATAGCCCGTGCGGTTCCTTCACTCATCATGATGGGATAGGGAACGTAAAGCAACTTGTAGCCGGAAATCCCGTTCTCGGCTATGTCGTCGGCATGCACATAATCGATCGGCACATTTTCGGGGAACAGAGCGCGGTACATTCCCATCCAGGAATCTCGCTCGACACCTTCGTATTCGTCCTGTGCTCCCGCCGCCGGCAGCCGCCGCGGGCCGCCCACCATGTAGGCCAGCGGGTTATACAAAATGGCGACCTGGGCTTTCGGGGGCCTCGCTTTGAGAAACAGCTCTCCATGCGCACTGACCGTTTTGGCGATTGAGCCGAGCACCTTGGCGCGCTCGGTGATCCGCCCGTCCAGATGAATCAATCCAAAGCCTCCGGATTCATAACCCGAGCTCATGGGATAAAAAGCGTAAAAATTGAGTCCTTTGGCGCCGCGGGCGAGGGCGCTCCAGGCCCAATTGGTCAAATCCCCGGAGGTGACCGGGGCGCCCACGCGCAGGCCCACGGTCCCAAACCCGGCTTGGAACTCCCCGAGAACGAAGCCATCCGAAAATCGATAGC
>DASREK010000197.1:0-3032 GCA_035652135.1 Bryobacterales bacterium | reverse complement strand
GTACGGCGCGGGCGCCGCGACGCGTATGTGGGCGCCCTCGTAAACGAGTATCTGGCGCAAGGCGGCGGAGCAAGCGGAGTGCGCGCCGGAACAGCCTATGTGGATGTGGGGACGCTGAACGGTTACCGGGAGGCGGTGCGGCTGCTGAGCGAACCCGGCCACGAAAGAGTGCCGGCGGAGAGGCGGCGACTATGATTTCCGATGTGCCGGGTCCACTTCCCGGATTCACTCTCGGCCAGATCCAGCAGCGGGTCCACGACCTCGGGCCCTGGTTTCACAATCTGAACCTGGGAGGCGTTCAGACCGCTCCTGATCACTTCCTGGGCGATTATCCGGCGGTGAAGTGGCGCCGGTTTTCCCATGCCCTGGCAAACGATTTGCGCGGTAAAACCGTGCTCGATATCGGCTGTAATGCCGGCTTCTACTCTTTTGAAATGAAACGGAGGGGAGCGGACCGCGTGCTCGGCATCGATTCCGAAGAAGGCTATCTCGATCAGGCTCGCTTTGCTGCTGCGGTGAACGGCCTGGACGTGGAGTTCCGGAATCTTTCGGTGTACGAGGTCGCCGGCTTGCGGGAGCGGTTTGACGTCGTGCTGTTTTTGGGGGTCCTGTACCACCTGCGCTACCCGCTGCTGGCGTTGGATGTGATTCACGAGCACGCAGCCAAGGATTTGCTGGTTTTTCAATCGCTGCTGCGCGGCAGCCCGCGCGTAGAGCGGATTGAGAAGGACTATCCGTTTACGGAAACCGAGGTCTTCAATCGTCCCGGATTTCCGTGCCTGCACTTCGTCGAAAACTGCTACGCCCAAGATCCGACAAACTGGTGGATTCCCAATGTAGCGTGCGCGCAGGCGATGCTGCGCAGCGCCGGCTTCGAGATCCTCGATCGTCCCGAGGAGGAGGTATTCCTCTGCCGCCGCCGGAATCGCGCCTGGCGCCCCCGGCCGGAAGAGGAGCTCTTGATGAGGCGCCGACGTGGTTGAAGCCGTAATGCTCTGGAACGAGCCGAATAATCTATCGCACTGGGATTTCGAAGTTGACCCGGAGTGGAAGACGTTCGCCTCTATGGTGAACATCGCAGCCGACGCCATTCGCGCGGAAAGTCCCCGGCTGCGGCGCGTGCTGGGCGGGATCTCGCCCATCGACCCGAGTTTCATCGCGACTATGAGCCGGCATTGCGTGCTCCACCATGTGGAAGCGGTGGCTGTGCACGGATTCCCGCTTGACTGGAATCACTGGACCATTCACGAATGGCCCGCGAGATTGGCCGAAATTCAAGCCGTCACGCCGCTTCCGGTATGGGTTTCGGAAGCCGGCGTTTCCAGCTTCGGCGCCGAGGAAGTGCAGGATTTCGGCCTGCGCCGCACAGCGGAGTTGTTAATAGGGCGAACCGAACGGATTCACTGGTACAGCCTTTGGGATTTGCCCCGCGCCTGGCCGGCCGCCACGCGCCATCGCGAGGCTGAGGGGTCCGCGTACTACCGGCATTTCTATATGGGGCTGCTGCGCGAAGACGGCTCGCCGAAACTGGCCTTGCGGAGCTTTGCGGAATTTACGCCCGCGCTGGGCATCTGCCAGTGGTTCCACTTTGAAGATCACCGGCTGGAAGACGCCGCGCGTTGGCTGCGCAAGCTGGGCGTCCGCCATCTCCGCACAGGCCTGAGCTGGGCGGATAGTCTTCGCCCGGGCGCCGACCGCTGGTTTGACAAACAGATGAAGACGCTCAGCGGCTTCGATTTGACCTTAACCTTCTGCTTTACTCCGGAGTGCTTCGGGGTGCGCCCCCACCACACGAGCCCGCCCCAAAAGATCGAGCGCTTCGGGGAATTTTGCGCCAGGATGACGCGCCGGTATGCGTTCTGAAGAGCTTCTCCAGAGGTTGTGCGCCGCCGACGAATCCACGCCCGGCCCCAAAGCCATGCTCGTCGCGGCGCATCCCGACGACGAGGTAATCGGCGCAGGCGGCCGCTTGCGCTATTTGCGAAACGCCACTTTCGTCCACATCACCGATGGAGCGCCCCGCAACATGCGCGACGCAAGGATCGCCGGATTCTCCACGCGACAGGAATATGCGCTGGTCAGGCGGGCTGAGTTGGAAATGGCGCTGTCGCTGGCCGGATTTCGTCCCAGCGACGCCTGCTCGCTGAGCTTTGTAGATCAGGAAGCATCGTTTAATCTCGCGGAGCTGGCCCACAGGCTGGCGGATCTGATACGAAAGTTCAATCCTGAGATCGTCCTGACGCACCCCTATGAGGGGGGCCATCCGGATCATGATGCCGCCGCGTTCGGAGTGCAGTTGGCGCACCGGCTTTTGGAGGAGCAGGGCTTTTCCGCGCCGGCCATTGTTGAGTTCACTTCCTATCACATTCGGAATGGCGAGCTCGAGACGGTTCAATTTCTGCCCGGACAGCCGCGGGGAATTGCGGTTTTGCTCTCCACGGCCGATCGCAAGCTGAAGCGGCAAATGATTGAACACTTCATCACCCAGCAGGAGCTGCTGCGTTCCTTCCCCGTGGACATCGAACGCTTTCGCGTCGCACCGCACTATGATTTCACCAGGCCGCCGCACGAAGGGCGATTGCACTATGAAAACTACGATTGGGGCATGACCGGCGAGCGCTGGCGATCGCTCGCTCAGAATGCGCTGCTGGAGCTGGGATTGAAAGTCGAGGCATGAAGGTGACGATCCTCAGCGTCGCCTACCCGCTGGCGCCGGTGAGCCTCGACGCCGCCGGCGGAGCCGAACAGGTGCTGGCGATGCTTGATGCCGCGCTGGCGCAGAGAGGCCACAGGTCGGTCGTGGTGGCGCCCGAGGGGTCGGCCGTGCAAGGCGTTCTGATGCCGACCGCGGCTGCCAAAGGCGAACTGGATGAGCAGGCTCGGAAGCGGGCTTGGCGGGAGCATCGGGATGCTATCGCGTGCGCCCTTTCGAGGTGGCCCGTGGACCTGGTCCATATGCACGGGGTGGATTTTTATCGGTATCTGCCGGCGCCGGGTCCCGCTGTCCTCGCAACGCTGCATCTGCCGCTGGC
>DASREK010000196.1:0-5799 GCA_035652135.1 Bryobacterales bacterium | reverse complement strand
ACTAATCTATCCCGCAGGCGCCTGCTCTCCGTGAGCATTTCTGGAGCTCGGGGGCAATGTACACGGCCCTGTTCGCAAGCAGCGGGGATCGAACGCCCGCGGGAATGCCCGGGAGCAACCGAGCGGGTTTAAACGGAAAACCGAGGTGCGTCTATCCGGAGACTCCATCGGGCAGGCGGGACTTGCGCCAGAAGAAATCGGCGCACCTGCTCGGGATTGCGGCTGAGCACGCGGCAACAGAAGGTGAAGCTGAACTGCCGGTCTGTGGGGTCTGTGACCCAGCGGACGGCATCGGCTCTTTTGTTATGCGACCCGCTTCGTATGTCTTCAATGGCTTGTACCAGGATAGCGGCCGCGAGCCGGTAGACGGCCCGGGCGTCTGCCGCCCCGTAACTTTGTGACCCGGTCATAAAGCACCTGCCTCAGCAACTCCACAACTAAGTGTTGCGAGGCCCCGATTTGTTTCATAACGCCCATTCAAAGCCGTTAAAAAAGTCGTCATGGCCGGCCCGCCGGCACTTAATCTTCTTTAGCACAAGCCCACCGGCCCGCGCGGCCGGAAAACTTCGGCCATAACGGGGCCGAACTGGGCTATTCGCGGAAGGGCAGCAAATCGGCAAAAACGAAGCCGTCGCGCTCGATGATCTCACCCAAAGCGACGCTTATTGGGCGGCGAAACATCGGGCCATCGTAGACGAACGTATGAAACTCGCCGTGCTCGCCGCAGGGATCGGCCTCCGCCGGCAGATCCTCGAGGAGGGCTGCATCAAATTCGCGGCCGGCAAAGCTGCGGGGAAGAACCCGCGGGTCCACACAGGTGAGCCGTGCCCGGAGGCCCGCGGCGATCATTTCCCGCGCTAATTCGCGAGTGGGGCGCCCCCAGATGGGAAACAGCGGCTCGAGGCCGGTATCGCGGAGTTGTGTTTCGCGGTAAGCGCGGATGTCGGCCAGAAACAAATCGCCGAACGCAATCGCCTCAATTCCTGCGGCGACGGCTCGCTCGCAGGTCCTTTTCAGAATCCGCTCATACTCTTGGTTCGGGCACGGCCATGGCAGTGGGACATCCCACAAAGGAATACCAGCCCTCTCCGCCTGGGCTTCGATCAACGTGCGCCGTACCGCATGCATGGCAACGCGGTCAAAGGCCTCATTGAATGTGGTGAGCAGGCCCGCCACGGCAATTTCTTCCGAGTGCGAGAGGACTTCGAGAGCCCAGGCGCTGTCTTTTCCACCGCTCCAGGAGAGCAGAATTTTCTTTGCCACGTCAGGAGCGCTCCAGCCGCTGGATCAACCTGGGACTCGCCGCCGGAATTGCCAGTCCCTTAACCGGATGCAAGCGTTGCCTGGGTCCTGCCGGCGATCGGCGGGTCATGACGGCTGCTCCTCCCCGATATCTTCGTTCCAGATTTCCGGGTGCGCCCGGATGTAGTCAGCCAGCATCTGAATGCATTCCTGGGAATGGAGGTCGATCACTTCCACGCCGTTCTGCCGCAGCCAGGAGACGCCGCCCGAAAAATTCACCGATTCCCCGCAGATCACCGTCCCAATGTGAAACTGCCGCACCAAGCCGCTGCAATACCAGCACGGCGCCAGCGTGGTCACCATGATTTTGTCCCGGTACGTTTTCTGGCGGCCGGCTTTCCGGAATGCGTCGGTTTCGCCGTGTATGGAAGGATCATTCGCTTGCACGCGCCGGTTGTGGCCGCGGCCGAGGAGCCGGCCGGCGCGATCGAACAGGGCCGCGCCGATGGGGATGCCGCCCTCGGCCAATCCCAGGCGGGCTTCTTCGATGGCGATTTCCAGCATGGAATGGTAGTCGCGAGTAGACACGTATAGAAGTTACAACAAAGAGGCCGACCCGTGGGCCAGCAAGGGCCGCGCCGGATTTCAACGTAGCAAACCACCTGGCAGAGAGCGGCTCGGCCGGCTGCCGCTATAATCGTTCTGTACTTTATGAGCGGTCTGCTCCCGCGTAGGACCTGGCTTCAGCTTCTCGCTGTTCTGGCCGCAGCGCCCGGGCCGCAGCAGCCCCAGCAGCCGCAACCGGCGCCCCAAGGGATCACGTTAGAAACTCTCCAGCATGCCCTCAAGCTGATCGGAATACAGATGAGTGAAGCCCAGCAAGCCATGATGCTGCCGGGGATAAACCGTGCGCTGGCGCAGTACGTCTCGCTGCGGCAAATCCCTGTGCCGCTGGATACCGAGCCCGCTTTTCATTTCAGCCCGCTGCTGCCCGGCAAGCTGATCCGCACAGGGCCCGCCCGCTTCCGGCCTAGCCGTCACGCAGCTCCGAAACGGTCTTCGTGGAAGTCGGTTGAGGATCTCGCCTTTCTGCCGGTGACCGAGCTTGGGCCCCTCATTCGAGAGCGGCACGTTTCCTCGGTTGAACTGACGAAGATGTATCTGAATCGGCTGAAAACCTACGGGCCTAAGCTCCACTGCGTGATCACCCTGACCGAAGACCTCGCGTTGGCTCAAGCCGAGGAAGCCGATCGCGAGATCCGCGCCGGCCGGTATCGAGGCCCGCTCCACGGCATCCCCTGGGGCGCGAAGGACCTTTTCGCCACGAAGGGTATTCCTACGACCTGGGGGGCGGAGCCTTTTCGAGGGCAACTGCTGGATTACGATGCGGCCGTAGTGGAACGGCTCCGGGAAGCGGGTGCGGTGCTGGCAGCCAAGCTCTCGATGGGCGCTTTGGCTCAGGGCGGCTTATGGTTTGGCGGCATGACGCGGACGCCGTGGGACCTCGAGCAGTCCTCGAGCGGTTCCTCGGCCGGATCGGCCTCTGCTACTGCCGCCGGCCTTGTCGGCTTCGCCCTCGGCACCGAAACGCTGGGATCGATCATCAGCCCCTCCATCCGCTGCGGCGTGGTGGGCTTGCGGCCGACGTATGGAAGAGTCAGCCGCTACGGCGCCATGGCGCTGAGCTGGACCATGGATAAGATCGGTCCTATCTGCCGTTCCGTGGAGGATTGCGCCTTGGTTTTGCATGCCATTTACGGCCCGGATGGGCGGGATACCACAGTGGCTCCGGTTCCATTCGACTGGGAGCCCCGGCTGCCGCTCAAAGAGCTGCGCGTGGGCATTTTGCAGAAGGATTTCGATGGACTGCAAGGAGAGGAAAAGGCGGTCTACGACAAGGCACTGGAAGATCTGGAAAAAGCCGGGGTCACCCCCGAGCCGATCGAGCTGCCGCCGATATCGGGCGAAACGCTGCGATTCATTTTGAGTGCGGAAGCGGCCGCTGCGTTTGACGATCTGACGCGAAACGGCGGGGTCGATCAATTGCGGGGGCAAAATCCCGGCGATTGGCCTAATACGTTCCGGACATCCCGTCTGATTCCCGCTGTAGAGTATATCCGGGCGCAACGGGCCCGCACTCTGTTAATGCGGCAGATGGAAGACCTGATGTCGCAGTGGGATGCGTTTGTCTGCCGCCCGGGACCCAGCCTGACGGTGACCAACCTGACGGGCCATCCCCAGGTCGTCGTGCCATGCGGATTTGTGAAGGGTCTCCCGCAAGGGCTGGTTTTCACGGGACGCCTGTATGAGGAAGGCGTGCCGTTGCGGGTCGCGCTGGCGTTCGAGCAAGCCACTGAGTGGCACAAGATGACGCCGAAGCTGTGATGGGTTGCACCGCATGGCGGCTCTGTCGGCCGACCGGGAGCCAGCGGCATTTGTAAATTCATTTTCTTCGGCGGAGAGAGAAAAGGCCGAAGATCGTTCCCGGAAGAAGCCAAGCTCGGGTTCAGCCGTGGTAGATTCTTTGGCGGCCCGAAACCTATCCTCGATACTCAAGGACAACCAGAGTCACATCGTCGCTCTGAGGCGCGCCCGCAGTAAATCGGGAGACCTCGTCGATGATAGCCTGGTGCAGCTCGGCGGCTGGCGCGCCGGCGCGCTTGCGAACGAGCGTCATCAGCGCCTCTTCCCCGAACTGTTCTCCTGCGGCATTTTCGGCTTCGGTTACGCCGTCGCTGTAAACGACGAGCTTGTCGCCGGGAAGCAACTGGGTCTCCTGCTGGGCGAACGGCGCCGCCGGAAACAGGCCGATAGGACAAGCAGAAGCGGCCAGTTCCTCCATCTTCCCTGCGGCGCGCACCAGCAGTGGAGGGCAGTGGCCGGCGTTGATCCAGCGCGTAGCGCCGCTGCGATCGACGGTGCAGTAAAACACGGTCGCGTAGTTCCGGGTTTGGGAGCGCTCGCACACATACCGGTTTACGCGGGACATGATCTCAGTGAGCCGCGATTCGTGGCCGGCCGTGGCGAAGAAAGCGCCTTGCAGCAGCGAGGTGAGCAGGGCGGCTGAAACGCCTTTTCCAGAGACATCGGCCAGCACAAAGCCCCACAGCGACTCGGAGAGCTCCATGACGTCGTAGTAATCCCCGCCTACCTGGAAGCAGGCCTGGCTGCTGCCCGCCGCGCGGAACCATCCATCGCTGGGCAGCCGCGACGGCAGAAGGCTGCGCTGAATTTCCCGGGCGATGGAAAGTTCCTGCTCAAGACGCCGCTTTTCCCGCTCCTGGGACATCAGGCGGGCATTTTCCAGCACGGTGGATGTCTCGATGGCCAACGATTGCAGCAGCTCGCGATTGCCCGCCGAGAGATCGGCGGAGCCCACGCGGGAATCCATGTAAAGCACGCCCAGCGTGTCGTTCTTGGTGGAAAGCTGGCTGGTCTCGTGTTGGTGCCCGATCCGGATGCGGACCAGGGGGACGCACACCACGCTCCGCAGTTCCAGATCGACCACGCTTTTTTCGGTATTGATCTGGGCAGGGTCAAAGTTCATCGAAAGCAGATCGCGGCGCTGGTGCAGCGCGCGCTGGATCACGCCGCGCGGCACGCGGAGGTCCGTCTCGTCGAGGGGCTGCCCGTGCTTATCCCGCGCCACTCGCATCTCCAGGGCCGTACCCTGGCTGTTGTGAAGCAGGAGAAAGCCGCGCTCGGCGCCCGTAACGACCAGAGCGGCGTCCACCACGGCCCCCAGGACGTCTTCCAGAGACATGGAAGACTCCAGCGCCCGGGCCACTTCCAGCACGGCCCGCAATTTGGCCAGATTGCCCGTGGCATGGGTAGTGGGTACGGCATCCAGTTGCGCGAGGAGGCGCTCGGTGTCCCCGGTTTCGTACGTGAAGACCAGGTGGTACGAATCTTCCACGCCGAAATCGATGCGATCGTTGGCCGAAAGCTTGTGCCGGGTGATTTTTGTTCCGTTTACAAATGTGCCATGCCGGCTGTTGAGGTCTTCCAGATAATAGGAGTCGTCTTCGGCGACGATTTGGGCGTGCTGGCGCGAGATGCGGCTATCGCGCAGAGACACCTCGCACTCGGCAAGACGGCCGATCTGAAAGGGGCTTTTGGAAATCTTCACGAGCTGCCGGCACCCGCCCGGCTCAACGACCGCCAGAAAGGGGCGCGCACGCGAAGTTTCCGAAAACAACTCGGCCGTAGGGACCGAAGAGGGTAAGGACCCCATCTGTTACTTCCTGGCACGGGATTTCGGGCCGGCGCCCGAGGCCTGTTCCCGCAGCGGGACGCTCCCGTTGCGCAATTCCTCCGATTCACGCGCCGCCATCATCTGGCAATTGGCGCAGTAGCCGCCGACTTCCGTGCGGGCGACGACGATATGGAACCCCAAATGAGACTCGATCTGCTGCTTGAGGCGTTTGAGCGCCTCACCAAAAAATTCCTCCACGCGGCCGCAACGGAGGCAAACCACGTGGGCATGCTCGCGTTTCAGGCGGGTCTCGTAATAGTGCTGGTCGCCCTCGTGGTGGAGCAGGTCCAGCTCGTCAACAA
>DASREK010000195.1:0-30481 GCA_035652135.1 Bryobacterales bacterium | reverse complement strand
CCGGATGCCACGGCGGTCATTGCGCCCGCCTTTACCGGCGGCCGGCTGCTGGAAAGCCGAATGAGTCACAGGGAGCTGGCAGACGAGGCGTCCCGGGCGCCGTCTGTTCTTGCGGCCGGGGACGTTGTTCTTTCCACGACGCCGCTCTACACACATGAGGGCCGCGTGGAACATTACCGCGCCCACCTGCAAGGGGCCGCCGTTGCGTATCTCGACCCCGGAGAAATGTCACCGGCGCTTCTCGGGAAGGTTCGGCCCACGCGCGTCGTGGCGAATGCCGAGTTCTTCACACGCCTCTACACTCGTCTGGCGAAACGCCTGGAAGCGGGGTCTTCCGTGCATCGCCGGACGTGGCAATGGGCCCTCGAGGTTGGCTATGAAGCCGCGTTTCAGGAGGCCGCGAGTCTACCGCTCAGCGCGCGCGTGAAACTTCAGATCGCGGATCAAGTGCTCCTTGCGGAGCTTCGCGGCGCGCTGGGAGGCCAACTGCGCCAGTTGGTTTCGTTGGATGCTCCGATTCCGAACGAGCAGAGCGTGTTCTTTGCAGCCGTTGGCGCGGCATGCCATTACGATCCCGCCTTAAAACCGGCCGGCGCTGGTACCGCTGCGGCCCCGGTTGCGTCCCGGCCCGAGACGCGCACGCCAGTTCCACATCCGATGCGAGACAGTCGCGCCTCTGCCGGGATCCCGTTTCCGGCAGAGTTCAGCTTGCCGCCCTTGGAGCGGCCGGATCCGGTTCACCCGGCTGCCGCTGCTCGCTCCCATACACTTGCCGGTGAAAAGGCGCCCGCGAAGAGCGAAACGCCGCCGCCCGGATCGGGCTCTTCAGGGGCGGTCCCGCTCCGGTGGTATGGCGATCCGCAGGGGCGGAGTATTCCACAGAGCCAGGCGCCGGCCTCTTCCCCGCGCTTCAAGGAAGATTTGGAAGAAGGCGGCTGGCTTGCTTCTCTGAAGAACTCGGGCCAGGCAGCCTGGGCGTGGTTCCGGAACGTGCTTGGGGGCGCCGCGGCAATTCTGCATCGCGCGGGCGGCCGCTTAGGAGGGCTGCGCAGGGCGCGGGCAAGCATGCAGCGGAACTGGATGCCATCCGGAGAGCGAGGTGAAATGCCAGGTCTCTCCCGCCCGGCGCTTGGGCCGGATGCGGGTGCAGGCGCAGCCGAGCCTGTCCCTTCACCATTGGAAGGCGATCTGCACGCACTGGCGCAGCGCTGGGCCAAGAGTCTTGTCGAGCCGATGGTTTTTTTTCGAGCCGAGCAGATCCAACGCGGCAAGGCCTCGCGAAATATCTACGGACTCCTTAAGGGAGAGATCGACCAAGGCTATGAGCTTTATCAGGCGCGCTTCGGAAGAGTGAGCATGCTGGGAACCGATTACTATCATCTGGAACTCGTGCGCGCCCTGGCGGATGGCGATGAGGAGCTGATGGGACCAGCTTACCCATTTCGCAGAAAACCGGTTCAATCGGAAGCCGGCCCGAATTCCGGAGCGGGCCAAAGAACCGCTTCGTAACGTCCCAAGGCTCGCATTCGCTTCGCGTCCGGCTAGCCCGACTGTTCCGGTAACTGCTGCTCCGTTCCCGTATAATGAAAGGACGCTGAATCTTCCCTCCGCACAGGGGGCGGTAGCTCAGTAGGTAGAGCAACGGCCTTTTAAGCCGTGGGTCGCGGGTTCGAGTCCCGCCCGCCTCACCAACCTGCAATCGGCCTTTTCCTACGTTAGGATGAAGTTTTAAGGACGTGAAATGTTGTGCGATCTGACGGGCAAGACGGCGCTGGTAACCGGCGCCAGCAAGGGCATCGGGCGCGGCATTGCGCTGGCGCTGGCGCGAGCGGGCTGTAATGTTGCCGTGAATTACCATTCGGATGAAACCGGGGCCCGGAGTACCGCTGCGGAAATCGAAAAACTGGGCCGCCAGGCCATCATCGCCGCCGGCCATGTGGGCCGCTCGAGCGATGTTGATGCAATGCTGGCAAGCGCTCTTGCCGCGTTCGGCCGCCTGCATATCTGGGTGAACAACGCCGGCGTGCAAACCTGGAGCTCTCTGCTGGAGCTGGCAGAAGCCGACTGGGACCGCGTGATTGCGACAAACTTGAAGGGAACCTTCCTCGGAACCCAGCGCGCCGCCCGCCATATGAAGGAATTCGGCGGCGGGCGCATTATCAACATCGGCTCGGGCTGCAACAAGATTCCCTTTCCGGGACTCGTGGACTATACGGCCAGCAAGGGCGGCATTGAAATGCTTACGAAGGCGTCGGCGGTCGAACTCGGGCCATACGGCATTACGGTGAACTGCCTTGCGCCGGGGGCGATTGAAATTGAGCGCACGCAGAAGGAAGCTCCCGATTACGCCGGCGCGTGGGCTCCGCTGACTCCGATGCGCCGGATCGGCAAGCCCGATGATGTCGCGTCCGCTGTTTGCTTTCTGGCGTCGGACGAAGCGGAATTTATCACCGGCCAGACCCTTTATGTGGACGGCGGCTTATTCACGCGCGGCCCCTGGCCCTATGAAAAGGAGCAACCAAACCAGACCAAATGACCAACTGCAAAACGCGGCTCTCCGCGCTGCTGTTGCTTGCGTTCCTTCCCGCCGTCTTGCCCGCCCAGCAGTCTCATGGATATCTCTTCATCGCCCCGGGCGGCGCCAGCGGCGGCGGGAACACCCAGGCGACGATGCACATGGGCGCCGGCGGCGAATGGGTTCCCGGCAAAGGGATCGGTGCGGGCGCCGAAATTGGCGCGCTCGGCCCCACCAGCGGCTTTGCGGAAAACGTTCTTGGGGTTGTTTCTTTGAACGGCTATTACCATTTCCTTCATGACAAGCGCCGCGTGGATCCGTTTGTTACCGGGGGATATTCGCTGCTATTCCGCTCCGGCCACGCAAACACTGGAAACTTTGGGGTTGGGGTGAACTATTGGTTCGTCCCGAAAATCGGCGCGAAGTTGGAATTTCGGGACCACGTCTGGCCTGTGGACGGCTCTCATATTCATTACTGGGATGTTCGTTTCGGGCTGGATTTTCGCTGACATCTCGCCGTGCGGGAGGATGGCTCCAAGCCTGCGCAAGGCGCCCGACGGATATAAGCAAATTCCCGTCCTTCCGCTGGAACTCAACCCAGGTTACCGTCGAACCGGCGATCAGTGGCGCTTGTCCGCGTGCATTGGTCATTCACCTGGGTCTTTGACAACATGGCGGTCCAAGACCAGGGCCCAGCCGCTTCGTTTACGCTTGCTTGGCGCATGAACCTATACGCCCCAGAACCCCGATTGTCCATTGCCAGATGCACATCGAAGCCGCCGGGCGGAATCGCATCGATGTCATCGGGGAACCGCAGGAACTCCTGATGGCGGTGACGCCGGCAGCAATTGCCGATCGCGATTCCCGCCGCCACGGCCAGCGCCGCGAACAAGGACGTAACTCCGTGCCGTTTGTGGCCAAGCCGGCGGTCTATGAAGGGTTCGAGAAAACTGTTCGCCTCCGGCATCGATGTTGCGCCACGCTGCCGTTGGAGCGCCCGCGCCTGTTCGAGGCCGCGGTCCAAGTCGGGAAGCACATTCAGCCGTAGCGGAAGGCCGAGCCATTGCGGTGTTCCCCTACCCGGCGTTCGCCCATAATGTATTCCGGGACAAGCGCCGCGACGGACTCGACCACCTGCGTCGGCGAGAAAGGATGATCCCTCAGACTTTCCCGCGTGCTCGATCCGGTGAGCACCAGAATGCTGCGGAACCCGAGCTCGGCGGCGCCTTTGATATCGGTTTCCATCGTGTCGCCGATCATAACGACCTCGTCGGTCCGCAGGCCGATCAGCTTGCGGGCTGTGCGCATCATGAACGGATTCGGTTTGCCGACGTGATAAGCCTTGCGTCCGGTGGCCGCCTCGAGCAAAGCCACAATAGCGCCGCAGCCGGGCCGGGGACCGGAATCGGTAGGGCACCAGGTGTCGGCGTTGGTGGAGATCAACTGGGCGCCTGCCGCGATCAGGCGATGGGCCTGCTCGGCCAACTCAAAATTCAAGACGCGCCCTTCTCCCACGATCACGTAATCCGGCGATTCTCTGCTGATGGCGTAACGCACGTCGTTGAGCGCGCTCAGCAAGCCGCCCTCGCCGATTACGAAAGCAGTGCCATTCGGCTTTTGCCGATGGACGAACTCGGCAGTGGCCAAAGCTGACGTATAGACGTGCTCCGGGGAGGTTTCGATGCCGAATTTCCGGAGTTTCACGGCGACGTCGACGGGCGTATAAGCCGAGTTGTTGGTCAGGAAGAGATAAGGAATCCCTTGCTCCTGCAAGTAAAGAATGAAATCGGCGGCCCCGGGAATCGGCTCGGACCCGCGATAAATCACGCCATCCATGTCGATCAAATAACCTTGTCTCATATTCACCTTTCAGCGTATCCGCGGCATAGTTACACCGCGGTGAAAACCGGCGAAATATACCGCAAAAATTCGCGGCTTCATTATGGAGACGGAAAGAGGATTCGGCGGGGAATCAGCGCGGCTTCTGGGCGCGGCGAGCGGGCTCGGCGGCCATCCTGGCCTGAACAGATCGCCCTGCCGGCCCTGCGTGGGGATGCCGCCAGAGGGCGATCGCGACGCTGCCAAAGACTCTCAAGCGCTGCGTGCCTGAAAACGGCCGGAACAGCGGCTCCCAGGCAGGCGCTTCACACGTTTTGTAAATGTGCACAGGCATTGTTTTGCGTGGGCGGCAAAGCCTTGGAGAAACTCGCGGAAACTTCAGAACAAGTACGTAAACAGCATGTAGGGGTAGTTGTACGACGCGCCCGGAGTGGCTTTTTTCAGAAACGTTCCGGGCGCCATGCGGGCATAACCGCCTCCGAATTGGAGCTGGCGAGAGAACGTGTAGACCGATTGGAAATCGGCTTCCTGCCCCACATACTTTCCGGCCGAGCCGTCGGCGACACGAGCGACGGCCGCGCCTGCCGCGTTGTACAGGGCGTCGCGCGCACTGTCTAGCCAATAAGCATTATATTTACCGATTACCAGTAACTTTGCCTGGGGCCGGAACTCGACTCCCGCGCGCACGTGATGGATATTCCGCCAGCCCACCTGATCCGCCAGGCCCAGCTTGTCATGGCCGGTGGGATAGAGCTGGTCGAATGTGCCGCGGGCGCCGTCACGCGGATTCTTGTCGCCGGAGGCGAAGTTATACTCCGCCACCAGACGCGGCTTATAGCGCAGATTCGCGAGCGTGTAGCCGGCAAGCCAGTGCCCGGCCCAGGCGCCCACGTTGTCGGCTCCGAGCGATCCAATCTGGCCGGCGACCTCGGCGCCATAATCAAAGTGGAGCGGAAGCTTGCCGACCCACCGAAAACCTACGGTCTTAAAATTCAGATGGCTTGGCGTTCCTTCTTCACTGACCACTGCGCGCGCCAGCCGCCAGAACACGTAAGGCTCAATGGTTGAGCCGGGGACGACATTTTCCATTCCTCCATAGAGGCCGTGGAGATCGCTGCCCGCCTGGCTGTGATCGAAGGAGCCGTCTTTCGCCACGACGACTGAGGACGCAAACGCATCCAGCCGGTACTTGCCGCGGCGCAGCGTGGCCCGCACAGCGTCGAAGCTGCGCGCCGTGTTGACCCAGTTCACATTCCCAATCAGACGCTCCTCGCCGAAAGCCAGTTCTTGCCGCCCCACTCTCAGGCCGAAGCTTTTCTTTTCGGCATCCCCGATTTCGATATAGGCCAGGCGGAGGTCCATCGTGTTCTGGTAGGGAGGGGCCGCCGGGCTCTGATCCTTGCCAAAAACCCGCGCGTCCTGGGCCTGAAACCCGAACTTCAGCCAGTCCGTGGGCTGGATTTTCATATTCAGCCGCAGGCGGCTAAGCCAGTAATCGTCATCGACGTCGGGCTTAAATCCGGCTCCGGTGAAGCCTTCCGCGCGGCCTCGATATTCTCCGCTGAAGCGCAGCCACTTCGGCAGCTCTTTATTCAGCTCGTCGGACGGGACCAGGCTCGTACTGACGGGACTCGATCCGGCGGGAGATGGTGCGGCGGTCTGCTGGGCGGACAGCCCCCGCGCCAGGAACACAGCCGCCGCCAGGGCCAGGGGGAAGCATTGTGCTCTCATCGTTGTCAGCCTCTCAATGTCGATGCGAAGGCCGCTTCCCGCTCCGGCAGATTGAGAGGGGCTTCTGCGGACGGCAGCTTCGCCGCATAGGTCGCATAGAGAGCGAGGCCCGTAAACAGCGCCCCCGCAAAAATGTTGCCCATGGTGACAGGGATCTGATTCCACAGCCACCAGCTTGAGACGGAGACCGGCGCCCCAAACAACATGCCCGCAGGCATAACGAACATGTTCACAATCGAATGTTCGTATCCGTGCGCGAAGAACGTCATAATCGGCAGCCACATGGCGACGATCTTGCCAATCGTCGAACGCGAGGCCAGCGCCAGGACCGCTCCCAGGGTGACCATCCAATTGCACAGAACGCCTTTGATGAAAGCCGTACTCCACCCGCTGGCTCCGAGCGCCATATAACCGAGCGTCTTTTTCTGGGCCATCTGGCGCAGTTGGTCGCCGAGCGGCCCCGCGCTCGAAGCGCCGCAATTGGTGACCGCCAGATAGAAAAGGAGCGCGTACAAGATGCTCCCCGCGAGATTGCCGGCATAGACCCAGAGCCAGTTGCGCAGGAGCGCCCGCAGCGGCAGCCTGCCGGCCATCAGCCCTGCCGGGAGCAGAGCAAAATTGCCTGTAGCCAGTTCCAGCCCGAGAAGGACAAGGATGGCAAACCCCACGGGGAACAGCGCAGCCCCGACAATTCCGGGCAACCCCTGCGTTTGGATCACAACCACCAGCGAAGTGGCATATCCGAGCAAACCTCCGGCCAGCGCTCCACGCAACAGCAAGTCGCCGGCGGGTAAGGCCGCTTTCTTCGCCGCGACATCCAATGCTTCCGTCATCAGCTCTTTGGGATTCACGTAGTCCATTTCATTACCTCCGTTCAGGCAACACCCGGGATCAGGCCTTTCGGCCCACCTTGAAAGAAATCGCCTTCGCCGCCTGGCGAGAATACGATCCGGCGCAGCGGGCCGCGGCTGCTGTCATACCTGCCGGGACACGCCGGATGAAACGGCGCGAGCTTCCGCTCCCTGCTGGTTGCCGATACTCTGTAAAGGAACAAATTGCGGCGCCGCTGGCGCAAGCGCCGCGTTTCGCGACGCCGCCTTGTGTTTCAGAGGGCGCGCCAGGCCGGCCTGCCGGATAATGGCGGCGATTGTATCTGCCAGGTTCGCGTCGAGGGGCGCCGCGTCCAGAATTTGCTCGCCGGCGGCCGCTTCGGGTCCCGTGCGGCCGCCGGTGTAAATCGCAACCGCATCGATGGTCTTTCCCCCCGCGTTGATCTTCATGCCGCGCAACCCGATGTCGGCAGCCTGGTGGTTGCCGCAGGCCGCTGGGCAACCGGACCAGTGAATTGTCAAGGGAGCAATGTCATCCCCGAGCCGGTCGGCCAGGGCTCGCGACAATTCCACAGCCTTTTGTTTGGTCTCGATCTGGGCCAAATTGCAGAAATCGGTTCCCGTACAAGCCACCATTCCGCGAAAGAAAGGGGACGGCTCCGGCGAGAACTGCTCAAGCAGCGGTTCGCGGAACAAGGCCGCGGTCCTGTGCGCAGGAACATTCGGAATGATTGCATTCTGTCCCGTCGTAAAACGAATCTGCCCGTTTCCGTAAGCTTCGGCGAGGCGGGCCAATTCCGACATTTGATCCGCATCCAGCCGGCCTGTGGGCACGCATAGACCCACCGCGACCAGCCCAGCCTGCTTTTGTCGGGTAACTCCCAGATGATCGGTATGACCCGCCCGCCGGGCATCCTCACCAGCGCTCTCCAAGCCGCGTTTGAGGCGGTATTCGAGCTCGGCGCGCAGCCGTGTCGCCCCCCACTGCTCGAGCAAAAAAGCCAGCCGGCACTTGGAACGCGCGTCTCGAGGGCCATGGTCGCGGTAAATGCGGATCAATTCGGCGCAGACCTGTGCCGCTTCCCCCGGCTCGACAAAAACGCCGAGCGGCGTCGCGATGGTAAACCCCCCGGACCCCATTTTGCCGCCGGCCAGCACGTTGAAGCCGGCGCGGCCGCCTTTTCTGGCCGGAATCAGAGCGATATCCTGCGATTCGCTGTGCGTGCAATTTTCCAGGCAGCCGGTGATGGTGACGTTGAATTTCCGCGGCAGATTCGTGAATTCCGGGTTGCCGTCTTTCCCCACCAGAATGCGATCGAGCTCCAACAGGACAGGTGATGCGTCGAAGAGCTCGCCCGGGGTCAATCCGGCGAGCGGGCAGCCGTTGATGTTCCGGACGTTGTCCATTCCCGTCTGCAAGCTGTGCAGATCCACGCCGCGCAGCTTTTCCCAGATTTCCGGAACGCTCTCAATCGTGAAGCCCCGCAGCTCCACTTGCTGCCTCGTCGTTATGTCCAAAATGTTGTTGCCCAGCCTCCGGGAGAGCTCGGCGATGGCGCGGAGCTGCTCGCTCGCGGCGAAGCCGTTGGGCATCCGGATGCGCATCATAAAGCGGCCCGGCGTCGGATTCCGGAAAAAGACGCCCACCCACTTCAACAAGTCCTTATCCGCCCGGCTCATGGATTTCCAGCCGTCGCGGATCAACCGCGGCAGGTCTTCGCGGATCCGCAAGCCATCGCCGCCTTTCAGCGCCTTGAAAGACTCGATCGTATTTGTCCCTGGCTGCATAGTCATAGTGCTCCTGCCGGCTTGGAGGCGTGCGGCCTCACGAGAGCTGGGCTCGGTGTGGAACCATTTTTCGCGCGTTCTCGGCGACGCTGCCGGAGACAGAGATTCCGCTTCAGTTCAGAATCACAGCAAAGTGAAGGAAGGACAGTCGAGGTCCTGAGAGATGCTGCTTAGCAGGACACGGCCTTGTGTCCTGGCCCCACCAGATTAAGAGAGCGCGGAGGCAGAGTCAAATTGAAACATTCTATGCGGCCGAAAGTTTTTTTCTATGGGTGCTTCCGGCGCCGCGCTCTGTTGCCGCGGCCGGCGCCCGGAGGCTCATTTGTTGAAAAACAACTGGTCAATTTTCGCCGCGAGGATGAAATCACTTTCGGTGAGGCCGTCGATTTTATGGGTGTAAGTCTTCACATCGACGCGACCCCAGGTCAGAGTCAGGTCGGGATGGTGCCCTTCCTGCTCCGCGACCGCTCCGACGCGGTTCACGAAATCGAGCGCGGTCTTGAAATCGGGAAACAGAAAGGTCTTCGTAATATGATGCTCGTCAACGACCTTCCAGTCGGCGACCTGCGCGGCGAGTTTACGCAGCTCTTCGCCTTTCAACGGCGGCACGCCGCCGCGGCAGGGCACGCAGTGTTTCGCAGCCAGGCTGCTCACTCCAGATTCACCCATACGTCACCATCCTTGATCTCGACAGGAAAGGTTCTGAGCGGACGCAATTGCTCTTGCAGGCGCGGATAATCCGCGGGATACACGTTTTTGGGGAAATAATTCTCGCCCGTTCTCACGTCGTATTGGAAATGATGCCAGGGGCAATCGAGCAGGTGATCCCAGAGCGTAGCCCCTTCCAGAGGATTTTCGCGATGAGGGCACAACCCGTAAAGCGCATAGATCCGGCCCGCAAGATTCGCCAGGATCACAGGGAACTCGCCCGCCCACAAGAATTTGGTTCGCCCGGGCGGAATCTCCTCCGCCCGGGCCAGTTTTTGAAAAGGCATAACCCGGAAGTTTTCACCCGGCCGGGGCCAGCGGCAGCGCGCGCCCGATCGTGGCCGCAGGGTCCCCGCTGAAACCGGATGCCCGGCGATGACCGGCTTCTCTACGAGAAATCCGCTGTCATGAACCGGCGCACGTAAGGGGAAGCCCCCGGAGCGCCGCGGCGGAAGTGCCCTGACGGCCCTTCGTTGAGGTATTCCGAGAACCATGCTTCGTGCTCCACCTCTTCGTGCAGAATGGCCAGAGCAAGATCGTAGGTCCGGTGGTCTTTGCCGAAAGTCATGTTGCAAATCTCCGTGTAGGTGCGGATGGCGCAGCGTTCCGCCTCGACCAGCACATTGAGCATGGCTTTCATATCGCGCGGATCGGCGGGCAAATAAGCGTCGGGACAGCCGGCCACATCGGCAAAGCCCCGAATGTCCCTGGGCAGGGCGCCGCCCAATTCGTAAATGCGGGGCGTGAGCGCTTCGAAGTGGTTGCGGTCTTCGATGCGCGCATCCTCGATGATCTCCTTCAGCCCTTCGCCGTCGAACCCGATGGAGTTGACGCGAAGAATGGTGTAGTAGTAAAAAGTGGTGAACTCGGCGCCCGCCGCGCGCACCAGCTTATCCAGCAGGACGTCCACGTTCACACCAGCTTGTTCAACGACTTGTCTAGCGACTTTGCCCATATTGTCCTCTCTTTTTATTTTTCCTCAAACCTTGTTTGGACCGGCAGGCCGGGCAGAGGCCCAGCGCCTCCACCTGGTACCGGAAGATACGAAAATTGCCGGGACTGGTTTGCCCGGCCCGCACCTGGTCCAGCTTTCGGTCGTAAAAATCCACCACCGACTTGCAATTGACGCAGACCAGGTGATGATGGCGGTCGAGATTGGCGTCCAGGCGGTACGAGCCGGCTTCGCAGCCGACCTCCCGCAGCAACCCCATTTCCACAAACGTTTTGATGTTCTTGTAGACTGTGGCCAGGGAGATCGTCGGAATGAGCCGTCTCACCCGGCGGTAAATCGCCTCCGGCTGGGGATGCTGCTCGCTTTCAGCGAGCGCGCGGTAAATGGCGCGGCGCTGGTGAGTGGCCGCCAGCCCCAGTTCGGCGCAGCGGTCGCCGAACAGCCTCATGCGCTTCTCGATTACGCCGGGGGACATTGCTTGACGAGAAGATTTATTAGACGATAAATATTATCCGAAGTCAAGAAATTTTGCCCATGACCCTTCGCGACTATTGCCCGGACGACCTCGAGGCCCTGTGTGCAATCGACCGCGCTTGCTTCGATCCAGCCGTCGCTTACACGCGAAAAGAAATGGCTGCCCTGCTCGGGCGCCGGGCAGCGGTAGCGATCGTGGCCGAGGCTGCCCCGGGCCGTCTGGCCGGTTTTGTCGCCGCTTACAAGCAACCCAACCGCACCGCCCATATCATCACGCTCGATGTGCTGCCGGCTTGGCGGGGGCGCGGCCTGGGCCGGCGGCTGATGCTCTGCTGCGAGGAGCGGCTGCGGGCGGCCGGAGTCAGGAAGGTCCACTTAGAGACGGCTGTGGGCAACCGCAGCGCTCAAGCCCTGTATCGTTCGCTCGGCTACACCCGAATCCGCTGTTTGCGCCGTTACTACGCCACAGGCGAAAATGCCTGGGCGATGGAGAAGACGCTGGCGGCCAAGCCCGCGAAAGAGCCGCCAGAGGAGAGGCAGCTTGTTTGCGCGTAAGTTCCGTCTGAGCCTGGCTGAGGGGGAGCAGAGCCGTCCTGTTCCCAAGCAGTGGATGGATCAATTTTTTATGCGCAATTTCATTGGCCTCTCCGAATTCGACGAAACTCTGGTGACGGGCGATGGGGAGCTGGAGGCCGGCTTCGCCGTGACGGCCGAACAGATTCAGGAACACTTTGAAAAATGGCTTCGCGGGCGCAAACTGATCCGGCAAGATGCCGTTTTGGAAGTGAGGACGCAATGAGCGGTCGCGTCGAGGTCGGCAGGTTCAATTTCCGCTTTGAGTGCCAGAAGGGCTGCACCAACTGCTGCACGCAGAAGGGCCACATTTTCCTAACGGAAGAAGATATCAGCCGCATTGCTGCGTATTTGGAACTCGATCCGAAGGCGTTTGAAAAGCGCTACGTCTGCCGCGGCAAATACGGCCCGCGTCTGAGGCTGCCTCGCTCCCGATCTTGCCATTTTCTGGTTGAAGGAGGATGCAGCATCCATGATGTCAAGCCCATCCAATGCCGGACCTTTCCTTACTGGCCGGAAAACGTCGCCAGCCGCAGCGCGTGGAAGAAGCTGCGAACCTACTGTCCCGGCATCGGCGTCGGCCCGCTGGTGCAGATCCAGGCCGTCCGTGAGCAGGCCCAGGCGTATCAAGACGCTTTTCCGGGTTTGTGAAGCGAAACTCGACCCGGCGCTCGAGCCTCCTCATCCGGAGGTTACGCGGAGCGCCAGCTCGAGAACGCGACGGGTCTCTCGGGGATCGATGATCGCATCCACGTGGCCCCGCGCCGCCGCAAATTTGGCATCGAGCCAACGCTCATAATCGGCGCGCGTTCTCTCGATGGCTTCCCGCAAGTCTTCCGGCATGGCCTGGCCCGAAGCTTGCACTTTTTCGATCTCCGCTGCGAAAAGCGCCTGAACCGCCGACTCGCCTTCCATTACTCCCACGCGGGCCGTGGGCCAGCTAAAAGTGAAATCCGGATCAAAGCCTTGGCCCGCCATGGCGTAGTAGCCCGCGCCGCTGGCATGATTCAACGTCACAATAATCTTCGGGACGCCGGCGCACGACATAGTCTCGACCATCTCTGCGCCCGCTCGAATGATCCCGCTCTGTTCAGCTTCCGGCCCCACCATGAATCCGGAGACGTCCTGGAAATACACGAGCGGAAAGCCGAGGCGGCTGCAATTTTCGACGAAATACGATACCTTGCGGGCCGATTCGGTATAAATGATCCCGCCGATGCGAGGCTTGCCGCCGGATGGAAAGAAGCCGCGGCGGTTGGCAATAAGGCCGACCGAGAAACCCATCACCCGGGCGTTGGCGCAAAGCACTTCCGGGGCGAAATCCGCCATAAACTCCAGATAACCCTGCTGGTCAAAAACGCGGAACACGATTTCCTGGATGTCGTAGGGCAGCCGGTGGTCGGCGGGCAGCGTCTCGTAAATTTCGTCCTCGTTCAGCAGAGGCGGCGAGGGCTCGTGAGCGGGAGAGGCCGGCCGGCGCGGCAGTTCGTCGATCAACTGCCGGATCAAAGCCAGGCACTCGGCGTCATTCGCCGCGCGGTAATGCGCCACCCCGCTTAGCGTATTGTGCATCTCGGCGCCGCCGAGACTCTCGGCGTCCACCGTTTGTCCGGTCGCGCCCTTCACCAGGTTCGGCCCGCCCAAACCCATAAAACTGGTCTTCTCCACCATGATGATCACGTCGCTGAGCGCCGGCAGATACGCTCCGCCGGCGATGCAAGGACCCATTACGGCTGCTATTTGCGGCACCTTGAGCTCCCGGCGCATTCTCGAGTTGTAGTAAAAAATGCGGCCTGCTCCATATTGGCCCGGAAAGATGCCGTCTTGGTAAGGGAGATTCACTCCTGCCGAATCCACCAGATACACAATGGGGATGCGGCGCCGCATGGCAATTTCCTGGCAGCGCAGAATCTTCGTGATGGTCTCAGGCCACCACGCGCCGGCCTTTACCGTCGCGTCGTTGGCAACCACCACGACCGGCCGTTCCGCGATCAAGCCGACGCCGGTCACGACTCCGGCGGCAGGGGCCTGGCCGTCGTATTTGTCGCTGGCGACCAGCAAGCCCACCTCGAGGAAAAGACTGCCCGGATCCAGCAGCTTTTCCAGCCTCTCGCGGGCCGTAAGCTTGCCGGCCCGGTGCTGCCTTTCCACCCGGGCCGGACCGCCTCCGGCCCGCAACCGGCTCTCGATCTGCCGTATCTGCTCGACCAGATGGCGCATATGAAGAGCCCGCGCGGCCCGCTCTCGAGCGCTGGGCGCGGTCAAGCCGGATTGCGGATGGAAAGAAGCCGCTTCGGGAGTGTACATGCCCCTCTCTTTCTGGATGGTAACACGCTGCCTGTTGGCCACAACGCAGAAGCCGCCGGTTCCGGTCCAGTTCGATGCGCCGCCCGCAGGCCGGCGGCGCCGCTCAGGATGAGTGCTTCGTCGCGGGCATTTCTTTTCGAGCGGAAGGTTCCGGCTCGCCGCTCAGCTCGACGATCCTGCGGCGCAGCTCGAGCAGCAAGTCTTTAGCGTGGCGGGTGGTCAGGCCTGCGGTGGGAATGGGTGCGCCGATGCGCAGCTCGACCGGGCGAGGCCGTACGATAATTGATCCCGGGGGAAGCACCTCTCGTGTCCCCACAATGCCCATGGGAACAACCGGCGCCCCCGCCTTGATGGCAATGTAGGCTGCCCCGGCGTGAAACTCGCCCAGGGCTCCCGTGCGGCTGCGGCCGCCCTCAGGAAAGATCACAATCGACAGCCCAAGAGCGGCCTGCCGGGCGGCCTCGGCCACATTGCGCACCGACGCGCGCACATTGTCCGGCTCGACGGGCAAGTGGCCCGCGCGGCGTAAATGCCAGCCAAGAAATGGAACGCCAAAGTAGATCTTCTTTGCCAGAACGCGGAACTCCCAGGGCAGGTATCCGAATACGAGCGGCGTGTCAATCAAGCTCAGATGGTTCGAGCAGAAAACGTAAGCCGCGCCCGGGGTGAGCTGATCCAGCCCCGTCACTCTGACCGTAGCGCCGCTCACGGCCATCACCATGCGGGCCCAGCGGCGCGCGATCCGGTGTTGCATGTGCCCTGTCCCATCGACAATAGAAGCAAGCAGGGAAATGCTGCCCATGAAGACTGTCAGAATGCAAATGGCCGGATCGGTCCACAGGAGCGCGCGCAACATGCTCATGCCGCCGATCGGGCCCTGGATGCTAGCAGCGCCTTTGCTTCGCCGACCAAAAACAGCGAGCCAGTCGCCAGAATCACATCGGCCTCGGAAGCGAGGGCGCGGGCCGCGGCTAGCGCCTCCGCAACGTTGGCCGTGGTCTGAATGCAGACATGATGGTGCGCCACCAGCGCGGCGAGCGCTTCCGGACTTACCGCGCGCGGCTGGGCCAGACCCGTCACAAATACTTTGTGGGCCAGGGGGAACAGGATGCCGGCGACCTCATCTACAGCCTTATCGCGCATCGCAGCGTAGATCAACCATACGCGGCGCCCAGGGCAGTGCTGCCGCACAAACCGGGCCAGAGCGCGGGCTCCCGCCGGGTTGTGCGCGCCGTCGAGCAGCACCGTGGGTTTCTCCGCTGCCTGCTCCAGGCGGCCTGGCCAGCGGGCCACGCGCAATCCCCGTTCAATCGCTCCCGGAGACAGACCAAGCAGGTCGAGCGCGGCAATCGCCGCCAGGGCGTTTGTGATCTGATGCTCGCCAGCCAGGCTCAGCCGGGCGTCGATCAGCCGGCCTGTGTCGCTGACGGCCTCAAATTCGTAATACCCGTGGTGGTGGGAAATGCGGCCGGCTTTCCAGTCCCGGCCCGCGCGTACTACGCAAATTTGCAGCTCGCGCGCCCGCGCCTCGAGGACCTCTTCCGCTTCCGGGCTCTGCGGAGCGAATACGGCAGGCACGCCAGGCTTTAAAATTCCGGCCTTTTCCGCCGAAATCGAAGCTGTTCCTTTTCCCAGGAACGCCTCATGATCAAAATCGATCGGAGTAATGACCGAAACGGAGGGAAGCAGCACATTGGTCGCGTCCAGTTTGCCTCCCAGCCCCACCTCGACTACGGCAAGCTCCACTCCGGCCGATCGAAAATGACAGAAAGCCATGGCCGTCAGGCACTCGAAGTAGGTAGGATGCAGCTCCAGGGAGCCTTGGGCAAGCAGTTGCTCGACGGCTCGCTCCACCGTTTCGAAGACGGAACAAAAATCGGCGTCGGATATTTCCTCTCCGTTTACCTGAATGCGCTCGTTGATCCGGACCAAGTGGGGCGAGGTATAGAGGCCTGTGCGGCGTCCGGCAGCGCGCAATCCGGCTTCAATCATGGCGGCCGTCGAGCCTTTGCCGTTGGTGCCGGCGATATGCACGCTGCGGAACGCGCGTTCCGGCCGCTCCAGCTTTTCGAGCAGAGCGTCCATCCGATCCAGGCTGAGCTTGGCGGTCTTAACCTCGTTGCCGAGACGCAAAAGACGCTGCACTGCTTCGGGGTAAGTCATGGCGAAACCGTCAGCACGCCGCTTCCAGCGCCCCGAAAGCGGCTCCGGCCCTGGCCGGCGGGGGCGCCGGAAAGGCGAAGGCTGACCAACGCGATTTTTACACCGGCCCGCAGAGGAAATCCAACGCTCGCGCGATCCAGGCCTTAAGCTCGCCGCGTTTTACCACGGCGTCGAGCATTCCATGTTGCAGCAGAAACTCGCTGCGCTGGAAGCCGGCCGGGAGCTTTTGCCGCATGGTCTGTTCGATCACGCGCGGTCCGGCAAAACCGATCAGCGCGTTCGGTTCAGCGATATTGAAATCGCCCAGCATGGCGAAACTGGCTGTGACGCCGCCTGTCGTCGGATCGGTAAGGATGCTGATGTAGGGGACGCGGGCTTCTTCCAGTTTCATCAGGGCGCAGGAAATCTTTGCCATCTGCATAAGGCTGACGGCGCCCTCCATCATGCGGGCGCCCCCGGAAGCTGATACGATCAGCAGAGGCCGCCGGGTTTCGATCGCGCGTTCGATGGCCCGCGTAATCTTCTCGCCGACGACGCATCCCATGCTGCCGCCGATAAAGCGGTATTCCATAGCGCAAACAATCACCGGGCGTCCGGCCAGCGAACCCTCAGCGGTAATCAGTGCGTCGTTCAACCCGGTGGCCGCCTTCATGGCCGAGAGCCGCTCCCGGTACGGTTTCTGGTCGGCAAACGAGAGCGGATCGCTCGACGCGAGGTCGGCATCCAGCTCTGTCCACTTCGCCTCGTCGAGCAACTGGGCCAGCCGCGTGCGGGCGTCCACTCTGAAGTGATGGCCGCATTTCGGGCAAACGTTGAGATTGGTTTCCAGATCGCGCTTCCAGATAATCTGCCGGCAGCCGTCGCATTTGATCCACAGGCCTTCGGTGCGAACCTTCTTGCCTTCGGACGGCTCCGGCGCCTTGTCTTTCTTGAACCAGGGCATGGCTAGTATTCGATGCCCCGCTGGGCGAGGATGCCTTTCTCATAGGGGTGTTTGATCTGCTTGATTTCGCTGACCAGATCGGCGGCGCCGATTAACTTCGCGTGCGCATTACGGCCCGTGCAGATCACGTGCACCGTTTCCGGGCGGGACCGAAGGTCGGAAACAACTCTATCGATGTCAATCATTCCGTAATGAATGGCGTAGTTGATTTCATCGCAGATGATCATGTCGAACCGGCCTGCGTGCATTTCTTCGACGACCATGCCCCACGCTTTTTCGACCATTTCCACGTCGGCCGGATCGGGCTTTTCGGCGCCGATCTTCACAAAGCCTCTTCCCATCACGCGAATTTCGAACAGACCTTCCGGAAGCATCTTGGCGGCATCGAGCTCGCCATAATGCCAGGAGCCCTTGATGAATTGCACCATCAGCACCTTCAACCCTTGGCCGATTGCCCGGAACCCGGATCCCATAGCGGCCGAGGTCTTGCCCTTTCCGTTGCCGGTATAAACCATCAACAGACCTTTTGTTTCAGCCATAGCGGAAGGAAAAACGCGCACGCCCGCTCAGAGGAGCTTTTCCACCACGATCACGTCCGGGCAGCCGGCCGCCGGCGCGCCGTGCCGCCGGTGTACGCCTACCATGCGGAACCCTAGTTTCTCCACCAGCTTGCGGCTGCTGATGTTGCTCTCAAGCAAGTATCCGATCAGCTTATGCAAGCCGAGAGAGCGAGCTTCCTCAATCAGCGCTGCGGCAAGCAATTGTCCCACGGCATGCCTTCGCCAGGTGCGATCCACATAAACAGACATTTCGGCGATGGTCGAGAAGGCGGGGCCCTCGCGGTAAGGGCGCAAAGAGGCCCATCCCACCGGCTGGCGAAAGTTCTCGGCCAGCAGCGCGTGAAATCGCTTGCCGCGAAACCAGCCCTCGACTTCGTCGAGCGGGCAGGCCCGGGCGGCAAAGGTTGCGAGGCGATCCTCGATGGCCTGATTGAAAATCCGCCAGAGAACAGGGGCGTCAGCGGCTGTCGCCGGCCTGGTCTCGAAACCCACTGTAGAGGGAGCCGGGGGCATCATCAAACCGCCCTCTCGATGGCGATGCGCCGCGCATTTTTCCAGAGGCGCTCGAGCTCATAATAGTTCCGCGCGCGAGGCGAGAAGATATGGATGATGAAGTCGCCGTAATCCATCAGAATCCATTCCGCCTGCTGATAACCTTCGATGCTGGCCGGGCGCAATCCTTGCTCTTTCAGCTTTCTTTCCACTTCGTCGCTAATCGCCTGATTCTGGCGGGCGCTCATCCCGCTGCAAATGACAAAAGTGTCTGTGAAGCTGGCAACTTCGTGAAGGTCTAGCACCGAGATGTCTTCTGCTTTCTTCGAACGGGCCGCTTCCACCGCGGCCTGCCAAAAGTCCATCCAATACTCCCCATTTGTTATTGTAGACGCAAAATGGGCTTTCCCTGGCATCCAAGGTGCGGAGAAAAGCGGGTAAAATGAGAAGTTCATGCGGAAGCTGCTCACAGTTGTTTTACTCTTCGTGTTCACCGCTGTGGGGCGATCGGCCGATGTAGCTACAGCCGAGGCCAACCTGCGCCGCGTGCAGATGCTGGTGGAGGCCGGAGCGGCGCCCCGGTCGGCGCTCAAAGCCGCCGAGGAGCAGCTCGAAGACGCGTGGCATGAGCAGATCCTCCAGGAGACTCTCTACCGGGGTGACGTAACGCCGCAGGAAGTCCCGCGGATGTTGGGGGCGGCGTCTGCTCTTCTGCGGCGGGCACAGAATGCCCTGGCCGAGCAGCAAAAGCTCGTGAAAGAAGGCGTGCTGGCGCCCAAGGCGCTGGAGCGCGCCCAGAAGGAGGAAGCGCAGGCCGAAAAGCAATGGCAGTTGGCCGAATCGAGGGCCAAGCTAACCCAGGAATTAGCCGAAATGGCCCGGCGCGAATCCGAAATGGCCGAGCAGGCGAAAGCGGACCTGGCCTTAGCGGCCAAGTTCGAGGGCAAAGGCACGGTCACCACCGGCGATTTGGCGCGCCTGGAGTCGGCGTTTTATCAAAAGTTTTCTCATCCCCTCCCTGTAAGCGCCTGGGGCGAAACGGCCGTACATCGCAGTCTGGGTTTCGATCACCGGGACCGCGTAGACGTGGCGTTGAATCCGGATCAGCCCGAGGGGCGCTGGCTCATGCGCATGTTGGACCGTTTGAGCGTGCCTTACATCGCTTTCCGTCACGCCGTTCTCGGCAGCGCAACGGGCGCTCACATCCACATCGGTCTCCCCAGCCCGAGGCTTTAACGCAAGCGCGCTCCGCGCTGCCCGCGGCCGGTTCACTTCCCCATGGGGTCCGGCTCACCAAGTTGATTCTCATCAGAAGCAGTGCAACTCCCGAGCTCTTTGATCGGCGCCTTCTCTTCCCGCTCGCCGCCGCGGGCTTGGTTATATTGGTGGGATGTTCCGGCAAGGCTTGCGACTCGTCTTCTGGCTGCTTTTTATCCAAATCTGGACGCCCGCCGCCAGAGCAGCCGTCCCATCTCCCGAATCGCAGTTCGGTCACAGAATGGGCGCCGACCGCACTGTGCTCGAGTGGTCGAAGGTGGTCGAGTACTTCGGGCTGCTGGAGCGATCCAGTGACCGGATCCGCGTGCAAGAGCTTGGGAAAACAACCGAAGGACGGCCTTTTATTCTGGCCATTATTTCGGACCCGGAGACCCTGCGCAGTCTCGACCGCTACCGCCAGATTCAGGCCAAGTTGGCGGACCCGCGCCTCACCAATCTGGCGGAAGCAGAACAACTGATCGCTGCGGGAAAGACGGTCGTTTTGATCACGTGCAGTATACACTCAACGGAGATCGCCTCCACCCACACCGCCGTCGAGTTCGCCTACAAGCTGCTCGCAGAGGAGACGCCGCGCCATCGTTCGATTCTCGCGAACACGATCTTGCTGCTGGTCCCATCCCTGAACCCGGATGGCGTGGATCTGGTGACGCGCTGGTACCGCCGCCAATTGGGTACGCCATGGGAAGGCACGCCGCCGCCCGGCCTCTACCAAAAATACGTCGGCCATGATAATAACCGCGACTGGTACATGTTCACGCAAGTCGAGACGCGTCTTGCGGTCGAAAAAATCCATAACGTCTGGCATCCGCAGATTGTTTACGACGTGCACCAGATGGGGCCTTACGCCGCGCGCCTGTTTGTCCCGCCCTGGCTCGATCCCGTGGATCCGAATGTGGACGCTGTAATCGCTCAGGAAATGAACATGATCGGCACGGGCATTGCGGCTGACCTGACTGCCGCGGGCAAGACGGGAGTAGCCATCAACGCCATGTACGATTTCTGGACCCCTAGCCGGCATTATCAGGCGTATCACGGCGGCTTGCGCATTCTCACCGAATCGGCCAGCGCGCGCCTGGCTACGCCGATTCATGTTGCGCCGGATCAGCTCGACACGGGCGCTCTTGGCTACAATGCCCGCGAGCGCAGTTGGAATTACTTGCAGCCCTGGCCGGGCGGCGAATGGCGTCTGCGCGACATTGTCGATTACCAATTGATCGCCTTTGAATCGTGTCTTTATCAGGCCGCCTTGCGACGGGAGGACCTGCTTCGCAACTTTTACGGCGTCGGCCTCCGCGCGTTGGAGCGCAAAGATCCGCCTTACGCGTTCATCATCCCGCGCCGGCAGCATGATCCCAACGCCATGACCCGGATGCTCGAAACCTTGCAGTTCGGACAGGTCGAAATCGAGCGAGCCCGGGTTGCCTTTCGGGCAGGCGGCGGCGAATACGATGCCGGCGATTATGTGATCCGGCTGGCGCAGCCTTATGGCTCTTATGCCAAGACTCTGCTCGAACGGCAGCGATACCCCGACCTGCGGATTTATCCCGGCGGGCCGCCAAGGCGTCCCTACGATGTGGCGGCCCAAACCCTGCCGCTGCTGATGGGTGTGCGGGCCGAGACGATCGAAAGCCCTTTTCATGTCGTCCTGGATCGTGTGGAGAAGATCGAGCCGGAGCCGGGCCGGGTGGACGGTTCCTCCGTTGCGGCGCTTTCTCCAGCGCTAACCAACGCCTGGATCGCCGTGAACCGTTTGCTGAAAGCGGGCGCGGCCGTCTGGCGCGATCTGAAGACCGGAGCGTTCCTTATCGACAACAACGGCCCTGCCAAATCCCTGCTGCCGGGGCTGGCGCGGGATCTCGGGTTGCCGTTCACCGCCGCGCGCTCCCGAAGCGGGAGCGCCAGGCTGCGCCTGCCCCGCATCGGCCTCTATCAGAGCTACGTGCCCAATACGGATGAAGGCTGGACGCGCTGGCTGCTGGAGCAATTTGAGTTTCCATATACAACCCTCTTCAACAGGGACATTCGAGCCGGGCGCCTGCTGGCAAGATTCGACGTGATCGTTCTTCCTGATGCGACGCCGCAAAGCATCGAGTCCGGCTTCAGCCCGGCACCGGACCGCGGATCCACAAGCGTCATGCCCCCTGAGTTTTCTGGCGGCCTGGGGGACCCGGGCGCCGAAGCATTGGGGGAATTCGTTAGGGGCGGTGGAGTACTGCTGGCGCTGAATCGCTCATCCCTCTACGCGATCGAGCGGCTTGGCGCTGGAGCGCGCAACGTGCTGGCCGGCGTTCCCAACCGGGAATTCTATGCTCCTGGATCCCTGCTTGCCGCCGATGTGGATACCAGGCACCCCTTGGCCTTCGGGATGGAAAATCCAACAGCGGTGTGGTGCGAATCAGGACCCGCGTTCGAGCCGGCTCCTGCGAGTTCCAATCCTCCGGCCAAATCCGTCGTGGAGTATCCGCGGCGCAATCCACTGCTTTCAGGCTGGCTGCTGGGACCGGAACTGGTCGAAAACCGCAGCGCCGTGATGGACGCCCCGGCTGGCCGCGGGCACATTATTTTGTTCGGCATCCGGCCGCAATACCGCGGCCAGAGCTACGCCACTTACAAGCTCTTTTTCAACGGTCTCTTCCTCGCTCAAATGAACGTAAAGCCGTAACCGATGACGTAACAGGCCAGCGCCAGCGCCAACCACGCGCCGGCTGCGAGAACCGACAGCGCCACCCACTTGCCGCCCCCATAGCGTTCCCGATTCGCGGCCAGTTCAGCCCAGCCCAAAAGGGCGGCCGCTAATCCCGCCAGCAAAGACACCAGGGATGCCCCGAGGGCCGCGCGCGAAACCGGCCAAATGGGAAGAGGAGGCTCGGCCCGGCCTCCGCTGCCGCGTACGCTCTGAATATACGCGCCCTGAAACAAATACACGGCAAGCGCAATCACCAGGGCGGCCCCGGTCAGGAGCACACCCCACGCCACGCGCGGGGCGACCGGCCGCGCAGGAGGCTCCTGGCGCACGCTCAGAAACGCCATGATTGCAGCCAGGCCGGCCGTCAGCAGCAGCGTGACAGCGAGCGGCGCGCCGTCCGGGCCGTGGCGTATGCCGATCACGCCGGCTATCAGCAATCCCATTAGCCCGCCAGAGCCGGCGCCCAGCAGGAGATTGGCCGTCCACTCAACGGCCCTGCGGGCGCCCCTGTCGCTCGACGTCTGGTTTTCGGCTTCCGCGTCTTCGTGCATGCTTGTTTTTTACCAAAACAAGCCGTTCACTGCGTGTTTTTTGGAAAAAGATCCGGAGCCAAGGGAGAACTCCGGACAGCGCTGCGCACAATCCGCAATGGAGAGTTTCCAGCGAGCCGGCCCGCTTAACCCGCAAGCGCCGGGCAGGCGCAAAGAGAATGAGGCTTCTGGCCGCAACAACCGTTAAGAAATTTGAGCTACCGTAACAGGCGGCGAGCCCCGCCCGTAATAAAGTTAGTGAGCCAAAACCGGGTTTTGCTGGCCGCGCTGAGTGCGGTTCCGATACTATTGCTTCATTCTGGATGCTCGGCCGACGGCCGCCCATCCAAGGTGGAATCCGGCCTGGCAAACATTGCGAAGGAGGTGGTGATCCCGCTCGAGGCCAAGGAACGCAAAAATCCCTTGCCTGTGAACGGCGCAGCCGTGAAAAAAGGCATGGATCTTTACCGCCGGTCCTGTGCGCTTTGCCACGGCAGCGATGGACGCTCGAACACCACGCTCGGACGCGATCTGTACCCGCCGGCGATTGATCTTACCTCCCCGCACGTGAAGCGGTGGGATGATGCCGAGCTCTTCTGGATCATTCAAAACGGCGTGCGGTTCACGGGCATGCCGGCGTGGAAGGATGTATTCGACGACACTCAAACCTGGGAGATCGTGCTGGCCATTCGGGAATTGCAAAGAGCCAAACCTCAGCCCGAGACTGCTCTTCAGGCGGCCAGCGGCGGGCAAGATCTTGTCCAGGAGGGCGGGCTCCTCTTCCGCCAGGAGAACTGTATAGGATGTCATCGGCTGGACGGCGACGGGGGCGGCGTGGGCCCGGACCTGTCAGATGAAGGAAATCGCGGCCGCACGGACGCCTGGCTGATTGGCCACTTCCAGAATCCCAGCGCCTATGTGCGGGGTTCCATCATGCCGCCAGCCACGAACCTGAACCAGCGCCAGCTTCAGGCCTTGACCGCTTTCTTGCAGCAGCAGAAGAAGACTCCGGCGCGGCATCGTTAACCGGGCCGATAAGACCCGGAAATGCGCGCCCCCGCCGGTTGTGTGGATCCTGCCGCCACTCGCGAGATCGCCTTCACCAGCTTCCGGTAAGGCAGATGGTCGAAGTCCTCGAAACGCAATATTTCTCCCTGCCTCCAGGAACTCGCATACCATCGCGCCACCAGGGCCAGGTGCTCAGCGCGCTGCCGGGCAGCGCCCGTTTCCCAGCTAACCGCGCTCAAAGTTTCGCGCAGCTTGCTGTCCAGAGACAGGGGCTGTCCTGCTTCCGCCGCAACATGCAAGCGCCGCTGTGGTTGCAGGAATCCTTGATACAGCAGCCAGAGCTCGACGGCACAAGGATCCACGGATCGCTGGATTATGATGGCGTGCAGGCGGTCAAGATCTCCGGCCAGGTCGTCTTTGAGCTGAAGAGCTTCCGCCACCCTCTCCAGTTTCTTGTGGATCCGGGCTGCCTGCTCGAACTGGAGCGCGGCGCTCGCGCGGTCCCGCTCGTCTCGCAATTGTTTGAGAAGCGATTCGCCATTGGTCGCGAGGAACTGCACAACACGTTCCGTCTCGCTGCGATATTCTGCCGCTGTGACAGCCGCCTGGCAGGGCCGCAGACACATCTTCATTTCGCCGTAAATGCAGCCGGGGTGCGTTGGAGTAGGCTCCAGATCTTCCACGCACCGGCGCATCTGAAAAAGATCCAGAAAGGCGTTCTGGAAGCGCTCTGCGGCGGCCCGTGAAGGAAAAGGGCCGAAGTAGAAAGCCCGCCTTTGCCCGAGCTTATGCGTAACGTAGCAGCGCGGGTAGGCATTACTCAGATTAATCTTCAAAAACGGCGGAATGCGCAGCTTCAGATACTTTTGGTAATCGCCGGGGCGGTGGCGGCGCGCGAGCTTGTATAGCAGGACCATGGATTCGAACGGCGATCCGGCCGGCTGGTATTCCACCCGGCAGGCGATCTGCGCGAGATTCAGCAGCCTCGATTGCGTTTCGGCAGGCCGGAGCAACCGAGCGAGTCTTCGCCGCAGCAGGCTGCTTTTGCCAATGTAGGGCGGGCCTTGTGAAGGCCAAACGGCAAATACTCCTGGAACGTTGGGAACCGGAGAGAGATCCCATCCGCCGCCGGGCCGGATCTCGCAGGCTAGACTCTCATCCATCGGACGTCAGTTGCGAGCCCCCTGCCTGGCCGGCAGGTCGAGATATACATTGATAATGGAAACGGCCGCCGGCGTGACCCCGGGAATCCGCCCCGCCTGGCCGAGGGTCACTGGCCGCACTCGTTCCAGCTTTTCCACGACCTCGCGCGACAAGCCCGGCAGGCCGCGAAAGGGGAAATCCGCGGGGATGCGCCGGCTTTCCGCCTTCTTGAGCTGCTCAATATGCTTCTGCTGCTGGGCGAGATAGCCTTCGTACTTGATCTCCGTTTCGATGGCTTTGAGTTCGAGCCTCTTCAACGGGAGACCGAGTTTCTCCTGCAAGACCGGCGCCAGGTCCTCGATCACGATCTCCGGACGTTTGAGCAGTTGGCTTGCGACAGGGCAATCCCCGGCGCTTTGATTGACTTTCCTCAGCAACCGATCGGCGGCGTGGTCGCGGGGATCGGGGCGATAAACGTTCAGGAACTGCCGGAAGCGCGCCATGCGTTCCTGCTTGGCGCAGAATTTTTGCCAGGCCTCGTCATCGATCAGTCCGACTTGCCTTCCGATAGGGGTAAGCCTTTGATCGGCGTTGTCGATCCGCAGGTGCAGCCGAAACTCCGCCCGCGAGGTGAACATCCGATAAGGCTCGTTGGTTCCTTTGCTGATGAGGTCGTCGATCAAAATCCCGGTGTAGCCCTGTGTGCGGTCGAGCGTTACCGGCGGCAGCCCCTTGACTGCGCAGCCGGCATTGATCCCCGCCATGATTCCCTGGCAAGCGGCTTCTTCATAACCGGACGTGCCGTTGATTTGTCCGGCCAGAAACAACCCGCGGATTTTTTTGACCTCGAGCGTAGGCGCCAGCTCGGTGGCGTCCACCGAGTCGTACTCGATGGCGTACCCGGGCCGGATCATCTCGGCGTTCTCCAGACCAGGCACCGAATGGACCATCGCCGTCTGCACGTCGATAGGCATGCTTGTGGACATGCCATTCACGTAAATCTCGTTCGTATCAAGCCCTTCCGGCTCGAGAAAAATCTGGTGCCGGGGCTTGTCGGGAAACTTGACGATCTTATCTTCAATGGATGGGCAATAGCGCGGCCCTATGCCTGTGATCTGGCCGCTGTAGAGCGGGGAGCGATGCAGATTATCCCGTAAGACGCGGTGCGTTTCCTCGGTGGTGAAGGCAATATGACAGACCACCTGTTCGCGCTCGATTTTGTCCGTGCGGAACGAAAACGGCGTCGGCTCCGGATCTCCCGGCTGGATCTCGAAGCGGCTCCAATCGATGGATCGCGCGTCCAGCCGGGGCGGCGTGCCCGTTTTCAAACGCCCGCAGCGCAGCCCAAGATTCCGCAATCGTTCCCCGAGCATGACCGAAGGCGGTTCACCGCTGCGGCCTGCGGGATAGGTCTGCTCCCCGCAATGGATGAGGCCATTGAGGAACGTGCCGGTGGTGATGACGACGGCCCCGGCGCTGATCAACCGCCCATCGCGGAGAGCTACCCCGCGCACGCGCCGGGCGGGAAGACCGTCAAACGTTGGACCGGCCTCCTCCTCGAGAACCAGATCTACGACCTCGGCCTGCTTGATCACCAGATTGCGCTCGGCCTCGAGGCGGCGCTTCATCTCAATGCGATACTGTTTCTTATCGCACTGCGCGCGCGGCGACCACACAGCCGGCCCCCGGCTGGTGTTCAGCAGCCGGAACTGGATGCCCACGGCGTCGGTCACTTGGCCCATGATTCCGCCCAGAGCATCCACCTCGCGGACAAGGTGGCCCTTGGCGATGCCGCCGACAGCGGGGTTGCACGACATCTGGGCGATCAGGTCGAGGTTGAGGGTCACCAGCGCCGTCCGCAGCCCCATTCGGGCCGTGGCCACGGAGGCTTCGCAGCCGGCGTGACCGGCTCCGACCACGACTACGTCATATTTTTCGTGGAAGGAAAGCGCCATCCAGTTATCCCGGAAAGGGTCGTTTCCAGTTATTCTATGCAATTAGCCGGCAAGGAGGCAAGGTTCCCGGCAAGCAATGAAGATACTGGTAATAGGTTCCGGCGGCCGTGAGCACGCCATCGTATGGAAATTGCGCCAGAGCCCTCTGGCCGACGAAGTGTATTGCGTGCCTGGCAATGCGGGGATTTCGAGCGAGGCCATTTGCCGGGGGGGCGATATCGTTTCCCCCCGGCTCATGGCCGATCTGGCGGCAGAGATCGGCGCCGATCTTACGGTCGTGGGTCCGGAGGCGCCGCTGGTTGCCGGCATTGCCGATGAATTCCGGTCGCGCAACCTGCGGATTGTGGGGCCAGACGCCCAAGCGGCGCGGCTCGAGGGCAGCAAGGTTTTCGCCAAGCAGTTTCTCCGCGATAGCGGCGTCCCGACCGCCGATTTCCTGGTGCTCGAGTCGCCAGAAGATGTGGCCCGCAACATCGGCGCGTTCGGGTTTCCCGTGGTTTTGAAAGCGGATGGCCTCGCCGCGGGGAAAGGCGTGCTCATTCTGGACAAAGAAAGCGAGGCCAGAGCCGCGGCGGAACTGATGCTGGCGGGAAAAATCGCAGGACCGGCTGGCCGGCGGGCAGTGCTCGAGCGGTTTCTGCCCGGCGAAGAGGTCAGCTTCATCGTGCTAAGCGACGGCGCCGGTTACTACGCCCTGCCGTCAGCTCGGGACCACAAAGCCGTCTATGACGGCGATCGGGGGCCTAATACCGGCGGCATGGGAGCGTACTCGGATGGGGCGATACTGAGCGAGGCGGAGAAGCAGGGGATCTTGCAGCGCATCGTGGAGCCGACCCTCGACCGGCTGTATAAGGCAGGCTGCCCCTATCGGGGCTTCTTGTATTTCGGCCTGATGATGACCGCCGAGGGACCGCAGGTGCTCGAATTCAACGTGCGCCTGGGCGATCCGGAAGCGCAGGCCCTGCTGTTCCGCCTCGAGTCGGATCTGGTCCCGCTCTTGCAGTGCGCAGCCCAGGGAGCGGGCATAACCGACGTAGCTGTAAAATGGTCTTCAGGGCCGGCGGTCTGTGTGGTGCTGGCGTCGGCTGGGTATCCGGGACATTACGAGCAGGGCTACGAAATTTTTGGAATTGACGAAGCGGAGGAACTCGGCGCCAAAGTGTTTCATGCCGGAACGAAATTTGTGGAAGGACGGCTGGTGACCGCCGGAGGCCGGGTGCTCGGGGTCACTGCGGGCGGGGAAGATCTGCCCGCGGCCATCGACAACGCCTACGCCGCTGTCGCCAAAATTCGATTTGAAGGAATGCACTACCGCCGGGACATCGGCGTAAAAGGACTGGCACGATTACAATGAGCGATTCAAAAAATCACAAGCCGCTGGTCGGGATCGTGATGGGCAGCGATTCAGATCTGCCCCTCATGGCGGAGACCGCGAAAACATTGAAGCAATTTTCTATTCCCTTTGAGATTGAGATAACCAGCGCCCACAGGTCGCCGGCCCGCACGGCCGAATATGCCCGCACGGCGCGCAAACGCGGGTTGAAGGCGATTGTCGTGGGCGCGGGCGGCGCATCCCACCTGGCGGGCGTGATTGCCGCAGAATCGACCCTGCCGGTTATCGGCGTTCCGATCGCCAACTCGCCGCTTTCGGGCATGGATTCGCTCCTCTCGACGGTGCAGATGCCCGGCGGAGTGCCCGTGGCCACGATGGCCGTGGGCAAGGCCGGCGCGGTAAACGCCGCTATCTACGCGGCGCAAATCATCGGCACCTCCGACCCTCACGTAGAAGGCGTCCTGGCGAAGTTCAAGGAAGATCTCGCGCGGGGTGTAGCGGAAAAAAGCGAAAAGGTGAAGCGGGAATTCCAGGTCTAGCCGATCCAGGTCGGTTGGTTGGCTTGTCCCGCCCACCGCTTTGATTCCTTAGGCTCGGGCCAGATTCGCTAAAACGCAGGCGCCGGCGGTTGTCTGCGGGTTTACCGGCCCGGAAACCGGCGAGCTCTTCCAGCTTTATGAATGTCGGATTAATCGGAACCGGGGCGATCGCCCACAAGCACGCTGAAGCGTATCGCGCCGCGGGGTACCGGCTTGTTGCTGTCAACAATCGCTCCGTTGAAAAAGGCAGGCAGTTCGCGGAAAAGTGGGGAGCCGAATTTGTCGCCGACTATCGTGATCTCTGCCGGCGCAGAGATATAGACTACGTCGATGTTTGCACCTTTCCCGATTTCCGCCTCCAGCCAGTCGAGGAGTGCGCCCGGACGGGAAAACACGTGCTGGTGCAAAAGCCGATCGCCACATCCCTCGCAACCGCCCGGCAAATGATTGAGACCGCGCGCGCGGCCGACATCCGCCTGGGCGTAATCAGCCAGCATCGCTTCGATCCCGGCGCAATTTTTGTTCATAAAGCTCTTGCGGCAGGGCGGCTCGGCCGGCTGCTCGAGGCCGACTGCTACGTGAAGTGGCACCGGCCGCAGGCGTATTACGACCGGCCGGGAAAGGGAAGCTGGCAGGTGGAGGGTGGCGGCGCTCTGATCAATCAGGCGATCCATTGCGTTGATCTTATCCGGTGGTTTGGGGGCCCGGTTGCGGAAATCTACGGTCACTGGCAGCTTGGGGCGGCGCATAAAATGGAGTCGGAAGACATCGCGAACGCCGTGATCCGTTTCGCTTCGGGAGCGACGGGCGTGATCCAGGGCTCGACGGCGTTTTTCCCCGGCTATCCGGAGCGGATCGAATTGCACGGCACAAAAGGGTCGGCCATTTTGACGGGAGACCGGCTCACTGCCTGGGACGTAGCCGGCGACAAAATGGAAGATGTGCCTCTGGCGACGAAGCTGGCTTCCGGAGCGGCTGACCCGATGGCAATCTCGATTGAGCCGATCAAGGCCCAGTTTTTGGATTTCGGCGATGCGATCCGGAACCGCCGCAAGCCCCTGGTAGCCGGGGAAGAGGGCTATGCCGCTCTGGAGATTATTTTGGGCATTTACGAATCCGCGCGCCGCGGCGTCAAGGTCACGTTCTGAAGACTACCGGCGTTGACCGGAGTGGACATCCAGGTCGCCCTCGAGAAAATTCCGGCCAGCGAGGCTTTCGCGGACTTGGGCCCTAGGAGCCGGTATTCTGCGCTTGACTGTGGAGTGGACGCGGCAAGATCTGGGCGTTGGAGTTTAAGAGCACCTGATTAGCATTGCGGTTTTCGATCAGAAGAAGATCGGCTTGTGATTCCGCGGGCGGCGCTATGTCTTCTTGAAGACCACTACAGCCAGCGGGGGAAGAGTGATGGCGATCGAATATGGCCGATTATGAGAGGGAATTTCTTCTGTACTGACGCCGCCGGCGTTTCCCGCATCGCTGCCGCCGTAGAGTTTTGAGTCGCTGTTCAGAATTTCCTGATACCAGCCGGGCTCGGGCACGCCGATCCGATATCCCTGCCGGACGACCGGAGTGAAGTTGCAAGCGAAGAGCAAAAACTCTGGCGCCTCGCCGCTCAGTGCCGCCTCCGCGCTGCCTGCCGCCGCCATCTGTTCCGGGGCAGATCGCTCGGCCGGCGACGGCTGGCCGGAAATCGCTGGCGCGGGCCGCCGGATGAAGACAATGATGCTGTTCTGGGCGTCGTGAAAATCGACCCATTCGAAACCGCGCCAGTCGAAATCCACTTCCCAGAGGCTTCTCTCGCGCCGGTACAGCCGGTTCCAGTCGGCGACATAGCGCTGCAAGGAGCGGTGCGCGTCAAACTGCAAAAGCTCCCACTCGACCGGCTTGTCGTGATTCCACTCGTTCCACTGGCCGATTTCCGTCCCCATAAACAGCAGCTTTTTGCCGGGATGGCCGTACATATATGCGAGGAACGCCCTGACGTTAGCGAATTGCTGCCACTGATCGCCGGGCATTTTGGAAATCAGCGAGCGCTTGCCGTGAGTCACTTCGTCGTGTGAAATCGGCAGAAGGAAATTCTCGGTGAAGGAATACAGGAGGCTGAAGGTGATGTCATTCTGATGATATTGCCGGT
>DASREK010000194.1:0-9100 GCA_035652135.1 Bryobacterales bacterium | reverse complement strand
TGAGCCTGGATGAGCCGGCCCTCCGGCGTTTGGTGCGCCGCCAGGTGGAGGCGGGAATCCATTTCCTGGTTCCCTGCGGGACCACCGGCGAAAATCCCACCCTTACGCGGCGCGAGCATCTGCGCGTCGTCGAGATCACGTTGGAAGAGGCTTCCGGCAAGGTTCCTGTGCTCGCCGGAGCCGGAGGATACAACACGGCTGAGGTGATCGAACTGGCCCGGGAAATCGAGGCGATCGGGGCGGACGGGATCCTTTCAGTGACCCCGTATTACAACAAGCCCACGCCGGAAGGCTTGTATCAGCACTTCAAAGCCATCGCCGCCGCCGTGCGGCTGCCGATTGTGGTCTACAACGTTCCCGGCCGGACCGGCACGAATATCGACCCCCCCGCGCTGGTCCGCCTCAGCACCATCGACACCGTGATCGGGGTCAAAGAGGCGTCTGGAAACATTGCCCAAATGGCCGCGCTCTGCCATGCCGCGCCGGAGAGCTTTGACGTCCTCTCTGGCGACGATGCCGTCACCTTGCCGCTGATGGCGCTGGGCGGCCGGGGGGTCATATCCGTGGCCTCGAATGAAATTCCCGCGGAAATGGCGCGGCTGGCCGCGTTGTGTCTGGAGGGCCGTTTCACTGAGGCCCGCGAAATTCACCGGCGCTATCTGCCGCTCATGGAAGTGAATTTCATTGAATCGAACCCTGGGCCCGTCAAGGCCGCGCTGGCATTGATGGGTTTGATTGAGCCGGTTTATCGGCTGCCATTGGTTGGTCCGCAGCCGGCCAGCCTGGCCCGGATTGAAAAGGTGCTCGAATCGCTGAGCCTTCTTCCGGCCGGCAGCTTCGCGCGTCCCGCTTAGCGCAATGCTTTCCGCCACGATCGACCGGTTGTTCGAGACCAAAACAGACACCTACGGTCCCGAGTTTCACGACGCGTTTCTTGCGTTCAAGGCTGCTCTGAACCGGGGTGAGGCGCGCGCTGCCGAACCCTCGCCGGAATCACCGCTGGGCTGGAAAGTCAATGCGTGGGTCAAGCGCGGCATCCTGCTGGGATTCCGCATCGGGGCCATTGTCGATATGTCCGCCGACCACGGCCGGATGCCCTTCTTCGATAAATCGACATACCCGCTGCGCAAATTCGACGTTTCGAGCGGCGTCCGCATCGTGCCTGGCGGCTCCTCGATCCGCGACGGCTGTTATATCGGAAAGGGAGTCACCTGTATGCCGCCGATGTTTATCAACGCCGGAGCTTACGTGGATGATGGAACGATGGTTGACTCGCACGCCCTGGTCGGCAGTTGCGCGCAGATCGGCAAGCGCGTACACTTGAGCGCCGCGGCGCAGATAGGCGGTGTGCTGGAGCCGGTGGGCGCGCTGCCGGTCATCATTGAGGATGACGTGCTTGTGGGGGGCAACTGCGGCGTTTACGAAGGGACAATCGTCCGCCGGCGCGCTGTGCTCGCCGCCGGAACCATCCTTACGCGCTCGACTCCGGTTTATGACGTCGTGCGCCATACCGTTCACCGGGCAGCCGGGGATCAGCCGCTGGTCATACCCGAAGAGGCGGTTGTGGTTCCCGGATCTCGGGCCTTTTCTTCCGGTCCCGGCAAGGAATGGAATCTCTCTGTTTATACGCCGGTTATCGTCAAATACCGCGACGCCAAGACCGACTCCCACATTCAGTTGGAAGACTGGCTGCGCTAAGCGGCCGGGAACTCAACACAAGAGGCGGGGCCAGGTAAGAGAAACCCAGCGCTGCATGATTTTCGCCGCCCTAGACGGTCCCCAGCGCGCCGCAAAGCGGATCGCGGTTGAGGACCTCGTGTCAAAATTTTAACGCCAGCGAGAGGCGCTTCGAGCCGGCCCATCTCCCTGCAAACATAGCGCACATTCCAGCAAATCGCGATGCTCACCGCAAGCGCTTTACAGCAGTGATGGATGCCGCACGATATCCCATTCGTTCCAGGTAGAATTCTTGGGCTCTGGTATTCGCCGCATTGTATTCCAATGAGGCCAGGTGGGCGCCCCTCCGCCGCCCCCAGTCTTCCGCTGCCCGGAGAAGCTGTGCCCCGATGCCTTTGCTCCGGTGCGCGGCCCTTACCGCGATTTCTGCGATGTAGCAGTAAGTCATCTCGCGGTGCATGGCGTCAAATGACCATTCAAGGCGGGCGTCGACGAAACCAGCAACCTCGCCGCCCAGTTCGGCGACGAGCGTTACAACATCTTCGGGCGGCCGGGGCGGATGCTGCCGGCCCTCGCGATAACGACCAGCGATTCGTTCGCGCTCCGGCACAAGGTAGCGTTCCGGCTCGAGTCGCGCATGGAGTTCGGCGCTTTCCATAAACACCGCGGCGATACCGTCAGCATCCTCCGGTCTCGCGGCCCGGATCATCACACCGGCAGGACCGGCGGGAGTCATACACCGAGCATACCGCGGGAGCGCTTTGCGTGGGCGCGCACGCTAGAAGTGGTACCGGAGCCGCCCTGCCGCGTGCCGGCCTCAGGACCGGCGCTCATCGGCGGTTTCGCTGCGATTCTGCGTGATGATTTCCCGAATGGCGTAAATGGGCCGGTTTTGGCTCTCGAAGTAGGTCCGAATCAGCACTTCGCCGATCAGCCCGGCGCAGAAAAGCTGAATGCCGGTCAGCACCAGCATCGCCCCGGCTATGAGCAGCGGACCATGGTCCAGCATCATTTCATGGCTGAGTAAAAACTTGTCCGCTACGAGCGCGGTCAGAATCACTGCTCCCAGCCCGCCGCAAACCAGTCCTACCGAGCCGAAGAAGTGCATCGGGCGCGTGAAGTAACGGAGCAAAAACCGTATGGTGACAATATCGAACAGCACGCGAAACGTGCGCCCCAGGCCGTAATGGGAGTTGCCGTCGGCCCGCGCCACGTTTCGGATCGGCACTTCGGCCACGTGAGCTCCGTTCAGGCTGGCCAGAGCGGGGATAAAGCGGTGCAAATCACCGTAGAGCCGAATGTCCTTGATGGTTTCGCGCCGGTACGCTTTGAATGTGGTGCCGAAATCGTGCAGAGCCACGCCCGACGCATGCCGCATCATCCAATTCGCAATCCGAGAGGGAATTTTGCGCGTAAGGGCATTGTCGATCCGCTCGCGGCGCCAGCCGCTGGCGATATCGAAGCCTTCCTCGATCTTGTCGAGCAGCGCAGGAATATCGGCCGGGTCGTGCTGCAAGTCGCCATCCATGGCAATGATCACCTCGCCGCGCGCCAGCTCGAAGCCCGCAGCTAACGCGGCGGTTTGCCCAAAGTTGCGGCGCAGCCGGACAACCTTCAGGCGGGGATCCACCTCGGCCAGGCTGCGGAGCAGCTCCAGGCTGCCGTCGGTCGAAGCGTCGTCGATGAGCAGGATTTCGAACTGCCCGGGCCGGGTCTCGAGGACCTTTATCAACTGATCGTAAAGTGGGAGAAGATTCTTCTCTTCGTTGTGAACTGGAATGACGACGGAAACGGCTAACGGCTCCATGGAAGTGACGCATCATTCTAGCACTTGCAGGATGCTCCGGGCTACTGCCGCCGGATCCTCGGCCTGCGTGATCGGCCGTCCTACCACAATGAAATCGGCGCCGCTGCGCACCGCCTGCTCGGGCGCGCCGATTCGTTGCTGGTCCTGGCGATGGCTTGCATCAAAGCGAATGCCTGGAGTAACAATGAGGAAATCATTTCCCAGTTCCCGGCGGAGCATTCCGACTTCCGGGGGCGCAGCAACCACGCCAGCCAATCCCGATTCGAGCGCCAGCTTGGCGAGACGTAATACGAGCCGCTCGGGCGGATCCGGAAACCCCACCGCCGCCAGTTCCCGCTGATCCATACTGGTCAGCACCGTCACAGCCACTGCGGTGATTCCCGTTTCGGCGGCCGCCTCCACGGCGGCGCGCATCATGGCAGGGCCGCCGGAGGCGTGCACGTCAATCAGGCTCACGCCCAGGCTGGCGGCGGCTTTCACCGCACTCCGCACGGTGTTCGGGATGTCGTGAAATTTCAAGTCGAGAAAAACTTTGTCGCCGCGCGCAACAAGTTGGCGGACAAGACCCGGGCCTTCCGCCGTGAAAAGCTGCTTGCCGACCTTGAAGAACCCCGCCAAGCCCCGCAACCGGTCAGCCATGGCGAGCGCAGCGTCGCTGGTAGCGAAATCGAGCGCGACGATCAGTCGTTCTCTGGCGGTTTGAGGATGTTGGCGCACGTCTTAGGGTTGTAGCACGATCGGCCCGGCGGCCGCTAAAGGCGCCCGCCGGCCCGGGCCTTTTCGGCGGAGCTTGCACCGGGCGCTTTGAGCCTTCCCCTGCCGCGCTTTGGAACACCTCCGCTCGCCCGTGGCAGTTTCCCCGGAAAGCCGAAAAGAAGACGATGGAGATAATTAGTACGAAGCCAGCGCCAGGGATTCGGAGACCGGGTCCAGCCGGACTTCGCCCACACCGGAATTTGCCAGGCCCAAGGCCTTTGAGGCCGCGTAGCTCAGGTCGATGATGCGGCCGCCCTTCCACGGTCCTCGATCATTGACCCGCACGACGACCGACCGAAAATTCGCCAGATTGGTGACCCGCACGAGGCTGCCCAGCGGAAGCCGGCGGTGTGCCGCGGTGAACCCGTTCATGTCAAAGCGCTCTCCACTGGCGGTCCGGCGCCCCTGGAACGCCAAGCCATACCAGGCGGCTTTCCCTACTTGGTACGGCGCCTTCAGTGCCTTTACCGGCTGCAAAGCTTTGGCAGTCGCCCCGCCCGGTCCAGCCAGCCAAGCAACCGTTGTCCAAAGCCCTGCGGTCAGCGCGGCGCGGAGCGTCGCGAGTTTCATAACTAGGGATCCTCCTGAATCATTCCGCCCGGCTTCCAGCTACTCCGCTCCGAAATAGCCGGGCGCTAACTGAAAAAGCGGCTCCGCTGGGCCACCCGGATCGCTGCCGGGTCAGCGGCGCCTTGCATTGGCCGATTGGGGGTTATTATACAGGGGCTTGCGCGTTAACGGGATATCAATTTTATAACTGGCTATTAAACAAATAAATACAATATATAGTTAGTGTTATACTTAATGTGCTTGCGCCGGGCGCGCACCCCTGGTCTTCCCGGCAGCAGTCTCGGCGAATGCTATCATGGCGCTGCATGCTGGCGGTCCACATAGAACGCGGCAAGGTCAGCCTGCGCCGCCTACGGCGGCCCCCGGTTCGGGAAGGCTTCGCCGTGATCCGGATGCTCTATGGAGGCATTTGCAACACCGATTTGGAATTGGTGCGGGGTTATTACGGCTTCCGGGGCACTCCGGGACACGAATTTGTGGGCGAGGTGGTGGCTGGGTCACGGCATCTCATCGGGAAGCGGGTGGTCGGAGAGATCAATATCAGTTGCCGGCGCTGCGCCTGGTGCCGACAAGGTTTGGGCCGGCACTGCCCGCGTCGCTCGGTGCTGGGAATCGTCAAGCACCCTGGGGCATTTGCAGAATTCCTGACCTTGCCGGAGAGCAACCTCCACCCGGCGCCTGCTGAAGTTCCGCTGCCTCACGCGGTATTCGTAGAGCCGCTGGCGGCGGCGTGCGAGCTGTTGGACCAGGCCCCGGTTCCGCCAGGAACGGCAGTGGCCGTGCTAGGGGACGGCAAGCTGGGTTTGCTGGCCGCCCAGGTGCTTCAGGTACACGGAGCGAAAGTCCACCTGTTCGGCCGGCATCGCGAGAAGTTGCGAATCGCGGAAAAGGCAGGAGTCGTGGGGGAGGTGCGCGGACCGAAGCTTCCGACCGCGGCCTACGATTACGTCGTGGAAGCTACCGGTTCGCACCAAGGCCTCCAGCAAGCGGTGGCGATGACGCGGCCGCGCGGCACGGTGATGCTCAAGTCCACTGTGCACCGAACGGCGCCGCTCGATACGGCTCCTATCGTGGTAAACGAGATCACAGTGGTCGGCTCCCGCTGCGGGCGATTTGAGCCGGCGCTGGCTCTGCTCGCTTCAGGACAAATCCACGTGGGAGAAATGATTTCCGACTCCTTTCCGTTGGAAAAAGCTCCAAACGCCTTTCTGCGGGCCGGGCAGGAGGGTGTCTTGAAGGTTCTCCTGTGCGATAATGGCTCGTCTTCCTGATTCGGCTGCCATGGCTGAACTTCGCCTGGGAGACATCATCGACGACTATTGCAGCCGCTGTAAGCTGCTCACCAACCACTCTATCGTCTCAATCCTGAATGGAGAACCGGCCAAAGTATATTGCCGGACATGCTTCTTCGAGCACAACTATCACCACGGCAAGGGTGCGGAAAAAAAGCGGTCTACCAGCCGCAAGAGCAAGCTTTTCGATCAGGTTCTATCTTCCATCACCGGCAATCCTGCCTCGGCCGGCCCAAAAGAAAGCGAAGAGTCGCCTCCGAACGAAAAACCCAAAACCCGCTAGGCGGCCCGCCAACGCAGCCGGGCCCTTGGTTCAGCGGCGTTGCCTACCCGCTAGCCTTCCAGCGTTGGGGCCCGCTCCTCGCTAGTGGACGCTTGGCTCACAGCAGGTCATTCCGAGCGGAGCGATGACTCTGCTTTTGGGTCGTGAAGGCGGTTGCGCGCAGGAGCGGAGCAGCAGAGCCCTCGCGGGGCCCGGGATGACCGTCATGGCTCGCCTTTGCCGCTCGCCCCGAATTTAGAAATGCAGTTTGAGAGCGAGTTCAAACACCCGGGCGTCGAAAGCTGTCGTGATGCTCCCGAAGGCCGGATTGCCTAGCACGCCGTTTGGCTGGCCAAAAGAAGGCGTGTTGGAGACGTCAAAAGCTTCGGCGTGAAACTCAGCCTGGAACCGCTCCGTCAAGCTGAAGACTTTGCCTAGCATCACATCGGCGTCGTGGTAGCCTGGGCCGCGCACCGGGTTCCGCGAGCTGGTGCCAATACTGAATGGGGGAGCCATCGCAAAGGCCGAAGTGTTGAACCATTGCGCCGTGCTTCTCTGGCCGGGCGGCGAATTCGGATTTCCGATGCGGTTCGGCCGCTGCGTTCCATAGCCCGCGAAAGCGTTGAAATTGGTAATCTGCGTGACTGCGACCGGCATGCCCGATTGCAGCTTTACGATGCCGCCGATGTTCCATCCGCCAGCGAGAGCGTTTTTCCAGCCTCGGAGAGGGAACGGCCGCCCATTGCCGAAAGGAAGCTCGTAAACGAAGCCTGCGGTGAAGACATGGGGAATATCGCCGTTCGATAGATCTTTTTCGAGATGCCGATTGTAGCTGTCTGCCACAGGAAAGTTGGCCACCGGCCCGGTGAGGATGGCGGCATCGAACACCGAAGAGGCGTCGTCGATCAGTTTGGCGAAGGTGTAGGAAGCCGTAAGCGTCAGTCCCGCCGAGAACCGCCGCTCGAGATGGGCTTGCAAGGCATGATAGGTCGAATTGCCGATATTGTTTCGGAATAGCGTCACGGTTGTGAAGCGGGGGTAGGGGCGCAGCAACTGTTGATAGGCGATAGCCGGGGCGCCGAGCGAGGAAGAAATTGGAATCTGTCCGTAGAATGGGTTCGGGACCTGTTGTGTCAACTGCGTTCCAAGCGCCAGGTCGGCGTCGGGCAACTGATTGAGATGCGTATCGGGCACGCCCAGGTGGGTCAGTTTCGAGCCCAGATATCCGGCCTCGAGGCTCCAGTTCGCGCCGATCGTCTTCTGCAACGTGAAATTCCACTGCTGGGCGTAGCCGGAGCCCGTGTTCCGATCCACGGCAAAGACGCCCTGGCCCAGGCCGGAATCCGGGTTAGGCGGCAGGATTGCGACCGACGGGCCTTGCGAGAGCACGAATGCAGGATTGACGTTATCAAGCGAACGCTGGCCGGCGCTTTGGATGAACGGAAAATAGGGCGCGGTGAAAGGCGTGGTAATGCCGGCCTGCTCGATCCAGACTAGACCGTAGCCGGAGCGAACGACAAAAGAGTCCGACGCTTGAAACGCCAGGCTGATGCGGGGGCCAAAGTCGCCCCAATGCAGTCGGCGGGCGGTATTCGGAAAGCCGTTCTGGCCGAGAAAATCGAGCTGTTGGGTCTGCAAATTGAAAACGGCGCCGTGGTTGTTGGCCTCGGTCGATGGAAAGTTCAGCGTATAGCGAACGCCTAAATTCACAGAGAGCCGCTGCACAGCCTTCCAGTCGTCTTGCACAAAGAACTCGGCGATATGCGCGCGCGGCTTCAAGAATTGGCTTTGGATGTCAATATTGAAGGAATTGACTTGCCCAAGCAAAAAAGACGCCAGGGCGTTCCCGGTGTTGGCGGCGGGAGCGCCGGAGTCGGTCAGGCCGCTTGTGAAAACGGGACTAAAGGAAAACAGGCCGGTCGGATCGGGAGGCTGAAGGATGTCCAGGCGCTCCCAGCGCAGATCCGCTCCGAATTTCAGGCTGTGGCGCCCTTGGAGGGTCGAGTAACTCTCGATGAACTGCGTAACAGAAGTCGTAAAGCGGGAATTGGCGTTTTCGGGCGGGCCGATTTGCTGGAACCCGGCGATCTGGAAAATCGGCAGCGTCTGGCTGAACGACGACGAGGGAATGTTCGGGATCCCTGTAGCCGCCGACGCCGATTCGCCCGTCAGCAGCGCCGACCGGGTGAAGCCGCGACGCGTAAACCCGAACCGCAATTGGTTCACCGAGGCCGGCGAACGCGTGTAGGCATAGTCGACCACTACGCTGTCCGCACGGGTAAGCGTATCTCCAATCACGCCGGAGGAGATGCTGCCGCTTCCGTCGGGCAGCGGCGTAGCCGGGGCCGAGTCGTCGCGCAGATAAGAATAACGCCCGAAAAGACGATGGCGCTCGCCAAAATAACGGTCGAGCCGAACGTCGAACTGATCGGTATCCTCGGGATTGACGCCGATGCGGCGATAGTTATTGGCGGCGGCCTCTTTGCCGTTCACCAGAACATTCGGCAGAGGATAGCGGCCGAGCAGCGCGGCGGCCGCCGGGTCCAGACGATTGAGCGGAATTGTGTTGTTCACAAACGGCTGGCGATGGAAAGCGCCCGGGCCGTCTTGCGTCGTCGAGAGCGGATCATAAATGGGAGTGGAGAAGACGCCCTGGCGTTGGGCGCTGGAAGGCACGGTGCTGATGAGTGTGCTGCCAATGCGCAGGCGCGTGCCCTGCCAGTCCGCGAAGAAAAA
>DASREK010000193.1:0-9416 GCA_035652135.1 Bryobacterales bacterium | reverse complement strand
CTATGGCTGGCCCTACGCTTACATTGGCCCGCACGAAGACCCCCGGCACAAGGGCGAGCGGCCGGACCTAGTGAAGAAGACGATCGTTCCGGATGTCCTGCTCGGCTCGCACGTCGCGGTGCTCGATTTTATTTTTTACACCGGCCAGCAGTTCCCCAAACAATATCAGGGCGGCGCGTTTTTGGCGTTTCACGGTTCCTGGAACCGTTCGAAGCGCACGGGCTACTCAGTCGCTTTCGTGCCGTTCCAGAACGGAAAGCCGAGCGGCGGCCCCCAGGACTTTCTCACGGGATGGATGTTGTCGCCGAACCGGCGGGAAGTTTGGGGACGGCCCGTCGGGCTGTTGCAGTTGCCCGACGGCTCCCTTCTGGTCTCCGATGACGGCGGCAACAAAATCTGGCATATCACGTACAAGGGGTAACCAAGGCTCTGCGAAACTTCCTCGCCATTGCAGTCAGCCTTCAGACCATTGCCGTCGCGTCGTGTTTCTGCGCCGCGCAGACGCGCGCACCCGGGTTCTCTCATCGGGAAGCGCTCCGCAAACCGGGCGTCCGCTGCATCGATTGCCACGCCGCCGCCGCGTCGAGCACGCTTTCGAAGGTCCCGAATCTCCGGTTCAACCACAAGCTCCACCTCGCGCTCGGTAATGCGGCGCCGGCCATTGCGGCCGCTATTGACGCCGGGAAATATCTCGGCCAGGCGGGCGACATGCGCGCCCGCCTGAACACGCAGAACCCCTGCGGGGCATGCCATCGGGGACTCGAGCAGGCAACTCATGTATCGAAAGCCGATATGCCGCAGATGGCCGACTGCCTGGTCTGCCACAGCGAAATCGAGCCGCCGTTCACTTGCGAGAAGTGTCATAGCGATACGGTCGCGCTCAAGCCGGCCAACCACACGGCTGACTGGCTCGAGCGGCACTCCCGCCGCAGCGTCAAATTCGACAGGGCCTCCTGCCGGATCTGCCACGGTGTGCGATTTCGTTGTATGGGATGCCACTGAGCCGGAGAAGGGTGGAGATTGGGCTGCTGGCAAGAGTTCCCGATGAAACGATTTGCGGCCCACCTTTACACCCTGTTGTTCCACCTGGGCGGCTTCGGGGCTCTGGGCTTAGGCATTCTGGACTCTTCCTTTCTGGTAATGCCCCTGGCGAACGACATTCTGATCGTCGGGCTTACCGCCAGACGCCACATGATGCTCCCGTATTACGCATTTATGGCTTCGGCCGGATCCGTACTGGGATGCGCCCTGACCGATGCGATATCCCGCAAAGGGGGAGAAGAGGGCCTGGGGAAGCATGTCTCTCCTCGGCGTCTGGAGTACGTGAAAAAAAAGGTGAAGAAGAGCGCAGCCTGGGCCTTGGCTGTCGCGTCGTTGATGCCGCCCCCGTTTCCCTTTACGCCTTTTGTTGCCGCCGCCGCCGCGCTGCAATACCCCCGCCAGAAGCTGCTGACAGTCATCGGGATAAGCCGCTTTATACGATTCTCCGCCGTGGGATTGCTGGCCGTGTTCTTTGGAACGAGAATCCTGGAACTGGCCAAATCACCAGTTGTACAGGGGGGCATCCTGGCGATTATCGCCCTGTCCGTCGGCGCGAGCGCTGTCTCCATTTACAGCTGGGTGAGGCGGAGCCGAGGTTCGACCGCAGCTTCCGCGAGGAAAAATCGCGCCGCCTAAAGACAGAGGCCTGCATGCAAGATGGCCGGCAATGTGAGTTTTGGTACCGCAGCGGCGCAGCAATGGCCGGATCCCGCCTTTTTTCTGGCGTTTTGCGCGGCGGGGCGGCGCAGCCTCTAGGCACGTTCCCGCCGGTCTGCTAAAATACAGGCAGCTTTCGAGGGCGAACTGGGACCCCGCAAAGTCGCCCGAGAAGCGCTCGGAGTTTTAATGAAGCGTTTGGTTTCCTTACTTGTTCCCTGCGTGTGTGTCCTTATAAGCGCATTCGGCGCGGAAATACAGCGCCCGCGAGCCGGAGCGGTTGAGATCATGAAGCTCGCCGACGTAAAGCCGGGCATGAAAGCGACGGCCTGGACGGTGTTTTCGGGCTCTGAGCCGGAGCCTGTGCCGGTGGAGATCATCGGCATTATGAAGAACGTCTGGGGGCCGCGGCAAGATATCATCCTCGGCAAAATGGGGGGCAAAGCGCAGCGAACCAACGTGGCGGCGGGCATGAGCGGCAGCCCTGTGTATTATGAAGGCAAACTCATCGGCGCCGTTTCGCTGCGGCTGGGAGCGTTCAGTCCCGATGCGATCTGCGGCATCACTCCAATCGAGCTGATGCTGGAGATCAACGAATTCGACCAAAGCCGGCCGGCGGGCGCGAGCACGCCGGAACGCGCCGCAGCCGCCAAAAAGGTGGCGGTCACCCCCGGCCTGCTGCGGCCGGCTTCGGATGAGCTATACCTCACACCAATACAAACTCCGCTGACTTTCGGCGGATTCAACGAGGCTGTGCTGCACGACTTCGCTGGAATTTTCGACGACCTCGGGATGGTGGCTGTGCAGGGCGGCGGATCGGCTGGGACGCCGGCGCGGATTGCTCCCAGTGCGGCGACGGCATTACAGCCGGGCGACGCCATTTCGGGCGTGCTGGTGTCGGGCGATATGTCTATCGCCGCCTCCGGCACGGTCACCTACAACGACGGCAAGCGGATTCTGGCGTTCGGCCATCCCATGTTCAACACCGGCCCGGTGGAAATGCCGATGGCGCAGGCGGAGGTGGTTCACACCCTGGCCTCGAGCTTCACGCCCACCAAGATCATGAATTTCGGCGAGTTCGTAGGAGCGCTGCGCCAGGATCGGCATTCGGGCATCATGGGCGTGCTTGGAGAGCAGGCGCCCACGATTCCGGTATCGGTCCGGGTGCGCTCGTTTGCCGATTCGCGCGCAGTAAGAGCGGAGAAGGACTTTCACTTTCAGGTGTTTCAGAACCAAAAGTGGACGCCGCAGTTGATGATGTTCACGTTGTATAACTCGATGTTCGGCGTGAACGACTTCGCCGAGGAGAGCACGTTCCGGCTGAGCGGCAACATTCAACTGGACGGCCGGCAGAAAATCTCGCTCTCCACCATGCGCACCTCCGGCGATACGCCCGTTCCGGCGCCGATGCTGCTGGCTGGCTGGTTCGGCGACAAGTTCAACCGGCTGTTCACCAACTCCGTGAAGATGCCGCATCTGCGGAGCGTGGACGTCACCATCGACCTGCTGCCCGAGCGGCGCGTGGCGGTGATCGAAAACGCCTGGACGGAAAAGAGCGAAGTGGAGCCCGGCGATGAGCTGGTGGGCAAAGTGTTCCTGAGGCCGTACCGGGGGCAGCGGATCGAAAAACAATTCCGCATCAAGGTGCCGGCCGGCGTGCAGAAGGGGACGCTGCGCCTGATGGTGAGCGATGCGGACACCGTTAACCGGAACAAGTACGCCGCGGGCGGCAACCGGCTGATGGACCTTCCCGAAACGGTGTCGTTGATCAACCAGGAATTAAGCAATAATCAGGTATACATATCGCTGATGCAGCCGACGGTGACCGCCTACTACGACGATAAGACGCTGCCCAATGTTCCTTCCTCGGTGTTAAACGTAATTGAGGCGGGCAACGAGCGCAACCGGCGCCTGATGCTGGCCAATGAATCTTCGGTCGAGCAGACCGCCATCCCGTTTGATTACGTGGTGAGCGGGAGCTATTCGCTCAACGTGACGGTCCGGTAGGCCGCTCTAAAAACCGCCCCAAAACGGCGTATATTGGCTGCAACCTTCGCGATGGACTCAAATCTATGCGTTCTTATTTTCTATTGGCGTTGATTCTCGCATCTCCGGCTCTGGCCGAGACCACCCGGACGTGGGAGCAATCCCGTTTCGACGAGTTCGAAAAGGGCATGATCGAGCACGTCGCGCTGCGCAGCGACGGCAAACTGGGATTGGCTCCGCGATTTCAGGAGATTTATGACGCGCCCCTTGCGTATCTGTGGGCGCTGGCCCGCGACAGCAAAGGGAATTTGTTTGCCGGCGGAGGGCCGGGCGGCCGGGTTTTCAAGATTACTCCCGAAGGCAAGAAGACCACGTATTTCGATACCGAGGCGTTGGAGATTCACTCGCTGGCCATAGACCGGCGCGACAACCTGTACGCCGCCACTTCTCCCGACTCTAAGATTTATAAAATCGACCCCTCCGGCCGCGTGTCGCTTTTTGTGGATCCCAAGGTCAAGTACATATGGGCAATGGCCTTCAATTCGCAGGGCGATCTATTTGTCGCGACCGGCGATCAGGGGAGGGTGCTTCGCGTAAGTCCCTCGGGCAAAGCCACGGTTTTCTTCAAAACGGAAGAAGCGCATATTCGGTCGCTGCTGATCGATAAAAACGACGATCTGGTAATCGGAACCGATCCTGGAGGACTGGTGATTCGGATTCCCGGCTCGGGTGGACCGGGTTTTGTGCTGTACCAGTCGTCGAAGAAGGAAATCACCGCCCTGGCGCTGGCGCCGGATGGGATGTTGTACGCAGCCGGCGTCGGCTCGCGGGGAAGCGGTGGTGTGACGCCGCTTGCTGTCCCGGCCGCGCCGGCCCCGGCGCCCGCTCCGGTCGGAAACTTGCTGGGAGGCGCGCCGGCGCCGGCCGGCCCGGCGCCGGCGCCGCAACCCGCTTCGCTGCCATCGTCTTTGCGAAGCGGTGTTTCCGGCGGCAGCGAGGTATTTCGCATCGGTCTGGATGGTGAGCCGCGGAGGGTGTGGAGTTCGACCGAGGATATTGTCTATACGCTTGGCTTCAACCCGAAGGGCCGGCTGTTGATCGGAACGGGAAACCGGGGACGCGTTTTCCAGATTGAGGCTGACCATGTGTATTCCCTTCTGGTGAAGGCGGCCCCGACTCAGGTGACTGCGTTCTTACAGGGACCGGACGGCGTTGTCTTCGCAGCCACTGGGAATATCGGTAAGATCTACCGGCTCGGGCCGGAACTGGAATCCAGAGGTACGTTTGAATCGGAGGTGTTCGATGCCGGCATGTTCGCGCATTGGGGACGGTTGACGTGGACAGGCAGCGTCCCCCCAAACACCAGTTTGACTCTTTATGCCCGTTCGGGAAACCTGGTCACCCCGGACCAGTATTGGAGCTCCTGGTCGAAGCCGGTCACGGCCATGGACGGCGCGCCGCTGGACTGCCCGCCTGCCCGGTTTGTGCAGTGGAAAGCCGTGCTCGAGACGCGGAGCGGCGACTCGCCTTTGCTCGATTCTGTCGAGATCGCATATCAGCCGAAGAATGTAGCTCCGACGATTTTGCAGCTTGAGATAACGCCTCCGAATTACAAATTCGCGGATCCTTCCGCCGCTTCTCCCTCGACGCAAACGCTCTCGCTCCCGGCCCTGGGCTCGCGTCCGTCGACTAAACGCGGCAGCGCGCCCGCGGCGCCGCAGGCGCCGCGTTCCATGAACCGGGCCAAGGGGTATTTGGGCGCGAGGTGGCTCGCCGAGGACGACAATAACGACGAGCTGGTCTATAAAGTGGAAATTCGGGGTGTAAAAGAGCAGAACTGGAAGCTCTTGCGCGATAAAGTGGAGCAGCCCTATATAAGCTGGGATTCCACCGCATTCGCGGACGGCCAGTATCAGTTGCGGGTGACCGCGTCGGACGCTCCCTCGAACCCCGGTCCGGAGGCGTTGATCTATTCGCTGGAAAGCGAGCCGTTTTATATTGATAATACGCCGCCGGCGATTTCGGGCTTGACGGCGGCCGTGGAGAACGGCCGCGTGCGGGTTCGCTTTCACGTGGCTGATGCAATCAGCAACATCGACAATTCCGAATACTCGATGGACGGCGGCGAGTGGCGCGTGATGCTTCCGGCCACGCGGCTTTTTGATTCGAAGGAACTCGATTACGACTTCCTCACCGACAGCGTCGCCGGGGGAGAGCACACGATCGCCATTCGCGTCTGGGACTCCAACGATAACCTGGCTACTGCCAAAGCCCTCGTGCAGTAGCCCTGCGGCAAGGGGCGGTGAACGCCGATATTCTCCGGCGGCTGGAGAGATTGCGAACCGATACAGTGTCGGGCGCCACCAACCTGGCGGTCTCGGCCATTGACATCGCCCTGGATGCTCCCGAAGACTGGCCTCAACTCGCCCGTGAGTTCCGCAGCATGCACCCTGCCATCGTCACGGTGGCGAACGTAGGCCGACTGCTCGAAAGCCAGAACCCTGACCTGCCGGGCCTGCGGCGCTCCCTGCTGGAGGGCAACCAGCGCATTGCGCCGCGTCTCGCTGCACTGTTGCCGCCGGGCGCTCGCATCCTCACGATCAGCCGCAGTTCCACAGTCGAAGCCGCGTTAGCTGGACGAGGAAGCTCCGTTTTGGTGCTGGAGTCGCTGCCGGGGGGCGAGGGCCGCCTTTTGGCGGAGAGCCTCAACGCGAAGCTGATTCCGGATGCGTTCATGGGCCAGGCGGCGGCGCGCGTGGATTGCGCCCTGGTGGGCATTGACGCTTTCGATGCCGATGGAGCGATTCTCCACAAAACCGGCACGCTGCCCTTGGCGCTCTGCTGCGCCCACTTCGGCAAGCCCTTTTACGCCGCCGGGCATAGCTTCAAGCTCGCCCCTGGCCGGACGGCCGACCTGCTTGCGTCGCGCGACGAATTTACCCTGTTTGATCGAATACCCCCGGAGCTGATTACCCGCATTATCACAGAACGCGGAAATTTTGAGAGGGGCAAGCTTTTGGGGGAAGGATGAGCCATGTTTCGCAGAGGGAAGACCCGGCTGCCGCCCCTGGCTGCTCGATTGGAGCAAGGCCGTGGCGCAAGAATTGCACGCACTCCAGACTGTCGATGCGCGGCGCTTTGCGGAGATGAAGCTCCGAGCGCGCCGGACTTATGCGGGCCGGGCTATCCTTCGGCGATTTGCTCCGCGAGATAGCGCGGACCCTCGCCGCTTATATTCGCGGCGAGATCATCATCGCCCTCACCATGTCAGCGCTCTACGCTGTTGCCTTCGGCTCGTTGAAGGTTCCGGCATGGCCGCTGATCGCCGTGCTTTGTGGATTTCTGCACCTCGTTCCAAATTTCGGCGTCCTTATCGGGTTCGTTCTGGCCGTTGGCCTGACGGCGATCGCCGGGCGCGAGTTCTGGCGCGTCGCCGCCGTGGCCGGCGCATTCGTCCTTTTTCAAGGCTTCGAAGGTTACTACCTCACCCCTCATATTCTGGGCCGCCGGTTGGGACTACGCCCTTTAGCTGTTTTTCTGGCCGTACTGGCGGGAAGCATGCTCTTTGGCGTCGTCGGCCTTTTGGCGGCGGCGCCCGCGCTGGCGATCGCAAATGTACTCTGGAAATTTTTCCGCTCAAGATCGTCCGATTCCGGGCATGGGCCGCATTGAGAAATTGCGCCGGCCGCACAAGAGAATCTGTGGAAAGACAGGCGGGTTGCGATCATAGGAAGGGTCTACGGTGAACCCCGCGTGCAGTTTAAGTCAAAGTCCGCAGTCTGTGAAACCCGGAATTCCATGTACACTCTTTAGGGAGGCAGCGAACCTATGCGATTTTTCACGCCGTTGTTGATAATCACGCTGGCTGGAACGATGTTCTCGGCCGCCGTGGCCAAGGATCATGGCAAGCATGGCAGAGAGGTAGAGTTCGATCGCGAGCACCACGAAAAATATAGAGACGCCTGCTTTACGGAAGAGCACGTGCGCATCATTCGCGAGTACTACCATCCCAGGTCGCTGCCTCCGGGCCTTGAGAAGAAACTCTACCGGACCGGGCATCTGCCTCCGGGCTGGAAGAGACGGATCCGCCCGTTTCCCGTTGTCATCGAGCAGCGATTGCCTCCTGTATGCGCCGGATGCGTCCGCGGATACATGGACGGCTACGCGATCGTCTACCAGCCCCAATCGCGGCTAATTATCGATGTCCACGCCTTGATCGGCCTGTGACTCGGCGACGCCCGCCGCTCCGGGATCTGCATCCGAACTGCGGCGGGCGAAGCGTGCGGGAAAAGAGCCGGCGCTTCGCCGCATTCGCTGGATCGGGCGCCCGCTCACCTTTTGCGCGCCTCGTTGTCGGGCGCGCCGCTGCCTGTCCCGGCCGGAGAAGGCAGACCGAAGCGGCCGATGGCGCCTCTGTGCGAAACTGGCTTTTCATAACCGAATGGAGCCGAGGTCCAGTGATCCGGCGGCCCGCGTCGCCTTCCGTTATTCGAGCTTCCGCTATTACATGTTTGCCCGCTTTCTCACGACCACTTCGTCGGAGATGCAGGCGGTCGCTGTGGCCTGGCAGGTCTATGCGATCACGAATCGCCCCCTGGATCTGGGACTGGTGGGGCTGGCCCATTTTCTTCCGGGCGTGTTTCTTTTCCTGATTGCGGGACACACAGCCGACCGAGTCCCGCGGCGGCGAATTCTTCAACTCTGCTATGCGGCGTTTTCGGTTTGCTCCCTGTTGTTGCTCGCCCTGGCGCTCCGCGGAGGCGCCTCGGTTTTTCCGGTCTATGCCGTGTTATTGCTCAACGGAATGGTGCGCTCCTTCAATGGTCCCGCGGGTCAAGCCTTTTTGCCGCTCCTGGTACCCGAGAAGCACTTCCCCAACGCCGTGGCCTGGGGATCGTCGATATTCCAGGCCGCGACGATTATCGGCCCCATGGCCGGCGGAGTTCTCTATGGCTGGACGGGAAGTCCCGCTCCCGTCTACGGCTGTGCGGCGTTGGAATACCTGGCAGCATTGGTGCTGGTGTCAGCCATCAAGATCAAAGCGGCGGCGGAACGCGGGCGGCGGGCGGAGCCAGCGGCCGCTGTACTGCAAGGACTGCAATACATCTGGCGCAATAAGCTGATTCTGGGCGCGATTTCGCTGGATCTTTTCGCCGTGTTACTGGGCGGCGCTGTAGCCTTGCTGCCTGTGTATGCGCGGGAGATCCTGAACGTGGGCGCCCGGGGACTCGGCGCCCTGCGCAGCGCGCCCGGTATTGGAGCTGTGATTACGGCCGTCCTCGTGGCCCATTGGCCCGTCCGCCGCCGGGCGGGTGCGGCGATGCTCGGCTGCGTGTTCGGCTTCGGGGCATTCACGATCATCTTTGGCCTCTCCCGTAGTTTTCCGCTCTCTTTAGTGGTTTTGGGACTGGCCGGAGCCTGCGACATGGTGAGCGTCATTGTGCGGCAAACCTTGATCCAGCTTGCCACGCCCGACACTATGCGGGGCCGCGTCAGCGCCGTAAACATGCTCTTCATCGGAGCGTCAAACGAACTGGGCCAGTTCGAATCCGGAGTAACGGCGCAGTGGCTCGGAACGATTCCGGCCGTGATTACCGGCGGCGCCGGCACGATCGCCGTTGTGATCGCGTGGGCGCGGCTGTTTCCGGCGTTGCGGCGCGTCGACGAGCTGACGCCCGCGCCGGCGGCAGTGAAGGCGGCTGGCTGACCCGGCAAAGAGTTTTGCGGACAAG
>DASREK010000192.1:0-4490 GCA_035652135.1 Bryobacterales bacterium | reverse complement strand
TATGTTCTTCGTGGAGATCGGGTGGTGCTGGTTGCCCAAGCCAGCCAGAAGAGACGCTGGCTGGCTCGATCCTCCCATCGCATGATGCTCCTGGGCGGCGCAGACGCCGGCGAGCAGCGCGATAAGTGTGGTGAGGCAGCCGGAAATTCGCTTCATGTTGCTTATCCGTTCTACGGGCTGGAATCTCCATTTTCGCGTAGACGGATGCCAACAGTATAGGCCTTGCCGCGCTGCGCATCGAGAGAGCTGGCTTCATCGCCGCAGGCGTCAGCCGAATGTTGGGACTTTTGGAGCCTCCTTGTAATTCAAGCCAAACCGCCTGAGGTCGCTGAGCCCGCAGGAGCTTGACGGCGGTTCGGGAGCGGATCAGCAGCCGGCCTCCGCATTGCCGCCTGCTGTGCGGACGTTTCATTCTCCCGGTTTGTGCCTTCTCCGGCTCGAGCCTGCCGTTCCTGGGCGAGCAGCGCCCGCTTACGGCCGAGACCCCAGCGATAACCTCCCAGGCTGCCGTCCTGGCGAATCACGCGATGGCAGGGAATGACAATGGAAACGGGATTTGTAGCGCACGCGCGAGCCACGGCCCGGATAGCGGCCGGTTGGCCGAGCGACCGGGCGATCTGACTGTAGGTGCGCGTCTCGCCGTACGGAATGGATTGCAATTCCTGCCAGACCCGGCGCTGAAACGCGGTAGCCTGCACATCGACCGGAAGATCGATATGGGGCTGGCGGCCCTGGAGATGCGCAAGCACGTCCTGGACGAAGCCGGTCATGGCGCCATGATGCCGGCGGATCTCGGCCTTCGGGTATTCCTCGGTCAGAAAGGCTTGCAGAGGTTTGCCAGCGCCGCCGAAGCTCAGCGCGCAGATGCCGCGCTCGGTCCAGGCGACGAGAACGCGGCCGAATCGCGAAGCGGCAATGGTATAGCTAATTTTCATTCCAGCGCCGCCGCGGCCGTAGACGGCCGGGGTCATTCCTAGTTGGGCGGAGGACCGCTCGTAGAGCCGGCTGCTGGAGCCGTAGCCGGCCTTGTATAGCGCTGTGGTCACGTCGTCTCCTTTCTTGAGGGCTTTCTTCACCCGGCCGAGCCGCAAAGCCTCAGCATACTCGCGCGGCGTGATTCCCGTGGCGCGTTTAAATATGCGTTGCAGTTGGCGCGCGCTTACTCCCGCGCGGGAGGCCAGGCCGGCTAGAGTCAGCCGTTCTTCGCCATTGGCTTCCATGTAGCGGCAGATTTGCTTTGTCCGTTCCACAAGCGGATCGGCCGGCTGGCGGGGATGGCAGCGCCGGCAAGGACGGAATCCAGCCTGCTCGGCGGCTCCCGGCCCGGAAAAAAATAGAACCTGATCGCGAGCCGGCCTGCGGGACGGGCAAATGGGACGGCAGTAAACGCCGGTCGAGCGCACCGCGTAGACGAAGCGGTCATTGAATCTGGGATCCCGAGCCAGGACGGCCCGCCAGAAAATTCGATCCTGCATACTTTGAGCTTCGGGCAGCGGCGGGGAAAGATCTATCCGCATCACGCCTTCAAATTAACAATGTGGACTGGCTGTGTACTCCAGACAGCCCCGGTGATGTTCGCAACCCGGCGCGGGGCCGCTACTCTACCTGATAATTCGGCGCTTCCTTGGTGATGATCACGTCGTGAACGTGGCTTTCCCGGACCCCGGCGGGAGAAATGCGGAGAAACCGAACCTTCTCTTGCAATTCCTGAATGTTCGCGCAGCCGCAATACCCCATTCCGGCTTTGAGCCCCCCCACCAATTGATGTACTAGTTCGACCAGCGGCCCCTTGGATGGCACGCGGCCCTCGATGCCCTCAGGAACAAGCTTTCCATCGCCGGACTGCGCATAGCGGTCGCTCGACCCGGCCATCATCGCGCCCAGCGAACCCATGCCCCGGTAGCTTTTGAAGATGCGCCCCTGATACAGGATAGTTTCTCCGGGACTTTCTTCCGTGCCAGCGAACAGGCTGCCTATCATCACCGCATTGGCGCCGGCGGCGACAGCCTTAGTGATATCGCCGGAATACTTGATGCCGCCGTCGGAAATGATGGGCACACCCGTACCGCGAGCCGCGCGGGCGCACTCGGCGATCGCGGTGATTTGCGGGACGCCGGCTCCGCTGACCACGCGGGTGGTGCAAATCGATCCCGGTCCAATGCCGACCTTGACTGCGTCAACGCCGAGGCGAATCAAATCGGCGGCCCCTTTCTCCGTGGCGACATTGCCGGCCACGAGCTGGATATCGGGCAGGCGACGGCGCACCTGCCGGGCCGCTTCCATCACCCGTTCACTATGACCGTGGGCCGTGTCGATAGCTAACACGTCCACCTTTTTGCGGGCGAGCTCCAGAGCGCGCTCCAGGTAATCGCCGGCGGCTCCGATTGCCGCGCCCACCAGCAGGCGCCCCTGAGAATCCTTGGCGGCATTCGGGTACTTGAGCTTTTTCTGAATATCTTTGACGGTGATGAGACCCTTGAGATTGTATTCGTCGTCCACGACCAGCAGCTTCTCGACGCGGTGGCGATGCAGGATTTTCTCAGCTTCGTCGAGCGTGGTGCCCACCGGAACGGTAACCAGGTTCGTCTTTGTCATTACCTCGGAGATGGGGAGGTCGTAGCGAGTCTCGAACCGCAAGTCCCGGTTCGTGAGAATGCCGACCAGCTTGCCATGTTTGGTGATGGGCACGCCGGAAATGCGAAAGCGCTTCATGACCTCGAGAGCTTCGCTGATCTTGTTTTCCGGCGCCATCGTCACCGGGTCCACGATCATTCCGCTCTCGCTGCGTTTTACCCGATCCACTTCTTCAGCCTGCCGCTCAATCGGCATATTGCGGTGAATGAACCCCATGCCCCCCTGCTGGGCGAGTGCGATAGCGAGCCGGGATTCGGTGACCGTGTCCATGGCCGCGCTGACCACGGGAATATTCAGCGCGATTTTGCGCGTCAGGCAGGTGCGTGTATCCGCCTCAGCCGGCAGCACACTGCTGCGCGCCGGCTCGAGAAGCACATCATCAAATGTCAAGGCTTCGGGGAGAGGAGAATTCAGCATATACCAGTATAGTCTAAGCCATGCGGGCGCCAGCCATCATCCCTTGGGCTGTGCGCTCGCGCCCAGGTCAAACTCGAGGCTCCAAGCCTGGCCGCAGGCCCGTTTCCGGCGGAGCCAGGCGAACCTCCTGATCTTTGTACTGGAGCTGGTAGAGCTTCCAATAGATGCCGCGCTGCGCCAGCAGCTCCTGGTGAGAGCCGCTCTCCCGCAGCCGTCCTTTATGCATCACCAGAATCCGGTCGGCGCGCTGAATCGTCGAAAGCCGGTGGGCCACAATGATCGACGTACGGCCGGTGACGATGCGGCTGAGAGCTTCGCGCACGCGGAGCTCAGTCTCCGTATCGACGCTGGACGTCGCCTCGTCCAGGATCAGAAATTGCGGGTCGTGGGCCAGCGCCCGGGCGAAATTAATGAGCTGCTTCTGCCCCGTGGAAAGGGAGCTGCCGCGCTCGCGGACCTCCTCGTGAAATCCCGCGGGCAGCGAGCGGATGAAGTCGGCCAGATTTACCTCTTCCGCCGCCTCTTCCACGCGCTCATAGGGTATGGATTCGGTGCCCAGCCGGATGTTCGTGGCGATGGTCCCCGTGAAGAGGTACGGCTCCTGCAATACCACGCCGAACCGCCGGCGCAGTTCGACGGGATCAAATTCCCTGACGTCAATGCCGTCAATCAGCACGCGCCCGCGGCTTACATCGTAGAAACGCAGCAACAGGCTGAGGATGGTTGTCTTGCCGGCTCCGGTATGGCCCACCAGCGCGACGGTTTCCCCGGGCTCTACGGTGAAGCTCAAGTCTTTGAGCACCCACTCTTCGCCGTTGTAGGCGAACCAAACGTTCTGAAACTCGATGCGAGCTTTTCTTTCGCGCAAGGGCGCAGGCCGGGCGGGCGCCTGAATTCGCACCGGAGTATCCAGCAGCTTGAAAATACGCTCGGCGCTGGCCATAGCCGATTGCAGGATATTGTATTTCTCGCCGAGATCCTGGATAGGGCGGAATACGCGGAGCGAATACTGCATGAAGGCCACCAGCACGCCAATGGTCATTTTCCCGGCGAGGATCCGATAGCCGCCGTAGATGAGCAGCGTCGCCATAGCGAGGGTTCCCAGCCATTCTATGGCTGGATAAAACAGGCTATGGGCCAGAATGGCGTCCTTGTAAGCGTCACGGTGGTCCGCATTGATGGCGGCGAACCGCTCGCGGCTGCGCTTTTCGTGATTGAAAAGCTGGACTACGGCCATCCCGGTGACGTGCTCCTGCAAGTAAGAGTTGATTTTGGCGATCGCTACCCGTATGCGGCGATTGGCATCTCGCGCCGCTCGGCGGAACAGGAAGGTCGCCGCGATGACCAGGGGAGAGACGCTGACCGCGGCCAAAGTGAGGCTTGGGCTCAAGGTGATCATGGCGGCGGCGATGAACGCCAGCGAAAAAAGATCGCCGAAG
>DASREK010000191.1:0-13402 GCA_035652135.1 Bryobacterales bacterium | reverse complement strand
GTCCGGCTTTTTTTGCCGAGAAAAGGAAGCATATGCGCTCCGGCTGTTCTAATTACTTTATCCCCATTGCCGCGATCCCACAAAAGGCGAGCGGCGGGCGCAGCGCCATGGACGGAGTTTGCATCTTGCAGACGGAGGCGCTTCCCGTATTTCCCCGCCCTCGCACGACGAGATTCCGGATTGCGCGCGGCTGGGGCGCCGAGGCCCGCGCCTGGCGCAGCGCGCAGTCGTGCGATAGGATGAAGATGCAATGGCCTTTCCGGAGACCCGCGCCTCGGAGCTGCCGATTCTGGAGCAAATCGTTCTCCGGAAACGCGCCGAATTGCTGCTCGACCAAGCCCGGACGCCGCTCGAGACGCTCGAGCAGCGCGTTGAGCAGGCCGGCGGCCCGGCCGCCCGGCGGGGATTCCGGAGGGCGCTCGAGCGGCGGGCGCCGGCGATCATCGCGGAGATCAAGCGGGCCTCGCCCTCGCGAGGGCGCATCGCGGAGCGGTTCGAGCCGGCTCACATTGCGCGGCAATATGAGGCGGCCGGCGCGAGCGCTCTCTCAGTGCTGACCGACAAGCAATTTTTCGAGGGGTCGCTCGAAGACCTGGAAAGCGCCCGGGCAGCCTCCAGCCTGCCCGTGCTGCGCAAGGATTTCACGCTGGACGCATATCACCTCTGGCAGGCGGCGGCGCACGGGGCGGACGCGGTTCTTCTCATTGTCGCCATCCTCCCGCAGGATCAGCTCCGAAGCCTGATCGAGCGCGCCTCCGATCTGGCGCTGGAGGCCGTGGTGGAGGTGCACGACGAATCCGAACTGGATCGCGCACTGGAGGCCGGGGCCGAATTGATCGGGGTAAACAATCGCGATCTCCAGACCTTCGAAGTGTCCTTGGAAACTTCGCTGCGGCTGGCGCGCCGGATGCCGCCGGGCGTGCTTGCCATCAGCGAGAGCGGCATTCGCAGCGCGAAAGACATTCTCCGCCTTTCGGCGGCGGGGTTTCGGGCGTTTCTCATCGGCGAAAGTCTGATGCGCAATCCCGACCCTGGGGCGGCTCTGGCTTCGCTCTTAGAGGGGGTCCACACCGCTTCGTGACAGACTACCGAAATGGAAGGCGGCGCTGAAGGGCGCATCGGCCGTACTTCCGGCGAGGCGCTTCGCTGCGTTTGTCGAGGGCCGGCCGGGCGGCGCGGCATGGCAAAGCGCGTCCGGGTGCGATAGGATGAAGCACGGAACGATAATTCCTCTCGTGCCCCTGGAAGTCATCAAGGTCTGCGGAATCACGCGCGTCGAAGACGCGCTGCTGGCGGCGCGCGGCGGCGCTACGGCCATCGGTCTGAATTTTTATCCCGGCAGTCCGCGCTACGTGGATTTCGGCAAAGGGGCGATACTAGGCGGCGTGATCCCGCGAAGCATATTGCGAGTAGGCGTCTTCGTAGACGAGACCGCCGAGCGCATTCTGGAAACGGCCCGCGCCGCCCGGCTGGATGTGGTGCAACTGCATGGCAGCGAGACGCCGCACGATTGCGAATTGCTGGCGCCGCTGCGGGTGTGGAAAGCGTTTCGGGTGGGCGAGAACTGGAGCCCCCAGGCGCTGGCGGAATACGGCTGCGAGGCCTTTCTGCTGGACACGGCGAGCCTGGACGGCTCTCCCGGCGGCACGGGCAGGAGCTTTCGCTGGGAAATCGCCCGCCAGGCGGCGCGGTACGGAAAGATTATCATCGCCGGCGGGTTGGACGGCGGCAACGTCGCGGAGGCGGTCCGGGCGGGCCAGCCGTGGGGCGTGGACGCCAGTTCGCGGATCGAGCGCTCGCCGGGCGTGAAGGACCCGGAGAAAATGCGCGCGTATCTGGAGGCGGCGAGCGGGGCCAGGGAAGGCGGCGGTTAGGGCTGCGCGGGCGGCCGTTCGCCCGGGCGCAGGCAGGCTGGGCAAAGTATGAAACAGGATTGTGCGGCGATCGAACTCCCGGGGCCTGATGCGCGCGGCCACTTCGGCCCTTACGGCGGCCGGTTTGTGCCCGAAGTTTTGATGGCGCCTCTGGAAGCGCTCGAGCGGGCCTATGACGAAGCGCGCGAGGATCCCGCATTTGCCGCCGAACTGGACCAACTGCTCCGGCACTATGCCGGGCGTCCCACGCCGCTCTATTTCGCCCGCCGGCTGAGCGAGCATCTCGGGGGGGCGCGGATCTACTTGAAACGGGAAGATCTGCTTCACACCGGAGCTCACAAGATCAACAACTGCCTCGGGCAGGCGCTGCTCGCCCGGCGCATGGGGAAGCGCCGCATCATCGCCGAGACCGGGGCCGGGCAGCACGGAGTAGCGACGGCCACGGTATGCGCGCTTTTCGGGCTGCGGGGCGTGGTGTACATGGGCGAGGAAGATATGCGGCGGCAGCGGCTCAATGTATTCCGCATGCGGCTGCTCGGCGCCGAGGTGATCGGGGTCCGCGCGGGCAGCCGGACGTTGAAGGACGCCATTAGCGAGGCCATGCGGGACTGGGTGACCAACGTCGCCGACACGCACTACCTGCTCGGCTCGGCGCTGGGAGCGCACCCGTATCCGCGCATGGTGCGCGACTTTCACAGCGTGATCGGAAAAGAAGCTCGCCGGCAAATCCTGGAGATGGAGGGACGGCTTCCCGACGTTCTGATCGCGTGCGTGGGCGGCGGCAGCAACGCCATTGGGTTGTTTTCCGCGTTCTTGCAGGACGCTGAGGTGCGCCTGCTGGGCGTCGAGGCCGGCGGGCGGGGGCCGAACCTCGGCGATCATGCGGCGCGCTTCCGCGGCGGCTCGCCGGGCGTACTGCACGGGGCGCAGAGTTATCTATTACAGGACGAGGACGGGCAAGTGGCTCTCACGCATTCGGTTTCAGCCGGCCTGGATTACGCGCTGGTGGGGCCGGAGCACGCCTGGCTGCACGACCGGGGAAGAGCGGAGTACACCAGCGTGCCGGACGGCGAAGCGCTCGAAGCCGCGCGGCTGCTTTCGCGGCTGGAGGGTATTGTGCCGGCGCTCGAATCGGCGCATGCTGTGGCCGAAGTGATCCGGCGGGCGCCGGGCGCGAAAGGGGAGATCTTTGTCGTGAATCTTTCCGGCCGGGGAGACAAAGATATGGACATCTTCCGGGAAAACTTTCCGGAGCTCGATGAGCAGAGAACGAATGAAATTGTTAACGAATAGGGTAGAGATCGGATGAAGCCGGGAGTCAGGACGGGAGCCGCCATCGATTGCCGATGACACGCATTAGCCGCCGTTTCACCGAATTGAAGCAGGCTGACGAGCGCGGGCTGGTAGCGTATCTGACCGCCGGCGACCCGTCGCTGGACCGAACGCCGGAGCTGGTGGCGGCGCTCGAGCGCGGCGGCGCGGACGTCATCGAACTGGGAGTGCCTTTTTCCGATCCGATCGCCGACGGCCCGGTAATTCAGCGGGCCAGTGAGCGGGCGCTGCGCGGAGGAACGAGCCTGCGCGGGGTGCTGGATTGCGTGGTGGAGATCCGGCGCCGCTCGGAGATACCGCTGGTTGCGTTCAGCTATTTGAATCCCGTGCTGCGCTACGGCTTTGCGCGCTTCGCAGCCGACGCGGCGGCCGCCGGGCTGGACGGCGTTTTGCTCACGGATTTGAGCGTGGAGGAGGCGGATCCTTTTGTCGCCGAAATGCGGCGGCAGCAGCTCGATACGATTTTTCTGGCGGCGCCGACGAGCACAGCGCGGCGCCTGGAGCTGGCGGCGCGGTATACGACGGGATTCCTTTATCTGGTCTCGCGGACCGGAGTTACCGGCGAGCGCGAGTCGCTGCCGGATTCGGTGGCGCCGTTGGCGGCGCGGATCCGCGCGCTGACGCGGCTGCCGCTGGCGGTGGGCTTTGGCATTTCGCGGCCCGAGCATTTGGCCGAACTGGCTCCTCTGGCCGATGCGGCAGCCGTTGGCAGCGCGTTTGTACATCTGATCGAGCGTTACCAAGCGAGGCCGGATCTCGCGAAAAAACTGGAAGAGTTCACGGGGCAACTGAAAACGGGCTTCCGGAAAATCGAGGTCTGACGACCGGCATGGATGTCTCCGACTGGCGGCGGAAGATTGACGCAGTGGATCGGAAGATCCTGGAATTACTCAATGAGCGCGCGCGCTACGTGCTGGCGCTGGCGCCGATCAAGAAGCGCGATGGCATTCCCATTTACGAGCCCAAACGGGAAGAGCAGGTTTTCGCGAACATCGCGGAGCACAACGGCGGTCCGCTTTCCGGGGAGGCGGTGCGGCGCATTTTCGAGCGGATCATCGACGAGATGCGATCGATCCAGCGCGGGCCGATGGGAGAAGAGCCGCGGGCCGCGGAGCTTGGCAGGGCGCAACGGCCCGCTCCCGCCCAGCATGCCAAGAAAGATCCCGCATAATGCGCCATATTTTTTGACGCGGCTAGAGGAACCCGCATGGTCATTGTAATGCAAGAGGGGGCGGCGGAGCCCCAGATTCAGGCGGTCATCGACCGGCTGGTGGCGCGGGGATTCGACGTGCACCGCTCGACCGGGGCGCGGCATACGCTGCTCGGGGCCGTGGGCGCGCAGATCGATTTCGACACGGCGAACCTGGAGGTAATGGACGGCGTCCACGAAGTGCTGCGGATCTCGGCGCCTTACAAGCTGGCAAGCCGGGCGTTCCGCCCGGAAGGCGCCATCGTGGAGGCGGGCGACGCGAAAGGCGTCCACGCGCGCATCGGCGGGCCGGAAGTCGTTCTGATGGCCGGCCCGTGCAGCGTGGAAAGCGCCGACCAAATCAACCGGATTTCCGACCTGGTAGCGGAAAATGGAGCGAAGGTGATTCGCGGGGGCGCGTTCAAGCCGCGGAGCTCGCCGTATAGTTTTCAAGGATTAGGGGAGGAAGGGCTGCGCCTGCTGCGCGAAGCGGCGGACCGCAACCGGCTGCTGGTGGTGAGCGAAGTGATGGACCAGAGCCAGATCGCGCTGGTCAGCGCCTATGCCGACATCTTGCAAGTGGGGGCGCGCAACATGCAGAATTTTTTTCTGCTGCGCGAACTGGGGCGGGTCAAGCGGCCGGTGTTGCTCAAGCGGGGCATATCGGCCACCATTGAGGAGTGGCTCCTTTCGGCCGAGTACATTCTCTCGGGCGGGAACTATCAGGTGATCCTGTGCGAGCGGGGCATCCGCACGTTTGAGAACTACACGCGGAACACGCTGGACATCTCAGCGATTCCGGTGATCCACAAGCTTTCCCATCTGCCGGTGATCGCAGATCCCTCGCACGGCACCGGGCGCCGGGACAAAGTATCTCCCATGGCGCGGGCGGCGGTAGCGGCAGGGGCCGACGGGCTGCTGATCGAAGTTCATCAGGATCCCGACCACGCTCTCAGCGACGGCGCGCAATCGCTGCGGCCCGAACAGTTTTCGGAACTGGTAAAGCAGTTGCGGATAATCGCGCCGGCGGTGGGCAGAACGATCTGAGGACGCGGGGGGATTGAAGACGGTAGCGATTGTCGGCGTCGGCCTGATCGGAGGATCGTTCGCCCTGGCTCTGCGCCGGAACGGTTTCGGGGGCCGCATTATCGGCGTGAGCTCGCCAGGCACACTGGAAGCGGCGCGCGCCCGGGGCGTGATCGACGAGGGTTCGCCGCTGGAGGAGGCGGCCGCGCGGGCGGACCTGATCTATCTTTCCCATCCGATCGCGCGCATTTTGGACCAACTGCCGCACGTCGCCCGCCTGGCCCGGCCCTCGGCCCTGGTCACCGACGCGGGAAGCACGAAAGCAGCGATCGTGCGCCGCGCCCGGGAATGCTTCGGGCCGCAGAGTGCCATTTTTCTGGGCGGCCACCCGATGGCGGGCAAGGCGGAACGCGGCGTGGAGGCGGCCGACGGGAACCTGTTTCAGGGATCTACGTACGTCCTGACACCTTCGGACGCTTCGGTGTTTTCGCTCCAGCCTGTTCAGCAATTTTGCGGGTGGGTGGAGACCCTGGGGGCGCGGATCGTGACCATGGACCCGGACGTTCACGACCGGACCGTAGCTTTTACGTCACATTTGCCGCAGATGGCTTCGACCGCCCTGGCAGCGGCGCTTTTCGATACCCTGGAGGCAGGCGACGCCTGGACGGTGGCCGGCGGCGGCCTGCGTGACATGACCCGGCTGGCTCGCAGCGCCTACGAGTTGTGGCGGGATATCTGCATGACCAATACGGGAAACATTGAGCGGGCGCTGTCGGCTTATATCCAGCGGCTGGAGCATGTGCGGGACAACCTGCGACAGCCCGGATTAAAAGAAGAGTTTTCCAAAGCGGCCCGTTTCGCCGCGAGGCTGCCAAAAAAGCAGAACAATGTGACGTGAATCCAGCGCTGTTAAGTCAACTGTGGAACATAGCCAACCAGCTCACGCTGTTTCGCCTGCTGGTGATTCCGCTCATCCTGATCGCGATTCTTTACGGGCGCAACGGGATCGCGCTGGCTTTGTTTCTCGTGGCAGCCGTGACCGACGGCATTGACGGGCTAGTCGCCCGGCGGTTTAACCAGCGGACAACTCTCGGCGCCTATCTCGACCCGATCGCCGACAAGCTTCTGCTGAGTTCCAGTTTCTTCGTGCTCGCGCTGGTCCACTCGGTGCCGTGGTGGCTGACGATCCTGGTTTTGAGCCGCGACGTGATGATCCTGGCGACGAGCCTGGTGGTCGTGCTATCGACCCAGATCCGCAGCTTCCCTCCCAGCATTCTGGGGAAAGCCAACACCGCTGTGCAGGTGGCGACGGTATTTTGCGCAGTACTGCAAAATGCGTATCCCGCCGGCGTTCTGCAATCCACGCTGGCGCTTCTGATGTGGCTCACCGCCGGGCTGACCGTAGCCAGCGGGGTCCACTATGCGGCCCGGATGTCGCGCAAGATCTGACGCGCCCCGATGGAAGGTGAAGCGAGTTCCTCTTTTCCTCCCGGTGGGCTTTTCGGTGGCTGGCTGGCCGAGTCTTTGACGGCCGGCGGCGGTATGGGCGGGAACCAACGGAAGCGGCGAAAGGAAGCCCTTTTTCGTGGTTTCCAGGAACTTACACTTTCGATTGACGAAGCCCCGCAACGGGATTAGGCTAGAAGTTAGGAGACGCTTCCGCCTGCATGACTCGGTACACCCCATCCCGCCAATACCTTCCCGCCGCGATCGTAGCGTTTGCCCTGGCCGGGTTCGCCGGCTGGTGCGGCTGGAGTTGGAAGCCGGCTTTCATCCCGGCGTTTCTTTTCCTGGTCAGTTCCGGACTGCTGCTGTTTCTGGCCACACGGCCCGCGATTGTGATCCGCGAAGGATCGTGGACGGTAGGCGACCAAAGCTTTCTCTGGCCCGAGGTGGAGCAAATCAACACGACCGGCTGGCACTCTCCTTTAATTCTGAAGATCGGACTGCGTGGCGGCCGGGTGCTGCACCTGATCTATCCCGGCGATAGGGAGATGTGCAGCAAGCTACTGCGGCAGATGCGGCGGCTGGCGCGCGGCGCGCGCATCGACGGCGTTCCTTATAAACAATACTGGGGCGAGCGGCCGACGCCTGCCGCGAGTGAAGAGGTTCTTTCCCCTCCCCGTTACCGCGTACTGCGGCCCGAGGACGAAGAAGAGGTGGAGCGGCTGTACAACCGGTTGAAGTCGGTGGGCCGCCTCGATCATCAAACGCACGAGAAGCTGGACGACTGAGCGGCCACACCCGGGAAACGGTCTTCCGCGGACCGGCTTTCAGCACGCGGAAAACAGCGCGGCACAGGCCCAAAGCCGCAGGGCGGCCGCACGTTCCATCGCCCATCAAAGATTTTCCCTTTTCAAAATTGCCGAAGCGGGTTCCGGCTTGGTGAACGAGAGACCTGCCCGACCGTGAACGGAAGGCAGCGGGTAACGGCCGGACACGGCTCAGGTATCCCTGCTCTCGGGCCAGGCGCCCGCGCCGGGGGACGCATGCTCTTTGCGCAGCAGCAATCCGTGTTGTGTCAAACTATGGAGCACGCCTGCGGGATCCCCGACAGAGCAGCGCAGCGGATAAGCATAGCCGCAAGCGAGGCGGCCGGCAACGCGGCGGAGGACGGTGTCGAGCCGATTCCCGGCCCAAGCGGAGGAGAAAAGGCCGGATGCGCCTCTTATGAAAATCACGGACGTGGAAGCAATTTATTTGCGGCTGCCGCAAGTGAAGGAACAGTGTGACAGCGGCCAGGACGCCCTTATCGTCAAGGTGACGACGGACGCCGGAATCACCGGCATCGGCGAGGTGGATTCGGCGCCCCTCGCCGTCAAGGGCGCGATCGAAGGGCCATTCTCGCATACCACGGCTTGCGGCCTGCGCGAGCTGCTGATCGGCGAGGATCCGTTCCAGACCGAGTATTTGTGGTACAAGATGTACCGCAAGAACATCTACGGCGGGCGGCGGGGCGCGGGTCTGCACGCGATGAGCGGAATCGACATCGCGCTGTGGGACATCAAAGGCAAAGCGCTCGGACAGCCGATCTGGAAGCTGCTCGGCGGCGGGTTTCACAAGCGCATACGCCCCTACGCCAGTTCTCTTTTCGGCCCCACTCCGAAGGCCACCGGGGAATTGGCGCGCCGCTTCCGGGACCGTGGTTTCACGGCCGTCAAATTCGGCTGGGATCCGATGGGCCGCGATGAGAAGACCGACATTGCGCTGGTGCGCGAAGCGCGGCGCGGCCTGGGGGATGAGGCCGACCTGATGATCGACGCCGGCCTGGTTTGGGACGCCAAAACCGCGATCCAGCGCGCCCGGGCTTTTGCCGATTACGATATTTTCTGGCTGGAAGAGCCGCTGCTGCCCGACGACTACGAAGGGTATCGCAAGCTTTCCGAGGCGACCGATATCCGCATTGCGGCAGGCGAAGAAGAGAGCAACCGGCTCTCGTTCCTCGACCTGATGGACCGCGGGCGCATCGACGTGGTGCAGGTCGATCTTACACGGGTGGGCGGATTCACTGAGGCTATGAAGGTGGCAAGCCTGGCGGTGGATCGCGGGCTGCCGGTGGTAAACCACGGCTTCACGACGTACATCAACGTGGCGGCGGCGCTGCACTTTTTAAATTCGATTCCCAACTCTTTCATCGCCGAGTTTGTCGTGGAAGAGGAAACCACTTTGCGGGATTTCATTACCAGGCAGAAATTCGCCGCCCGGGAGGGCTATCTCGATATTCCCGACGCCCCGGGACTGGGCATCGATCTGAACGAAGAAGGCGTCGCCACGTACCGCGTGGCCTAGCGATCGCGGCAGAGGAGGGCGGAGCGGGATCAGGGCAGGTCTTGGCGCAGGTCCCGGTCACTACGATCCAGGCCGTGGCGCGCCCAGCGCCCGCGCCGTAGCGCCTTTGACATCCATTTCGATCAGCGGCACCGTGTCGAGAAGCAACTCCTGCGCACCGGGACTTCCGGTCCTCTCTGTTGCTCTTTTCAATCTGACGCTGAGGCAGAGCCGTAAAGCTGCTGCGATCGCGGGCTGTCTCTAGCGAGGCGCGTTTGTGCTTTCATAGGGTATTCCATTTCTGGAAAGGGGAGAACGGCTGGCATGATCGCGTTTCTGCGGGGACGGCTAATTGTGAAGAGCCCGAATCAGGTCGTGGTGGACGTCAATGGGGTGGGCTACAGCGTCAACATCCCGGTATCCACTTTCTCGGAGCTTCCGGATCGAGGCGCGGAAGCGGAGCTGTTTGTCTACACGCACGTCCGCGAGGACACGCTGGCTCTCTACGGCTTTTTGACCGAGAAGGAGAAGATGCTGTTTGAGAGACTGATCAGCGTGAGCGGCATCGGGCCGCGACTTGCCATCACTCTGCTATCGGGCCTTCAAGCCGACGAGCTGATTGCGGCAATCCGGGCGGGCGACGTGCAGCGGCTCGTGCACGTGCCTGGCGTGGGACGGAAAACCGGGGAGCGGCTCGTACTGGAGCTTCGCGAGAAAATGGATTTTGCGGCCGCGGCCGCCGGGTTTGCGCCGGCTCGCTCGAGCCTCGAGGAGGATGTGATTTCCGCCTTGCTGAACCTGGGCTGCGCGCGCGCTGCCGCCCAAAGCGCCGTGCAAAGAGCCCGGCAGAACGGCGCGCCCGCAGAGTTCGAGCCGCTGTTCCGGGCGGCGCTCAAGCTGGCGGCCGGCTAACTCCCGGGGATCTCTCCCTGCACATGCAATCCCTGCAAAAATCTTCGGCGTGTTCGGAGCGGGCGGAACCTGCGCCTGGGGTTTAACTGCACGGGCTCGCCCCGGATTGTGATGAAATAGTCCGAGATGGCTGACCGTCGAATCATCTCCGCAGACATCCAGGAGGAAGAGCGGCAGTTCGAGGCTTCCCTGCGCCCGCGGACGCTGGCGGATTTCATTGGGCAGCGGAATTTGAAAGAAAATCTGGATATTGCGATCCAGGCGGCCAAGGCGCGCGGCGAGGCGATGGACCACGTTTTGCTCTACGGGCCGCCGGGCCTGGGAAAAACGACGCTGGCGGCCATTGTGGCGGCCGAATTGGGCGTGAAAATGGACCAGACTTCCGGCCCCGTGCTGCAAAGGAAGCTCGACCTGACAGGCGTGCTGACGGCGATCCAGCCCCGGCAGGTGTTTTTCGTGGACGAGATCCACCGCCTGATGCCGGACATCGAGGAGATGCTCTACTCGGCGCTCGAAGACTACCGCGTGGATCTGATGCTAGGCGGCGGTCCGGGAGCACGCACGCATTCCATCCCGCTCCCGCGCTTCACGGCCATTGGGGCCACGACGCGAGCCGGCCTGGTCAGCGCGCCGCTGCGGAGCCGATTCGGGCTGGTGCTGCGGCTGAATCCTTACGAGCTGGCGGATTTGCAGGCCGTAGTGCGGCGGTCGGCGAAAATGCTGGGCGTAGAAATCGATGAAGCCGGATCGGAGGAAATCGCGCGGCGCAGCCGGGGGACGCCCCGCATCGCCAACCGCCTGCTGCGGCGCGTGCGGGATTATGCCGAAGTGCGCGCCGACGGCCGCATCACGTCGGATGTGGCGCGGGCAGCCTTGGACATGCTCGAGGTGGATAGCTTCGGCCTGGATGAGATCGACCAGAAAGTCATGCGGACGATTCTGGAGAAGTATTCCGGCGGGCCGGTCGGACTGAATACGATTGCGGCGTCGATCGGCGAGGATGCCAACACGATTGAGGAAGTGTACGAACCCTACCTGATTCAACTCGGATTTCTGGACCGCACGCCGCGCGGCCGAATCGGCACCCAGCGGGCCTTTACTTACTTCAAGGTCGCGCCACGAGGCTTTACGGCGGCGCTGGACTTCGATTCCCAGTAGAGCCTGTCCCCCTTTTTGCTCGCCGCTTGCCCACGTTCGGCCACGATTTCGAGGGGGGACAATCCAACGCGGCGGGGCCCCGTTGTGAAGCGGATCACAAAAAGCTGGACTTTGCCTACAAACTCTGCGATTATTAACGGTTGTTCATTAAATAGCTTTAATTATGTGGTCCAGACAAGCATTGCAAGAGTTCGCCCGGGAAAAGTTTCGCGACTACAAGCTGATTGTGGTATCGAATCGCGAGCCCTACATTCACCAGTACCAGGGGGGCCGAATTGAGTGTCTGCAACCGGCCAGCGGGATGGCGACGGCGCTCGATCCGCTGATGCGGGCTTGCGGCGGGGTCTGGGTGGCGCACGGAAGCGGGGACGCCGACCGGCACGCGCCGGGGGCGATGGGCCGCACGCCCGTGCCGCCCGACGCCCCTCTATACACGCTGCGCCGCGTGTGGCTGAGCAAAGAGCTGGAAAATGGATACTACTACGGCCTAGCGAACGGGGGCCTGTGGCCGTTGTGCCACATCGCCTTCCGGCGTCCGATTTTCCACCGTGAGCACTGGGAAGCCTACCGGCGCGTGAACGAAATTTTCGCGCACGCCGTTCTGGAGGAAGCCGGCGGCGACCCGGCGTTTGTTTTCATTCAGGACTACCATCTCGGTTTGCTGCCCCGCCTTTTGAAGAACCGCAATCCAAGCCTGGTTGTGGCGCAGTTCTGGCACATTCCGTGGCCGAACCGCGAGACGTTTCGCGCCTTTCCGTGGAAGGAGGATTTGCTGGACGGGCTGCTGGGGAACGACCTGCTGGGTTTCCACCTGCGCTATCACTGCCAGAATTTTCTCGATACGGTGGACCGGGCGATCGAAGCCAGGGTCGATCAGGAGCGCTACGAAGTCACTCTGCGCGGCAAGGTGACGGTGGTGCGCCCTTTTCCCATCAGCATCGATTTTGCGGAGCACGCCTCGGCGGCGGCGGGGGCGGCGGTGGATGGCGAGATGGCACACTGGCGGCGGGCGCTGGATTTGGGCGCGATGCGGATCGGCTTGGGAATCGACCGCATCGATTATACGAAGGGGATCCCGGAACGGCTGTGCTCGCTGGATCTATTCCTCGAACGCTGCCCGGAGTACCGGGGGAAACTGGTGTTTGTTCAAATCGGCGTGCCGAGCCGCTTGCGGGCGCCGGAATACAAAAAGCTGGGGGACGAAATCGAGGCGCTGGTATCGGAGATCAACGCCAAGTGGAGCTCGGGCGCGTGGCGTCCGATCCTTTTTTTGAAGACGCATCTGGGACCGGTGCAGATGATGGCGCTGCACCGGCTGGCGGATTTCTGCATGGTCAGCTCCCTGCACGACGGGATGAATCTGGTGGCGAAGGAGTACGCGGCGAGCCGGTTCGATGAAAATGGGATGCTGATCTTGAGCGAGTTCACAGGGGCCGCCCGCGAGCTTACGGATGCGATTTTGGTAAACCCGTTCGATCTGGATAGCTGCGCGGAAGCGATCCGGAGGGCGCTCGAAATGCCGCCGGAGGAGCGAAGGAAGCGCATGCGGCGGATGCGGGCCGTCGTGGCGGACAACAATGTATATCGCTGGGCGGCAAAGATTCTAGCGGCCCTGGCCCGGATTGAGGCGCCGCAGGCGGCGCTTCCGATGATGGACGCCGCCGGACAGCCGAACGGCGAGCAGCTCTGTGCGAGCGTGACCGCTTCGGCGCGGCCTGCCGGCACATGACCGGCAGCAAGCTGCGAAACGGGCTGCGTTTGCGGCATCGAACCAACCGAATTGAGTCCGGAGACTCCGGATAGTTCCACCTCAATCCGGCCGCCAGGCGCCGGCAGGGCGTTGCAGGGGCCGGCGCTTCGATGTAATCTGGCGATGTCAGTCTGACATTTGTCCTTGAATACGATTTACCTCTCCTTGGGATCGAATCTCGGCGACCGGATGGACCACCTGAGGCAGGCGATTGAGGCTTTGCCCGGGGGCGGAGTCGAGGTGAAGCGCGTGTCCTCGATCTACGAGACAGAGCCGGTGGGCGTGGGCGGGCAGCCATGGTTCTTGAACGCGGTGATCGAAGCGGAGACGGAACTATTTCCGATCCAATTGCTCGACCGGCTCCAATCCATCGAAATCCAGCTTGGCCGCCGC